>NZ_CP123781.1:2659166-2965833 GCF_029909415.1 Minwuia sp. IMCC3009
ATGCCGAGACCCGAAAAGGCGCGGCGGCCGCGGCCGTGGCGGCCCTGGATCAGCATTTCTCCTGGGAACTGTCGAAGGCACGGCTGCAGGATCAGGTGAATGGCTTTCTGGGAGCAGCAGACACTTGAAACGGGTTCTCTGCATCTCGCCGCACTTTCCGCCGGTGAATGCCGCCGACATGCACCGGCTGCGGCAATCCCTGCCGTGGATGCGCGCGAACGGCTGGGAACCGATTGTCTTTGCCGTCGATCCCGCTGACTGCGAGACGGCCTCCGACCCCCTGTTGCTTCAGACCATTCCCGACGACATCGAGGTCCATCACGTGCGGGCCTTCTCGCCCCGCCTGACGCGCAAGGTGGGGCTGGGCAATCTCGGCTTTCGCTGCTGGCTGCAGTTGCGGCGCGCCGTGGATGCCTATCTGGCCCGCCATCCGGTGGACCTGATCTTCTTCACGACAACGGTCTTCACGGCCATCGCCCACGGTCCGCACTGGAAGCGGAAATTCGGTGTTCCCTTCGTCGTCGATCTGCAGGATCCGTGGCGCAACGACTATTATCTCTCGCTGCCGCGCGAGAAACGCCCGCGCAAGTTTGCCTTCGACTACTGGCAGAAGTCGAAACTGGAAGCCCGCACGATGCCGGAGGCTGCCGGCGTGCTGGCCGTGTCGGAACCCTACATCCGCACGGTTCAGGACCGCTATCCCGTACTGCGCGACAGGCCGGAACTGACCCTGCCCTTCGCGGCGGCGGTCGGCGACATGGACATCGCACGTACCCTTCCCGAGACCGAGAGATCAGCGGACCCGTCACAGGTTGTCGTGCGCTACGTCGGCCGGGGCGGACCGGACATGGCGCGGGCGCTTGCAATCCTGTTCCGTGCCATGCGGCTGGGGCTTGAACGCGAACGCGAGACCTTTGACAGGCTGCGGTTCGAATTCTACGGCACCAGCTACGCCCGTGCGGGCCACGGCATGCGAACGATCCTGCCGGTTGCAGAACGGGAGGGGGTCGCAGACCAGGTCAGCGAGATACCGGACCGTCTCCCCTATTTCGTGTCGCTGCGCCATCTTCTGGACGCGGATGCCCTGCTGGTGATCGGCTCCGATGACGCCGCCTATACAGCGTCCAAGGTCTATCCCTACGTGCTTGCCGGCCGGCCACTGCTCTCGATCTTTCACGAATCCAGCGGGGCTGCGAAATTCGTCCGCAAGACAGGTGCCGGCTCTGTCGTGACATTCGGCCCGGGACAGACCGACGACCTGGCAGTGCAGGAGACCTGTTCCGCCCTTGCCGCATTCGTCCGCATGCCGCAAGTTCCCGAAATGGACAGGACGGCATTCGCCGCTTTCACCGCTGAAGCCATGACGGCAAGAATGACCGCGTTCTTCGAAGAAGCCGTTGCGTCCCGACCTTGATGGAATGCCTATGACCGAGAAATTCGTACAGTATGGCTGTGGCCAGGGTGGACCGGCCACCTGGGTGAACTACGACGCATCGCCCACCCTTCGTTTCGAGCGCATTCCGCTGATCGGACGCCTCTACACCCGCAACAGCCAGCGTTTCGCCGACACCGTCCGCTATGGCGACATCGTGGCAGGGCTGCCTGAACCGGATGCCAGCGCGGACGCTGTCTATTGTTCGCATGTGCTGGAACATCTGGCACTTGAAGACCTGCGTATCGCGCTTGGCAATACCATTCGATTGCTGAAGCCTGGTGGCATGTTCCGGCTGGTTGTTCCCGACATGGAGTTCGAGGCCAGACGGTATCTGGACAACCCCGATGCCGATGCCGTGAGCCAGTTCATGGACGCGACCTATCTGGGATCGCGTCGCAGGGCCCGCACCTTGAGACAGAAGCTGACCAGCCAGTTTGGCAACAGCAGCCATCTGTGGATGTGGGACTACAAGGGTCTCGCGCAGGAGCTGAAGCATGCGGGTTTCGAAGATATCCGTCGCGCTAGCCACGGCGACGCCTCGATGGCCGCCTTTGCAGACGTCGAAGATCCCGGGCGCTGGGCGAACAGTCTGGGCATCGAGTGCAGGAAACCGCGTTGAACAAGAAGGTATCGAACGTGCGGCTGGCGATACTTTCCAGCCATCCGATCCAGTACAACGCCCCTCTTTTTCGTGAACTCGCGAACCAGGACGGCCTGACACTACGTGTCTTCTATTGCTGGGAAGGTACGGCGAATTCCTTCGATCACGAATTCAATCGGCCTGTGACACTCGATATTCCGCTGCTGGAAGGCTATGACTGGGAAATGGTGCCCAATGTCGCGAAGGATCCCGGCACGCACCATTTCGGCGGCCTGCACAACCCCGAAATGAACTCCAGGATTGCCCGGTTTGATCCGGATTGCCTGCTTGTGTTCGGCTGGGCCTGGCGGACGAACCTGAGCGCGCTCAGGCACTTCCATGGCCGCATTCCCGTTCTCTTCCGCGGCGATTCGACATTGCGGTCGACGCATCACGCCCGTTGGAAATCATGGTTGCGCCGGACGTTACTGACCTGGGTCTACAGACACGTTGATCTCGCACTCTCGCCCGGGCAGGAAAATCGCAAGTACCTGAAGGCGATGGGTTTCCCCGAAGACCGCATACGCCACATGCCCCATGCGATCGACATACATCGCTTCTCCGCGGACGATCCTGAATCATCGCGGCGCGCGCATGAGATGCGCTCCAATCTGGGCATTTCGCCGGAAGCGCTCGTGTTTCTCTTCGCCGGGAAGTTCGTCCAGCGCAAACAGGTGCATGTCCTGCTCGCAGCTTTCAGGGAACTTCGTACCGAACTCCCCTCCTCGGACATGCACCTGGTGCTGGTCGGGGACGGACCTGACGAGCCGATGCTTCGAAGGCAGTCAGAGGAGACGCCCTCGGTACATTTTTGCGGTTTCAGGAACCAGAGCGAGATGCCGGCAACATACCGGATGGCCGATGTATATGTGCTGCCCTCGGTTCGCGACACCTGGGGCCTGGGGCTGAACGAGGCATTGGCAGCAGGCTGCGTCGCGATCGCCAGCGATCATGTCGGCGCCGCACCCGATCTGCTGGAGGCCAGGCAATATGGCCGGATCTTCGAGTGCGGCAACTCCGCTGCACTTTGCGCAGCGATGCGCGAGTTTGTGGATCTGCGATCAGACTTGCCCATGCTTGCGCGTCAGGCGGTCGAGGACAGTCCGGGTTGGTCAATCGAGTCCGCGGCAGAGGCCGTTGCGGCGGTGATACGTGAAGCCACGGAATCCCCGCTCCGTTGATTGGCCACACCGACTATTGGCACTCGACAGCGTGAATGTTCTCACAGTCCTGCGCATCCATGCCCTGGTCACACAGGGATTGAAGACAAAATGACTTGCGTTGATTTCCAAGCACTGGCAAGCCACTACGACATGTGGGCTGACAGGCGTGGCTATCTCCAAAGGGCATCTGGCGAACACCGGCCCGGACAGGGGTGCCCGGTGCCCCCAGGACAATGGCCGATGCCTTGACCATCACCACCTTCTGGCATTGATCGAAAGCAGTTGCATGACGGCAGTTGAGAATTATCACGGTTCAGACGGTGACCTGGCTTCGCATCGTACATCCGGCTATGCCGATCTGGTGGTTGGCGCAGCGGTCGCGCTTGTCGCGCTGATGTCCGGTGTCGAAATCCTGATGGCACTCGGCCTTGGTCTCTTCGCCTACTCGCTTTACTGGTTCATCGATACAACAGGTAAGGAAGTCGCCATTGGCGCCGTGGTTTCGATGATTGCCACCGCACAGTGGATTGTCGGACCCTATCTGGCCTATTACCACGATGCCGTTACTTACAAGTACAGAATGTACGTTGACGAGGAAACCTACTCCCTCTACATCGTTCCGTCGTTGTTCCTGCTCGTATTTGCAATTCGTTTTTTCGCGCCCAAGATCAGCATCTTTCAAATTCGAAATTATATCGTCAATACGTCGCTTCTGAGTTCGAGAAATATTTACTATATTTTTGCGATTGGAGCCATTACACAGCTATCCGTATCAAGTCTCCCATTTTCTCTTCGATTTTTCATTTTCCTGTTCTCTCAATTTGCATTTATTGGCGCCATCTACATGATGGTTCTCGGGATGCGATTCCGCTGGGTATGCCTGATTACTGCGTTTCTTCTTCAGGGAATGAATTCGCTCGATTACAGCCTTTTTCACATTTTCCTGCTCTGGTCCGCACTTATCGCGTCTTATATCTGCGCAGAACTACGGCTGAATTTTACCACGAAGCTTGCTGTTCTGGTCCTGAGTGTACTGCTTGTGGCGCAGCTTCAGGCAGCCAAGTCCGAATATCGTCTCCGCATCATTCAAGATCCCGGTAGTGCCGGAATCTTTTCACTAATGGACGCCATGGTGGAGAATTCCCTCTTCCAGAATTCCGCATTCTCGTCGACAAGCACCGACTATGGACAGCTGAATGCCCGCCTGAATCAGGGATGGATCATCAGCGCCGCGATGAACTATGTCCCCTCGGTTCGCGAATTCGAGAACGGAGAGACAATTGTGCGCGCATTCCAGGAAAGTCTTCTGCCGAGATTCCTGTTCGAGAAGCGCGACATCAAGGTATCTGACGGATTCGAGAGGTACACCGGGCTGAAGGTTTCCAGCGACACCTCTTTCGGCATCAGCGTCGTGGGCGAGGCCTGGGTCAATTTTGGCTACTACGGCATCATCTTCATGGGATTCTTTGGCACATTCTATGGCCTGATCCTGAAGACGATCGTCATCATTGCCCGAAGATTTCCCACGGTAATCTTCTGGATACCCCTGATATTCCTGCAGGCGACCAAGGCCGAGACCGAGAGCGCCATCGTGCTGAACCACATCGTCAAGTCAGGAGCTCTGGTCGCGATGTTCTACGTCTTTGCCTACAAGGTTCTGAAGTGGCGCATCTAGACCTTCGGCGTCATCGACCCGGCTGACTGCAGCTGATGCGCATCTTCATGTCGTCGGGCAGTTTCGACCGCAGCTATGGAGGTCCGGCCTACTCGGTTTCCAGGCTCGGCCGGGCGCTGGCCGATGCGGGTGCACAGGTCGGTCTCTGGGCACCGGATGGCAGCGCCGTTGGCTCCGACGTCATCCAGGTCGCCGAAGGTCAGGGTGATGACCGGCTGTCCCGGCTCGACGGGGCCCTGCCGACGGCGCTCGAGACATTCGGAGAGGTCGACGTCTTTCATGACAGCGGCCTGTGGTGGTCCCACAATCACGCCATCAGCCGTCATGCGCGGCAGGCCGGGAAACCGGTCGTGGTCAGCACCCGTGGCATGCTCGCCCCCTGGGCAATGCGCCACAAGTACTGGCGCAAGAAGGTCGCCTGGCAGCTTTACCAGCGCCGGGACCTGATGCGCGCCACCGCCATCCACGCGACATCGCCGGAGGAGGCAGGCCACGTCGCCGCACTGAACCTCGGACACACGGCCGCGCTGATCCCCAACGGGGCCGACCTGCCGACCGAAGCTCCCTCACCCGGGACAGCAGCCCGGACAGCACCGCGGAAGGCTGTCTTCCTGGGGCGCCTGCACCCGGTCAAGGGACTGCCGCTGGCACTGGAGGCCTGGAACGCCGTACGGCCTGATGGCTGGGTGTTCGAGATCGCCGGACCGGATGAGGACGGCTATCGCGCGGTGCTGCAGGACCTGATTGCAAAGCATGCCCTGGACGACTGCGTCAGGCTGATCGGCGCGGTTGATGGCGACGCCAAGACGGAACTGCTGCGTGCCGCCGACCTCTTCGTGCTGCCCAGCCACTCGGAAAGCTTCGGGATGGTGGTGGCGGAGGCGCTTGCCCACAGCCTGCCGGTGCTGACGACCCAGGCCGTACCGTGGCCCGACCTCGAACGGATCGACTGCGGCTGGCGCGTGCCTGTCAGTGTCGCGGGCCTCACCGACGGCATATCCGCGGCAACCGCCCTATCCGATGCGGCGAGGATCGCCATGGGCGGCCGGGGCCATGATCTGGTTCGCACGCAATACAGTTGGGAATCGGTGGCAATGCGGTTTCTCGATCTCTATTCCTCCGTTCAGGCCGGATTCAAGACAGGAAGAGTTGCATGATCATCCTTGGCGTGAACGCCTTTCACGGGGACAGCTCCGCCTGTCTGATCCGTGACGGCAAGCTGGTCGCCGCGCTGGAGGAGGAACGCCTCCGCCGGATCAAGCACTGGGCGGGGTTCCCGTCCGAATCCATCCGCTATTGCCTGGACGAAGCGGGTCTGGGACTTGGCGATGTCGATGTGCTGGCCGTCAACCAGGACAGTCGCGCGAGTCTGCCGCGCAAGATCGGCTATGTGCTGCGCAAGCGTCCCGATCTGAGTCTGGTGCTCGACCGCATCCGCAACCGCCATGCCCGACGCAGCCTGCCTGAACTGATCGATGAAGCCTTTCCGGGAGAGACGTTCACCGGCGAGATCCGCAATATCGAACACCACCGCGCGCATCTTTCGTCCGCCTTCCACGTCTCTCCGTTCGAGGAGGCGACCGTCATTTCCGTGGACGGGTTCGGCGACTTTTCCAGCGGTGCCTGGGGGATCGGGCGCGGTACGGAGATCAGCATGGAGGGGAAGGTCTATTTCCCCCATTCGCTGGGCATCTTCTATCAGGCGCTGACCCAGTTTCTCGGCTTCCGGCACTATGGCGACGAGTACAAGGTCATGGGCCTGGCCCCCTACGGCAAGCCGGACCTGATGAACGAGATGCGCCAGATCGTGAAGCTGCAGTCTGATGGCGGCTACCAGCTCGACCTGCGGTATTTCCGTCACCACAAGGAAGGCGTGCAATATGAGTGGAAATCCGGCATCCCGGAAGTCGGCACCCTGTTCTCCGACGCTCTGGAGGGACTGCTGGGCCCGGCCCGGGAGCCGAAGGCGGAGATCGGCCAGCGGCACTATGACATCGCCCGCTCGGTACAGGCGATGTACGAGGAAGCCTTCTTCAACATGCTCAACACACTGCAGCCGCGCCACGGTCTGAAGACCCTGTGCCTGGCCGGTGGCTGCGCCATGAACTCCGTCGCCAACGGCAAGGTGCGTCGTCAGACAGCCTACGAGAAGGTCTATATCCAGTCCGCAGCGGGCGATGCCGGGGGTGCCATCGGTGCCGCCTATGCCGCCTGGCATGACACCGGGGCGCCACGCAGCTTCGTCATGGATCACGCCTACTGGGGTCCCGACTACGATGCGGCGGCGGTGAAGGGCGTACTGGACGACAACAGGGACGCCATCTCGGCCGCCGGTTGCAGCGTCACGACCCATGACCGGGAAAGCGACCTCTGTACCCGGACCGCGAAGGCCATCGCCGATGGCAAGGTCATCGGCTGGTTCCAGGGTCGGCTGGAATGGGGGCCGCGGGCGCTGGGCAACCGCTCCATCCTCTGCGACCCGCGCCGAGGCGACATGAAGGCGGTGCTGAACGCCAAGATCAAGAAGCGGGAGAGCTTCCGCCCCTTCGCGCCCTCGATCCTGTCAGAGCATGTCCCGGACTGGTTCGAGGAGGACGACAACGTCCCCTTCATGATGCAGGTCTTCCAGATCCGCGAACCGAAGCGCAGCGAGATCCCGGCTGTGACCCATGTCGACGGCTCCGGGCGGCTGCAGACCGTGCATCAGTCGGCCAACCCGCGCTACCACGCGCTGATTTCCGCCTTCGGTGACCTGACCGGTGTGCCGATCCTGCTGAATACCTCGTTCAACGAGAACGAGCCGGTGGTCTGCCGCCCGCAGGAAGCGCTGGACTGCTTCCTGCGCACCGACATGGATGTTCTGGTGCTGGGCGACACCATCATCGAACGCCAGCGCGACGCCTGATCCGACATCGATTGACGGCGGGCCGCGCAAGGACAGCGGGTCCTGACCCGATGCAGGGCGGGGCGTTGATTCACACGCTCCCGACAGCCTGCCAGTCGATCTCCGCCGGCCCCTTTCCCCACCCCCACTGACGTAATTCCTGCCGAGGCCCACCGTCCCGCGTGGTCCTGCCCATCGGCGTGGTCATGAGCCTGGCAGGTGGCCCGTTCTTCATCTGGCTGCTCTGCCGCCGACGGGGGATCCTTTGATGCGGGTCATCGAGGTGGCGGGCCTTTGCATCCGGCGCGACTGCAAGATGCTGATCGACAATGCCGACCTCGGCATCCGCGCGGGGGAGGTAACGACCATCCTCGGTCCCAACGGCGCGGGCAAGTCCACGCTGCTGCGCTGCCTGTCCGGGACCATGCGCCCCGATCGGGGTCGCGTCCTGTTCAACGGTCGTGACCTCAGCGACTACACGGCATCCGAGCTGGCCCTGCACAGGGCGGTGCTGGGGCAGGAGGGACAGCTCGCCTTCGGCAGTTCCGTCACGGACGTCGTCAGGCTGGGCCGCATCCCGCATGCCGGTCGCTCGACGCGCCGGACCGACCTGATGGCCGTCGCTGAAGCCATGCAGATCGCCAATGTCGAACATCTGGCGGACCGAAGTTTCCTCACCCTCTCCGGCGGCGAGAAACAGCGGGTGCACCTCGCCCGCACCCTCTGCCAGTTGCTCCCCTGGCGTCCGTCGGGCGCCGCGCCACAACTGCTGTTCCTGGATGAACCCACCAACAACCTCGACCTCTCGCACCAGCATGTTGTCCTGCGCCATGCCCGGAAACTGGCAAGGGGCGGGCTCGGTGTGGTGATCGTCCTGCATGACCCGAACCTCGCCATCGCCTATTCGGACCAGATTGTCCTGATGCAGGCGGGGCAGATCGTTGCGGCAGGTCCGACCGATGAAGCGCTTACCCCGGAACGGCTTTCGAGGGTCTATGGCATTCCGATGCGCCGGATCTCCCACCCCGACTACGTGCACGACCTGCTGGTCCCGGCGGAATAGTGCCAGACACGCCTGTCAGTTGGTGTCCGCCACGGACTGGGACACCTGGGTTTCCAGATCCTGCGCCAGCTGCCGCGCGAACAGGGCAGAGGCAATCGGCAGGGTCCGGCCCCGCACCTGGCCGAGCAGCAGGTGACCGACAGGCACGTCGCGGGTGGAGAGCGGGCGAATGGCCAGCCCATGCTGCGGCCCGGCATCCAGGCCAATCGGAATCTGGAACGCCACGGCCTTCTCGTGCAGCACATAGTGGCGCATGAAGTCGAAGGACTCCGCCTCCACGATGGGCGACAGCCGTCGCGTGCCGCGTCGTGACGCCTGGTCCAGCAGATGCCGCACCCCATACTCGGCGGTGGGCAGCACGTGCGGACAATCCAGGCAGTCGCGCAGCCTCAGTTCATCCTTCTCTGCCAGCGGATTGTCTGCAGCCATCACCACCTGAATCTGCTGCGGGATCGAGCTCAGAACCTCGAAATCCACCAGCACCACCGGCTCGAACACCAGCGCAAGGTCGCTGCTGAAGGTACTCAGGTCACGTTCCGCCGCCTCCCGGTCGCGCACCTTGACCTCGAAGGTCACGCCGGGATGTTCATGGCGGTAGGCCGCGATCTGTGCCGGCAGGAAATAGGGCAGCAGTGCCTGCGAACAGGCTATCGACACGTGACCGCGCCTGACCCCGGCCAGGTCGGCCACCTGCGACTGCACCCGCACCAGATCGGATACCTGGGACCGGATGTGCTGGATCAGCAGTTCCCCGGCCGGGTTGAGGCGCACCCCCCGCGGCAGCCGCTCGAAGATCTCGTAGCCGAATTCATCCTCGAACCGCCGGATGCGCCGGTTCAGGGCAGAGGCTGTGATGTTCACATCCTCCGCGGCCTTGCGGATCGATCCAGCCCGCATGACGGCCTCGATCAGGCGGAAGGTCTGCAGATGGCGCATCGCGATTGCTCCCGAGTGGTTCATTTATTGAACCGGTTCTGTGAATTAATAGCAATAGAATGACATACCCTAAACTCCTAGCGTTTCTGCAGTGCAGCATTCCTGACCTGGCAAGGAGACGAGGGCATGACCCTGACAAGGCGCGAACTACTGAAAATCGGCGGTGGCGGTGTTCTGGGTGCCGGCATCCTGCCGTTCCTGAAGGTCCTGCCCGCAGCCGCGGCAACGGACGACGTGATCGTCGGAGTGCATGGGCAGACCATCAACTCCCTCGACATCCACCGCACGGGCACCAACCGACCCAGCTATCAGGTCGCGGTGAACTGCTACGACCGGCTGGTGTCCTTCGGCACCAAGACCACGCCGGACGGCGGGCTGTCCTACGACTATTCGAAGATCGAACCGGAGCTGGCGGAAAGCTGGACCATCTCCGACGACGGCCTGACGATGACCTTCAAGCTGAACCCGAAGGCGGTCTTCCAGGACGGCTCCAGGGTAACGGCGGAGGACGTCAAATGGTCCTTCGACCGCGCCGTTTCGGCGGGTGGCTTCCCCACCGTGCAGATGAAGGCCGGCGGGCTGGTCCGCCCCGACCAGTTCACGGCAGTCGATGACGAGACCTTTGTCATCACGCTGGATCGGTCGTCGAAGCTGACGCTGCCCGATCTGGCCGTGCCGGTCCCCTATATCCTGAACTCCCGCATCGCCAAGGCCAATGCGACCGCCGATGACCCCTGGGCCATGGAATATGTCCACAAGAACACCATCGGTTCCGGCGCCTACAAGGTGGTGCGCTGGGATCCGGGTCAGCAGCTGGTCTATGAACGCAACGACGCCTGGACCGGTGGCCCCCTGCCCGGCATCAAGCGGCTGGTGCTGCGCGAGGTACCGAGCCAGGCCACCCGTCGCGCCCTGATCACCCGTGGCGACGCCCAGCTTTCCTTCAACATCCCCAACAAGGATGCGAAGGAACTCAGCGGCGACGTGAAGGTCTTCTCGACGCCCATCGAGAACTCGATCTACGTCGTCGGCGTGAACCACAAGTTCGAGCCGTTCCAGGACCCGGACGTGCGCAAGGCGCTCGCCTATGCCATTCCCTACGAGGAAATCTTCCAGGCTGCCGCCTACGGGCGCGGCAATCCGATGTGGGGCGGCAGCGCCGACATCGACAGCATCGACTGGCCGCGCAAGTCCCCCTACAGCACCGACATGGACAAGGCGCGCGAGCACCTGGAGAAGTCAGCCTTCGCCAAGGGCTTCGAGGTGCCCTTCTCCATCAGCCTGGGCCAGACCGACTGGATGGAACCGACCGCGCTGCTGATCCAGGAGAGCCTGGCGAAGCTGGGCATCAAGTCGGAGATCGACAAGATCCCCGGCGCCAACTGGCGCACCGCGTCCCTGGTGGAGAAGCGTCTGCCGCTGCATCTGGAAGGCTTCGGCGGCTGGCTGAACTACCCCTGCTACTACTTCTTCTGGGCCTACAAGGACGGGCATCTCTTCAACTCCTCCAACTACCGCAACGAGGAGATCGAGACGCTGGTGGACGAGACCCTGCATCTGCCCGTCGATGACCCCGACTACGCGCCCAAGGTGAAGCGCATGTTCGAGATCGCGTTCGAGGATCTGCCCCGCATCCCGCTGTGGCAGCCCGCCCTGAACGTGGCGACCAATGGTGCGACCGGCTACGAGTACTGGTTCCATCGCCAGCTCGATGCCCGCAAGCTGGCCAAGGGCTGAACATGAACCCCGGCCGCGATACCGGCACAGGATGTCCACGGACGGAGGCAGCGCAATGTCACCGCGCCTGAAGGGCATCCTGTTCCGCATGGCGCAGGCGATCCCCGTTGTCATCGGCGTTGTCATCATCGGCTTCGTCCTGACACGGGCCCTGCCCGGCGACCCGGCGGTCTATTTCGCCGGGGCCGCTGCCGATGCGGCATCCATCGCGGAAATCCGCAAGACACTGGGACTGGATCTGCCGCTGCCGCAGCAGTTCCTGATCTATGTCGGTGACCTGTTGAGCGGTGACTTCGGCGAGTCCATCTCCACCGGCCAGCCGGTGATCGCCGATCTCGCCAGCCGCCTGCCCGCCTCCCTGGAGCTCACGCTGGTGGCGTTGCTGCTGTCCTGTGCCATCGCGATCCCGCTGGGCGTCATGGCCGCAACGCGGCCCGGATCGCTGATCGACCATGCCTGCCGGGTGCTGGTGACCGCCGGTGTCTCGCTGCCGACCTTCTTCACCGGCGTCGTGCTGATCTACCTCTTCTATTACCTGCTCGGCATCGCCCCATCGCCGCTGGGCCGGTTGGACTTCATCTATATCGAACCGGATCGGATCACAGGCTTCTATCTGATCGATTCCGCGCTGGCGGGCGACGGCGAGACCTTCCTCGCCGCCCTGAGACAGCTCGTCCTGCCCGCGATCACCCTGGCGCTGTTCACCCTCGCCCCCATCGCGCGCATGACCCGCGCGGCAATGCTGGGTGCGCTCTCCGCCGATTTCGTCCGAACCGCCCGCGCCGCCGGACTGACCGGTCGCACCGTTCGCTACACCTATGCCTTCCGCAACGCGCTGCTGCCGGTGGTGACCACGCTGGGTATGGTCTTCTCCTTCACGCTTGGCGCGAACGTGCTGGTGGAGAAGGTCTTCGCCTGGCCCGGCATCGGGACCTACGCGGTGGAGGCGCTGGTGGTCTCCGACTATGCGGCAGTGCAAGGCTTTGTGCTGGCCATGGCCTTCCTGTTCGTGGCGCTGAACCTGGTGATCGACGTGACCTACACGCTGATCGACCCCCGTATCGGGTTCGAAGCGTCATGAGCGTCACGACCGCTTCCCCCGGCACCTTCAGCCACATCGGCTACGTCCTGCGCGGCAATCCGGTGACGCTGCTGTCGTTCGTGATGTTCGCCATCCTGATCATCGCGGCAGTGCTTGGCCCCCTTCTGGTGCCCTACGATCCGCTCGCGTCCGAGGCCGCGAATGCCCTGCAGCCGCCAAGCTGGGAACACTGGTTCGGCACCGACAACCTGGGTCGCGATGTCTTCAGCCGCGTCGTCATCGCCACCCGGCTGGACCTGATGATCTCCATCTCCGCCGTCACCCTGTCGCTGATGGCCGGGTCGATCCTGGGGGCGGCTGCGGGGTACTGGGGCGGCTGGCTCGATGCCGTGCTGAACCGGGTGATGGACACGATCATGGCGTTTCCGCTGTTCGTGCTGGCCATGGGCATCGTCGCCGCACTCGGCAACACGGTGGAGAACATCGTCTATGCCACCGCGGTCATCAATACGCCCTTCTACGCCCGCCTCGTCCGGGCGGAGGTCAACATCCGGCGCGAGGCAGGCTTCGTCCACGCGGCCAAGCTGGCGGGCAACTCCGACATCCGCGTGCTGGCCATGCACATCTTCCCCAACGCCCTGCCGCCGATGATGGTGCAGATGTCCCTGAACCTGGGCTGGGCGATCCTGAACGCAGCCGGTCTCAGCTTCATCGGCCTCGGTGTGCGCCCGCCGACCGCGGAGTGGGGCATCATGGTGGCGGAGGGGGCGAACTTCATCGTCTCCGGCGAATGGTGGCTGGCTGTCTTCCCCGGCCTGGCCCTGATGTTCGCCGTCTTCACCTTCAACCTGATGGGCGATGGTCTGCGCGACATCGTCGATCCCCGGCAGCGGACCTGAGCCATGCTGTCAGTCACCAATCTCGCAGTCCGCTTCCAGACCCGCCGGGGTCCCGTCGATGCCCTGAAGGGTGTCAGCCTGGACGTCGCAAGCGGCGAGATCCTGGGCGTCGTCGGCGAGTCCGGTTCCGGCAAGTCGGTGACCGCCTATTCGATCATGCGCCTGCTTGAGGCCGGCGGGCAGGTAACCGACGGCACGGTGCGCTATGGCGGCGTCGACCTGAGCGATCCCACGGAGACCCAGATGGGCAACATCCGGGGGCGGGAGATCTCCATGATCTTCCAGAACCCGCGCGCCGCGCTGAACCCGATCCGTCGGGTCGGTGACCAGATCGGCGACGTGCTGCGCCGCCATGCCCGCGCCACGCGGACCACGGCGCGGGCGGAGGCAATCAGGGCGCTGGAGGCCGTGCGCATCCGCGATGCCGCCGCGCGGGTGGATGCCTATCCGTTCGAACTGTCCGGCGGCATGTGCCAGCGTGTCGTCATCGCCCTGGCGCTGGCCTGTGATCCGAAGCTGCTGATCATGGACGAGCCGACAACGGGGCTGGACATCACCACCCAGAAGGCGGTGATGGACCTGGTGGCAGACCTGATCCGCGACCGGGGAATGAGCGCTATCCTGATCACGCACGACCTGGGCCTCGCATCGGGCTATTGCGACCGGATCATGGTGATGCGCGACGGCGAGGTGGTGGAACGCGGCACACCGCTCAGCCTGTTCACCACCCCCGACCACCCCTACACCCGCCGTCTGATAGACGCCACGCCCCGGCTGGGCGCGCAGATCCGGGAGCTGTTGCCGGTGGAGGCCCGAACCCCGCTGCCGGAACGTCGGGTAGAGGATGAACCACTGCTGGAGGTGCGGAACCTCGTCAAGACCTTCCCCTCCCGCTCAGGCCCCGTCCATGCGGTCCGCGATGTCTCCTTCACCATCAACAAGGGCCAGACCCTGGGGCTGGTCGGCGAATCCGGCTGTGGCAAGTCCACCACCTCATCGATGGTCGTGCGGCTGCTGGACCCGACCAGTGGCCAGATCATCTTCCGTGGCGAGGACCTCGCTGCAACACCGGCCAGCCGCTTTGCCCGGGACCCGCGTCGCGCCCGCATCCAGATGGTGTTTCAGGATGCCACCAACAGTCTCAACCCCCGCCACACCTCCCGCCAGTCCATCGCCGAACCGCTTCGGCGACTGGGTGACGGGGCAAGTGATGAACGGATCGCGGAACTCGCCGATCTGGTCGGCCTGCCGCTGCCCCTGCTGGACCGGTTTCCGCACCAGCTTTCGGGCGGCCAGAAGGCGCGGGTCGGCATCGCGCGGGCCATCGCGCTGGACCCGGACCTGCTGATCCTGGACGAACCCACGGCGGCGCTGGATGTCTCGATCCAGGCCGTCGTGCTGAACCTGCTGATCGACCTGCAGGCACGGCTGGGCATCAGCTACCTGTTCGTCAGCCATGACCTGAACGTCGTCCGCCTGCTGTGCGACCAGGTGATCGTGATGCAGGGCGGTTCCATCGTCGAACAGGGCCCGGCAGAGCAGGTGATGCGCAATCCGGCAACCGACTACACACGAACGCTGGTGGCCGCCGCGCCGCAGCCTCCCGCACTCCAGCAAGAAGAACAGGGGCTGTGACGGCCTGTCAGGAGACACCCATGCTTGATGATCTGCCCTTCACGCTGCCGTCTCTTCGATCGGCCTATGCCGATGGCGTCAGCCCGGTGGCAGTCATCGAGGAAGTCTACCGACGCATCGCCGAGGTCGATGATCCGGGCATCTTCATCGACCTGTTCGACCGGACGGAGGTGCTGGCCACCGTCGATGCGCTGGCAGGCATGGATCGTTCCCTGCCGCTCTGGGGCATTCCCTTCGCGATCAAGGACAATATCGACGTCGCCGGGCACGAGACCACCGCCGCCTGCCCGGCGTATTCCTACCGCGCCAAACAGGATGCGGTCTCCGTCGCGCGCCTGAGAGCCGCGGGGGCGCTGCCCATCGGCAAGACCAATCTGGACCAGTTCGCGACCGGCCTGGTGGGGGTCCGCACCCCCTACCCGGTCCCCCGAAACGCCGTCGACCCGGCAATCGTGCCCGGCGGATCGTCCAGCGGTTCCGCCGTCGCGGTGGCGCACGGCATGGTCTGCTTTTCCCTCGGCACCGACACGGCGGGATCGGGACGCGTGCCGGCTGCGCTGAACAACATTGTCGGACTGAAGCCGACACTGGGTGCCATCTCCGCCAGCGGCCTGGTGCCGGCCTGCCGGACCCTCGACACGATCTCGATCTTCGCCCTGACAGTGGAGGACGCGCACGCCGTCCTGGAAGCGGTCGCCGCCCCTGACGCAAGTGACGCCTATTCCCGCCCCGTCAGCGTCGCGCCGCTGACCCCCCTGCCGGACAGCTTTCGCGTCGGTGTGCCGGATGCGGCCACCCTTGAATTCTTCGGTGACGCCCTGCAGCAGGCGTCCTACATGTCGGACCTGGACCGTCTGGAGAAGGCCGGGGCGGAGCTGGTCCCGCTCGACTTCACGCCGTTCCATGACATTGCCCGACTGCTCTACGACGGGGCATGGGTGGCGGAGCGGCACGCGGTCATCGAGGATCTGCTGGCCTCCGCCCCGGAAGCCGTCCATCCGGTGACGCGCCAGATCATCCAGGTGGCGGAGACCCAGTCGGCAACGGACGCCTTCCGGGGCATCTATCGCCTGAAGGAACTGCGGGCCATTGCCGATCCGATGGTGGCGAGCGTTGATCTGCTGTGTGTTCCCACCATCCCGACCTTCTATTCCGTGGCGGACCTGACCCGGGACCCCATTGGTCCGAACGCCCGGCTTGGCACCTACACCAACTTCGTCAACCTGATGGACCTCTGCGGCATTGCCGTTCCGACGGCGCCGCGCACGGACGGTCGGCCGGGCAGCGTCACCCTGCTGGCACAGGCAGGACGGGATGGCTGGCTGGCGTCCGTGGCACTCGCACTGGAGCGGTCGGGGAAAGTCGGTGCAACGGCACACAGCCGCCCGACACCGGGCGTTCACGCACCCCGCCCCGGCCCGGACGAGATGGCCATCGCGGTCTGCGGCGCCCATATGGCCGGTCTGCCGCTGAATGGTCAGCTCACATCCCGGGGGGGGCGGTTCCTGCGCGCCACCACGACCGCCGGGGACTACCGCCTCTACGCGCTGAATGGCGGCCCGCCTGAAAGACCCGGACTGGTACGCGACCCGGCAGGCGGAGGTTCCGTGCCTGTCGAGGTCTGGGCCCTGCCGATGACGGAAGTCGGCAGCTTCCTGGCCGGCATCCCCGCCCCGCTCGGCCTCGGCACACTCACGCTGTCCGACGGCGAGTCGGTGACCGGGTTTCTCTGTGAAACCCATGGGCTGGCCGGTGCGCGGGAACTTGACGCGGCGGCTGGATGGCGTGGCCACCTCGCTGCAGGACGCTGAGTCCAGACCGGTGCAGAAAATGAACACATCCGAGGAATTAATAGCAAAAGACGACACCCACCACCTCACCTATCCTTTCTTCATCCGCAATCGATGCAGCCCCAAGACAGATGTGGCGGGGCAGGAACCCCTTTCCGAATCCAGGGCCAGGAGACACTCATGAACCGCAGAACCATCTCACGTCGCAGCCTTCTCAAGGCCGGTGCCGCAACAGGCGCGCTTGCCGCCGCGAGCGCCCTGCCCTTCGGTGCCGCACATGCCGCTGACCTGACCGTCGGCTTCATCTACGTCGGGCCGAAGGATGACTTCGGCTACAATCAGGCCCACGCCGAAGGGGCCGCCGCCGTCAAGGAGATGGCGGGCGTCACCGTGGTCGAGGAAGAGAACGTCCCCGAGACCGTCGCCGTCCAGAAGTCCATGGAATCCATGATCAACTTCGACGGTGCATCGCTGATGTTCCCGACCTCCTTCGGCTATTTCGATCCGCATATCCTGGCGGTCGCGCCGAAGCACCCGGATGTCCGGTTCCAGCACGCGGGCGGCCTCTGGTCCGCGGACAAGCATCCGAAGAACGCCGGTTCATATTTCGGCTACATCGGTCTCGGCCAGTACCTGAACGGCATCACCGCGGGCCACGCCACGAAGTCCAAGAAGATCGGCTTCGTTGCGGCCAAGCCGATCCCGCAGGTGCTGATGAACATCAACTCCTTCCTGCTGGGTGCCCGCGCCGTGGACCCGACCATCACCTGCCAGGTCATCTTCACCGGCGAATGGTCGCTGGCGGTGAAGGAGGCAGAGGCCACCAATGCCCTCGCCGACCAGGGCTGCGATGTCATCACCTGCCACGTCGATGGCCCGAAGGTAGTGGTGGAGACCGCTGCCGGTCGCGGCGCGTTCGTCTGTGGCTATCACGCCGACCAGAGCCCGCTGGCGCCCGCGAAATATCTCACCGGTGCCGAATGGAACTGGGCCAATGTCTATACCGGCATGGTCAAGACCATGATGAGCGGCGGCACCATCGACAACTTCGTCCGGGGTGGACTGTCGGATGGCTTCGTCAAGATGAGCCCGCTGGGTCCGGCGGTTTCCGACACCGCCCGCAACCAGTTCGAGGCGGCCAAGGCGGAGATCATGAAGGGCGGGTTCCTGATCATCAAGGGACCGATCAACGACAACAAGGGCAATGTCATTGCCCCCGCCGGCAAGGCCTTCGCCGAGGATGATATTGCGCTGGAGAGCATGGACTACCTGGTCGAGGGCGTGATCGGCTCGACTTCCTGATCCGATGTCCACCGGCACCTCGACAGAGCTTCGTGCACCTGAACGTCGTGGATTCGCGGACATCGCGCCACGGCTGGAGCCCCTGATCATTCCGATCGGGGCCCTGCTTGGCGGCCTGCTCGCCTTCTCCGTGTTCCTGGTGTTGCTCGGCAAGTCGCCGGTGGACTTCTTCGGCCTGGTCTACAAGGCCGGGTTCGGCACGGCGTTCTCGTGGCAGAATACCCTGTCACGGGTCGCGCCGCTGTTGCTTACAGCCTTGTGCGTGGCTCTGCCCGCAAGGCTGGGACTGGTGGTGATCGGCGGCGAGGGGGCCGTCGTTCTCGGTGGCCTCGCGGCTGCCGTGGTCGGGACAGCGCTCTCGGGTGCGCCGACCGCCATCGGCATCCCACTCATGATGCTCGCCGCAATGCTGATCGGCGGGCTCTGGATCGGGGCCGTCGGTGCCCTGCGCATCAGGCGGGGTGTGAACGAAACCATCTCGTCGCTGCTGATGGCCTATATCGCCATCGCCCTGCTGAACCATCTGGTGGAAGGACCGTTCCGGGACCCCGCAAGTCTCAACAAGCCCTCCACCGCGCCACTCGACCCGGCGCTGCGTGTGGGGGATCTGCCAGGCATGGACGTGCACTGGGGCTTCGTCGCGGGCATCGTTGCCTGCATCGTCGCCTGGGTGCTGATCGAGCGGACGACCTGGGGCTTCGCTGCCCGGATCGCGGGTGGCAACATTCGCGCCGCCCAGGTTCAGGGGCTGCCCGTCGGGCGGCTGATCATCTGTTTCACGGCGGCGGGCGGGGCCTGCGCCGGGCTGGCGGGTTTCTTCGAGGTCTCGGCGATCCACGGTTCCGCCAATGGCTCGCTGGTCAGCGGCTATGGCTATACCGGCATCCTGATTGCCTTTCTGGCACGTCATAACCCGCTTGCCATCATTCCGGTGGCCATCCTGCTCAGCGGTTTCGAGGCGTCATCCGGCCTGATCCAGCGCCGCATGGACCTGCCGGACGCAACCATTCTGGTGCTGGAGGGGATCGTCTTCGTCGCCATCCTGGTATCGGAGACCCTCTACGGTCGCTTCCGCATCTTCACGCCAAGGGCGGAGGAACAGCCATGAACGAGACCGATCTCGGCCTCTGGGCCGTCCCGCTGGCCATGATCGGCGGCGCCATCCGGGTCTCCACGCCCTTCCTGTTCGTGTCGCTGGGCGAATGCCTGACGGAACGCTCGGGGCGCATCAATCTGGGGCTGGAGGGGACGCTGGTCTTCGGCGCCATGTCGGGCTACGCCGTCGCCTACGAAAGCGGCTCCGCATGGATCGGCGTCCTCGCCGCCGCGCTCGCGGGGATGCTGTTCGGCTTCTTTCACGGCTGGGTCTGCAAGCTGCCGAAGGTCAATGACATTGCCATCGGCATCGCCCTGATGCTGCTCGGCATGGGCCTCGCCTTCTTCTTCGGCAAGCCCTTCGTGCAGCCGCAGGCCCCGGACCTGCCGGCCATCTCCTTCGGCTGGTGGTCGGACATCTCCCAGGTGCAGGCGGCGCTGCAGGTCAACGTGCTGTTCCTGATCGGCATCGTGCTGACGGTTGCCATGGGCTGGATGTTCCGCACCACCCGCATCGGGCTGATCGTGCGTGTCGTGGGCGACAGCACCGACGCGGCCCGCTCCATGGGCCTGAACCCCAATGTCGTGCGTCTGCTGGCCACGGGTGCGGGCGGCGCGCTGGCCGGCGTCGGCGGCGCCTATCTGTCGCTCTACTACCCCGGCAGCTGGAACGAGGGGCTGTCGTCCGGTCAGGGCCTGATGGCGGTGGCGCTGGTCATCTTCGCGCGCTGGTCGCCGGTAAACTGCTTCTGGGCGGCGCTGCTGTTCGGCGGCGCCGGGGCGCTGGGTCCGGCACTGCAGTCCGTGGGCATCAGCTCCGGCTACTACCTGTTCTATGCTGCCCCCTATGTGCTGACCCTGGGCCTGCTGATCGCCACATCCTCCCCCAACCGGGCGCTGGAAAGCGCACCCGGCGAACTGAGCATCACGAAGTAGGAGTCTCGCAATGAACGGACTTGGTGGGCTGAACAAGTCGGCGAACGGCGTCGTCATCGGTATGGTGCAGTTGCAGTTGCCCGTGGTGGAGACACCGGATGATCTGGCGGCACAGACAGCGCGGATCGTCGAGATGGTGGGCAAGGCGCGGCGCAATTCAGCAAACATGGATCTCGTCGTGTTCCCCGAGTACGCGCTGCACGGCCTCAGCATGGACACGAACCCGGAAATCATGTGCCGCCTGGACGGGCCGGAGGTCGCGGCCTTCCGCCAGGCCTGCATCGACAACAGCATCTGGGGCTGCTTCTCCATCATGGAGCTGAACCCCGGCGGCATGCCCTACAACGTCGGCATCATCATCGATGACCAGGGGGAGATGCAGCTCTATTACCGCAAGTTGCATCCCTGGGTGCCGGTGGAACCGTGGGAGCCGGGCGACCTCGGTATTCCGGTCATCGATGGCCCGAACGGATCGCGCATCGCGCTGATCATCTGCCATGACGGCATGTTCCCGGAGATGGCGCGGGAATGCGCCTACAAGGGCGCGGAGATCATGATCCGCACCGCCGGCTATACCGCGCCGATCCGCGAGAGCTGGCGCTTCACCAACCAGTCCAACGCCTTCTGCAACCTGATGGTGACGGCGAATGTCTGCATGTGCGGTTCCGACGGCACCTTCGACAGCATGGGCGAGGGCATGATCGTCAACTTCGACGGCACGGTACTGGCACATGGCACCACGGGCCGGGCCGACGAGATCATCACGGCGGAGGTGCGCCCCGACCTGGTGCGGGAAGCGCGCACGGGCTGGGGGGTGGAGAACAACATCTACCAGTTCGGCCATCGCGGCTATGTCGCGGTGAAGGGCGGCGCACAGGACTGCCCCTATACCTACATGACCGACCTCGCCGCCGGGCGCTATCGCCTGCCGTGGGAAGAAGAGGTGGCGATCACCGACGGGACGAGCTGCGGCTTCGACGCACCGACCCGCACCTATGTCCGCAAGCTGGAGGCTGCAGAATGAGCACCATCAAGGCCGATCCCTATCCCTGGCCCTACAACGGCGATCTGAGGCCGGAGAACACGGTCCTGATCGTCATCGACATGCAGACCGACTTCTGCGGTGAAGGCGGCTACGTCGACAAGATGGGCTATGACCTGTCGCTGACCCGCGCGCCCATCGAACCGATCAAGGCCACCATGGCGGCGATGCGGGCCAAGGGCTATCACATCATGCACACGCGGGAGGGGCATCGCCCGGACCTGTCCGACCTGCCCGCCAACAAGCGCTGGCGTTCGCAGCAGATCGGCGCCGGGATCGGCGACCCCGGCCCGTGCGGCCGCATTCTGGTGCGCGGGGAGCCGGGCTGGGACATCATCTCCGAACTTGCCCCGGCTCCCGGCGAGGCCATCATCGACAAGCCCGGCAAGGGCAGCTTCTGCGCCACGGATCTGGAGCTGATGCTGCGCACCAAGGGGATCGAGAACATCGTGCTCAGCGGTATCACCACCGATGTCTGCGTCCATACCACGATGCGGGAAGCGAACGACCGGGGCTTCGAATGCCTGCTGCTGGAGGATTGCTGCGGCGCCACCGACAAGGGCAATCACGACGCCGCCATCAAGATGGTGAAGATGCAGGGCGGCGTGTTCGGCTCGGTCTCGGACAGCGCCACCTTCATCAGCCAGCTGCCGTGACCACCCCGTCCGACAGAAGCCCCGCCGTGGGGGTGGAGACGGTCGGCCTGACCATGCGGTTCGGGTCGTTCACGGCGCTGGACGACGTGTCGATCCGCGTCCGTCCCGGCTCCTTCCATGCCCTGCTGGGGGAGAATGGTGCGGGCAAGTCCACGCTGGTGAAATGCATGATGGGATTCTATCACGCGACCGCCGGCGCGATGATGGTGGCCGGCAGGGAAGTCGACGTGCCCGACCCGAAGGCCGCACATGCGCTGGGTCTGGGCATGGTCTACCAGCATTTCACCCTGGTCCCGGCCCTGACGGCGGCGGAGAACCTGGTGATCAGCCGCGACGACACCCCCGGCATCATCGACTGGCGCAAGGAACATGCGGCCCTGTCGGAGTTCATGGAGCGCATGCCCTTCACCGTGCCGCTGGACCAGCCGGTCAGCCGCCTCGCCGCCGGTGAGAAGCAGAAGCTGGAGATCCTGAAGCAGCTCTATCTGGGACGACGCTTCCTGATCCTCGACGAGCCCACCTCCGTCCTGACCCCGGCGGAGGCGGACGAGGTGCTGGGGCACGTCCGGCAACTGACCGAGTCCGGTGCACTGACCGTGCTGATGATCAGCCACAAGTTCCGGGAAGTGACTGCCTTCGCCGACGATGTCAGCGTCCTGCGGCGCGGCAGATATGCGGGCGGCGGCAAGGTGGCGGACCTCAGTCACGATGACATGGCGGCAATGATGGTCGGCGGCCAGCCGCCGGCGCGCGACGTGGACCGGGCCGGAGAGCGCGGCGCGCCGGTCCTGCAACTGTCCGGCATCAGGGCACTGGACCGCTCCGGCCTGCTGCCGATCCGGATCGACGGTCTGACCGTGCACAGCGGGGAGATCGTCGGTATCGCCGGTGTCTCGGGCAATGGCCAGATGGAACTGATGGAGATCCTGACCGGACAGCGCCCCGTCTCCGATGGCCGGATCGAGGTCGCGGGTGCCCCGTTTCACGCGACCCGGGAGGAATCCCAGACCCACAGGGTCCGTTGCCTGCCGGAGGAACCACTGCGCAATGCCTGCGCCCCGCGCATGAGTGTGGCCGAGAACCTGGCCTTCCGCACCTTCGACACGACGCCGGATGATGGCCACCGCTTCTGGCTCGACCGCAAGGCGATGCGTCGGCGCGCGGCGGAGCTGGTGGCGGGGTTCCAGGTCAAGACGGCATCCCTCGACAGCCCGATCCAGACCCTGTCGGGCGGCAACGTGCAGCGTGCGGTGCTGGGCCGGGAACTGACGGGGGACGTGGATCTGCTGCTGGTCTCCAACCCCTGCTTCGGTCTGGATTTCTCCGCCGTGGCCGCCATCCGCTCCCGCATCGTCGCCGCCCGCAATGCCGGTGCGGCGGTCCTGCTGCTCAGCGAGGACCTGGACGAGATCCTGGAACTCTCCGACCGGGTGCTGGTGATGTCGGAGGGCAGCATCGTTCACGAAACCCCGGCGGCGGAGGCCGATATCGCCGTCATCGGCCAGCACATGGCAGGACACGCCTGATGAAGATGATTGCGGCAGAGCCGTTTGAATTCCCGCTCGATCCGGCCCGCTCGGCACTGATCGTCATCGACATGCAGCGCGATTTCCTGGAGCCGGGGGGCTTCGGCGCCGCGCTCGGCAACGACGTTACGCTGGTGCAGGCCATCGTCCCCACCGTGCGCGCCCTGCTGGATGCTGCCCGTGCCGCCGGGCTGACCATCATCCATACCCGCGAATGCCACCGGCCCGACCTCTCCGACTGTCCGCCCGCCAAGCGGGACCGGGGCGATCCGGCACTGCGCATCGGCGATCCGGGCCCGATGGGCCGCATCCTGATCGCGGGCGAGCCGGGGGCGGAGATCGTTTCCGAACTAGCCGCCCTGCCCGACGAAACTGTCATCGACAAGCCCGGCAAGGGTGCCTTCTACGCCACCGGCCTCGGCGACCTGCTGGCGGAACGCGGGATCACGCAACTGATCCTTGCGGGTGTCACGACGGAGGTCTGCGTCCAGACCACGATGCGGGAGGCCAACGACCGGGGCTTCGATTGCCTGCTGGCGGAGGACGCCACGGCCAGCTACTTTCCGGAGTTCAAGCGCGCGACCCTCGACATGATCCGTGCGCAGGGGGCCATCGTCGGATGGACGGCTCCAGTCGAGCTGATCGCCAGCGCCCTGTCCCCCGTGTCCTGACCCAGGAGGTCCAGAGATGACCGCTCCCTTCAATGTGCCCGACATGCTCAACGGCGGCTGGAACAGCCTCGACTTCGCCCCGTTCCGCGAAGGGATCGAGATCGCGAAGATCCTGGAGGGCGAACCGGCGCTGGCCGTGCTGCGCTACCAGCCCGGCGCCACCGTCCCGGCCCACCGCCACCCGGCCCCGGAAACCGTGCTGGTACTGGAAGGCAGCCAGACGGACGACAACGGCCACTATCCGACAGGCACCCTGATCGTGAACACGGCAGGCAGCAGCCACAATGTCTGGTCAACGGACGGCTGCGTCGTTCTGGTGCAATGGGCGAAGCCGATCGAGTTTGCGGCAAAGTCGTAGGCTTTCAAGCCCTCGACCCGTCCCGCTTACTGCTCCGACACCAGCCGTTCGTAAAGGTGCCAGCTTGCGTGTCCGAGCACGGGGAAGATCACGATCACGCCGATGAACAGCGGTGCAATGGCGACAAGTGTCAGCGCCCCCACCATTGCGCCCCAGCCGAGCATGACCGCCGGGCTCTGGAGCACGCTCTTCACGCTGGTGATCATCGCGGTGACGACATCGACCCGCTTGTCCAGCAGCAGCGGCATCGCGATCACCGTGATCGAGAACAGGATGGTCGCGAGCACCGCCCCGACCACCGTGCCCACGGCCAGGAATGTCAGGCCTTCACTGGTCGTGAACAGTGCACCCAGGAAACGATCAAGCGAATGGACGGCCTGGCTGGACATGGTCAGGGCCAGCACCAGCCGCACCTGATAGGCCCAGATCCAGAAGACGAACAGGACAACGAACGACATCCAGCCGAACTCCCGCCGCTGCTGGCTGAAGATGGCGCCGAAGATGTCACTGGCGGTGAACGGCTCATCACGTTTCAGGCGCCGGGACATCTCGTACAGCCCGGCGGCCAGGAAGGGCGCGACCAGCGGAAAGCCGACCGCGGCGGCGATGACGATCCATATCTGGTTGTTGGCCGCAAGACCGGCGATCAGTGCCGCGCCGAACAGCGCGTAGACGAGGCCGAAGAAGAGGCTGAGCAGGGGGCGTCGGCCAAAATCGCGCAGTCCGGCCCGCACGGCCGCACCGACATCGCTGAATGTTGCGGCAGCAACCTCCAGATGAACCGGCGCCGAGGCCGGGGCTGTTTCCTGTTCTGCTTGCATGTTGCGACTTCTTGTTCTTGTGAGGACTTCAGGCAGGCATTCGGGGCAAGAATACTTCGGTTCATTCAGCAAGACCAGTCGAAGCGTCCCTCCCCGTCGTCGCCCGCGGTCACCGGGGCTGTCTGATGATCTGCTGGCGCCGCCACCGTGATCTGCCTACCCTCTACCGTCGGGGAAGAATCAGACATACAGGGGCAGGACATGCGCGCAGTCGGATTGATGGTTCATGGCGGACCGGAAGTGTTGCAGGTGGTCGACGTGCCGGAGGTGCATGCCGGACCGGGACAGGTGCGGGTACGTGTTCACGCCGCTGCCGTGAACCCGACCGACGTTGTCGGACGCAATGGCGGCCGGGCCAAGATGCAGAAGAAGGATCCGCCGCCCTATGTGCCCGGTATGGATATCGCGGGGTTCGTTGACCAGATCGGCGAGGGCGTGACCACCGGCGTGCGCGTCGGCGACCGGGTCATGGCGATGGTGGTTCCGGATGCGACCCACGGTGGCTATCGGGAACAGATCGTGCTGGACCAGCGGGCGGTGGTGGCGGCCCCGAAGGACACCAGTCATGCGGAAGCCTGCACCCTGCCGATGAACGGGCTGACCGCACGCCTGTCTCTTGACCTGATGGGGCTAGAACCCGGCCAGACGCTGGCGGTGACCGGCGGCCCAGGTGCCTATGGCGGCTATGTCATCCAGTTGGCGAAGACGGAGGGGCTGACGGTCATTGCCGATGCGGCACCAAAGGACGAGGCGCTGCTGCGCGCGCTGGGCGCGGACATCATTGTGCCCCGCAGCGATGACTTCGCCGCCGAGGTTCACAAGCATTTCCCCGAAGGCGTCGATGGGCTGGCCGACGGCGCACTGCTGAACGCGGCGGCGATTCCGGCGATCCGGGATGGCGGCGTGTTCACCGCCATCCGCGGCTTCAGCCCCGAGGAGGCCGTGCGGGACATCCGCTTCACCCAGACCTGGGTGCGCAATTATGATTGCGAATACGAGAAGCTCGATCAGCTGCGGCAGCTAGCCGACGCCGGCAAGCTGACCCTGCGCGTCGCCTGCACCGTGGCGCCGGAAGACGCCGGCAAGGCCCACGCGGCACTGGAAGCCGGGGGCAGTCGGGGTCGCTGGGTGATCACGTTCGACTAGGCTGCCCCGCCGTCCGGTGGCATTGCCGCCCTGCACGCCCGGGTCGCCATTTTCCGCTGGCGTTGCGGGCATGCCGATCTATCGTGCGACGCAGAAGCATTTTCGGCTGATCCGCCGCAATACCAGCCAGCGGCGCAGCACATGAAACCGGGGAGACCGACTTGAAACTCTTGCACGCCCACAATTCACCTTACGGGCGCCGCGCCCTGCTGGCCGCGCGTTTCTCTGGCCTGGATATCGAGGAACTGGACGTCTCGAAGGATCCGGAGGCCCGCAACGTCCTGGTCGCCGCCGGCCCCAGCGCCAAGATCCCCGGCCTGCTGCTGGACGATGGCACCTGCCTTTGCGAGACCCTGATCATCGGCCGCTATATCGACGCGCAGGCCCCCAACAAGCTGATGGACTATTCCCCAAAGCAGCTCGAGATCGAGGGTATTGCGTCCGTGCTGATGGACGCGACCTACAAGCGCAGCAAGGAACGGCTGGCGGAGGACGGGGTACCGTCGCCCACGGTCCTGAAGACGGAGACCGACCGCATCGCCCGCTGCTACGATGCGCTGGAAACCCGCCTGGCCGGCCAGCCCGCCGCCTTCAACCTGGCGACCATTGCTGCCGTCTCGGCACTGGGTTACGCCAACTGGCGCGGAGCCGACGACAACTGGCGCGAAGGCCGCCCGGGCCTCGCCGCCTGGTACGATGCCATGATGCAGAACAAGGACGTCGCCGAGACTGCCCCGGTCTTCTAGAGTCCGGGCGACCTCGTCCCGGCGGACCGTCCGGGATTGCGGTGCCGGGCGGGGCGAACGCAGGGCATGACGGAACTGCTTCCCAGCGCTGACGCAGAGGTGCGGAGTCCCCGGGGGAACAGGCCGGCAGCATCTGATTTGACCGGAGTCGACCGTGGACCTAGAAGCAGAACATGACTGACAACACCCCCATCCTGATGGTCGAGGATGATCCGGCCAGTGCCATGCTCTACGAACAGGGGCTGCTGCCCCGTTTCCGGAACATTGCCAAGGCGGATACCCTGAAGCAGGCCAGGCAGCTGATCGGCGAGAGTTCGTTCGGCCTCATGATCCTGGATGTGCGCCTGCCGGACGGCAATGGCCTCGACCTGCTGCGCGAGATGACGGATCAGGACAGGCTGGTCCCGACAATCGTGCTGACCGGGCAGGGTTCCGTGAAGACCGCGGTCGATGCCATGCACCTCGGCGCGATGGATTTCATCGTGAAACCCTGCAGCCCCAAGAAATTGCGGGAAGCCTGCGAGGCCACACTCGCCCGTCGCCAGAGGGCGGCAGCTGCACCTGCTTCGGACCCTGTGGATGCCGCCGCAACGGCAGATGCCGGTGCTGCGAAACCGAAACGGGGGCCTTCCGGATTCCTGGGTGAGTCGGCGGCGATGAAGAATGTCTTCGCGCTGATCGAAGCCTCCGCCCGGTCCGATGCGCCTGTGTTCATCACCGGCGAATCCGGCACGGGCAAGGAGCTCTGTGCCAGCGCCATCCACAATACCGGCGAGCGTCGCAACGGACCTTTCGTTGCCATCAACTGCGCGGCCATTCCCCGTGAACTGATGGAATCGTCGATCTTCGGCCACCGGAAGGGCGCATTCACCGGTGCGATCTCGGATCATGTGGGCGCGGCGGAGGAGGCCAACGGAGGCACGCTGTTCCTCGACGAGATCTGCGAGATGGACCTCGATCTGCAGGCCAAGCTGCTGCGCTTCATCCAGACCGGCACCTATCGGCGGGTGGGTGATTCCAGGGACCGTCCCACGGACATCCGGTTCGTCTGCGCCACGAACAAGGATCCGCTCGACTTCGTGCAGCGTGGCAAGTTCCGCGAAGACCTGTACTACCGGCTGCATGTGGTCCCCATCGAGATGCCGCCGCTGCGGGAACGCGCAACGGACATGGCAATGCTGGCCCGGCGGTTCCTGAGGGACTATGGCGCGGTGGAGAAGAAGTCGTTCAGGGATTTCACCGACGACACGATGGCCATGATCCAGAGCTATCCCTGGCCGGGCAATGTGCGGCAGTTGGAGAATGTGGTTCGCAACATCGTCGTGCTGCATGACGGAGAACTCGTGACGCCTGAAATGCTGCCGCGCCTGCCGCAGGCACCGGTTCCGCAACCCCTTGCCCCACAGCCAGCCCCGGGTGCCGCCTACGCACCGCAGCCGATGCCTGCTGCACCGGCAGCCGTTCCGGGTCAGGACGCAGCGACGACGGCAAATGCCCGGGACATTCTCGTCCGTCCGCTCGTGGAACTGGAGATGATGGCCATCGACGCCGCGATCGAGAAGTTCGATGGCAACATCACACAGGCGGCGCGGGCCCTGGACATCTCAACCTCGACCATCTACCGCAAGCAGATGGCCTGGGAGAAACGGAAACAGGGCAAGTAGTTTCCGGACAAGCGCATCAGGGGCCAGTCCGAGCAGCAGGCCGGAGCCTGCAATGATACCCAGGGCCAGAGTGCCCATGAGCACTTCGGAAAGCGGATCCGTCTGCTGTCCGATGACGGCGACCGCGACGCCGCCCATTGCCAACAACAGACCCAGGCGCCCGAGGCGATAGGGCAACCGCCGCCGCCTCTGCGCGAGCCAGACCACCAGCGAGAGCCGTGCGACCTGCGCGACAGCGGTGGCCAGGATCGCCCCGGTCACGCCGAGCTCCGGGATCAGCAGGAAGTAGAGGGCGAGAGCGATGACGGCGATGGTGGCCTCGACCCGGAACGCGTCCCAGCCGGTGCGCCCTGAGTAGATGCCGATGTTCAGGATACCCGTCACTGCATGCAGCACGGCAATCCCGCACAGCCATGGCGCCAGCGAAGCCGCCGCGTGATAGGCCTCGGGCGTCATCAGACGAATGGCGGTCGGGGCCGTTGCGGCCACACCGACACCGCAGAGCACGGTCCAGACGACACCCGTGCCGGCCGCGACCGCGACACGCTTCTCACCGTCGGGGCCGTTCAGCATGGGGAACCTTCGGGCCAGCCACCAGAGTTCGAAAGGCTGTGCCGCCATCGCCACGATCAGCGCGAACTTCACCGCGACGGCGTAGATCGCGACTGCCTCGACACCCACAAAGGCGGCCAGGATCCATCGGTCGCAACTGCCAAGCACAAAGGCGGCAGCGCCGGCCAGCACCAGGGGACCGCCAAAGGCGACATGTTCCCGGGTGCGGGCAGCAGCGATGGTCATGCCAGTCTGCCTCAACTGATAGAGGGCAAGAGACGTTGCCAGCACCATGCAGGCGATCATGCCGGCGAGCAGAACACCCCAGACGCCGAAACCCAGCACCAGCATCAGTGTCGCCAGACCTGCCTGGATGACGGAGCGTCCGGCACTGGCAATCGCATAGATGCCGGCCCGGTTGTTCATGCGCAGCCAGGCCAGCGGCACCAGTATCAGGCCGGAGGCAGCCAGACTGATCAGCAGCAGGCGCGTCTCGGAGGTGGCAATGCCGCCCGGCAACGCGATGGTGATCCATGGTGCCGCGATCTGGCCGGCGGCCAGAAAGATGAGACCGGATGCCATGGCGATCCCGAAGATCGAGGCCGTGGCCTTCCGCCGTTCGGCCTCGCCCCGGGCGGATCCGGCAAACCGGTAGACGCTGTCCGCCAGGCCAAGTCCCACGACCACGGACAGCAGGTCCGCAAGCGTCTGCAGGATATCCAGTCGTCCATAGTCTTCCGGCGAAAGGAACTGGGTGAACACCGGCACCATGACGAAAGACACCCCCTTCGCCACCAGAATCGAGAAGGCATACAGCAGGGTCTGCTGCAGGCCCGGGGGCAGTCTGGCGGACAGGGTGCGAAGCATCACGCCGACTTTCCGCGCCGGACCGCGCCGAAGCCCACGATGATGGCCATCGCCAACCCCCCCACACCTGCGCCCAGGGCGGGGACCGGTGCGGCGCTGACCTTGGGAATGTTCGAATTCTGCAGGGCGTCGGCCGGGTCAGAGCGGACGATGAACACGGCGTCGTTGAAGTCATTGTCGCCGGAAAGGCGGTTAAGGTCCTCGAAGCCGACCACCACCTGGTTGGCATCGACAACATTCAGCATTGCCAGGTGCCGGGTGTTGCGGCTGACATCATCGACCGTGGCGTCCGCGTCATTCTCCGGGTTCAGGAAATCCATCGACCAGTAGGTCGGATTGTCCTCGAGACTATTGACGCCTTTGCCGCTGACGCCTTTGCCGTTACCCTTCTTGCCCTTCGCAAAGGACGGATGGTCCTGGAGATTATCGACGCCTTTGCCGTTACCCTTCTTGCCGTTCGCAAAGGACGGATGGTCCTGGAGATTATCGACGCCATTGACGCCGCTGCCATTCCAGCCGTTCGCGATCAGAAAGAAACCGACGTTGGTGCCCGCTTCGAAGATCTTGTCGCCGGTCATGGTCCAGCTGTCGTCGGTCAGGTTGATGCTACCGCCACCGATGACCGTCGTGTCACCTGCCTGAAGGAGTCCCCCGGACCCTGCCCCCGAGAAATTGCTGAACAGGACACCCATGTCATCGACGGCACCGGAGGACTGCATCTCGGCAAAGCCGATATTTCCGGACCCGTTGATGTCGATATCGCCGAACGTCAGTCCGTCGAAGGCGTTGTCCTGATAGGTGAAATAGCCAACCGAGTTCCGATACCCGGCGCCTTCGCTGACAAAGGTCACGGCCAGATGGGAGGCGTCATCCAGACGAAGGCTGGGATAGTAGGCTTCATTCAGAAACTCGGCCCCCACGGCCTGGCTCTCCGGCAACTGCCGCGAGACCGTTTCCAGGATGTCCTGGCCGACACCGATGTTCGTCATGTCTTCCGGCACCTGCTGGGCCTGCGCCGATGTCGCCGCAAAGAGCCCGGCAACCGCCGAAGCCGCAATCGTCAGACGTTTCATTTCCTGTCTCCACTGGTTGTCCAGGGTCGTGGCGCAAGAGCCATGCCTCTGGAAACTGCTTTGTTTTTCAGAAAGTTGGAAATCGGTCCGGCCGGATCGCTGCATTCCGCGCCGGTCAGCCACTGCGGTTCGCCATGGCTGCGCAGGTAGTGACGCAAGGCGATGGCCAGCGCGAGCATGACGTAGATCGGCCAGACGAAACCCTGGGTGAGGAAGGTGCCGCTGACACAGAACCCCGTGAAGCCACCGACCAGGGCGCTGCCGGCTGCGCGCATGACCGGGGGTATGTCGGACCGCGCGAGCAGGGTATCCCGGACCCGGAACGCGGACAGACCAAGTGTCACGACCATCGTGGCGAAGGCAGCAAATCCGAGAAGGCCGGTCTCTGCGATGACGCCGAACCAGGTCGAATGCACGGCGTGGTTCTTGCCGTCCCAATGCGGGCTGAAGAGGTAGTAGTTGAAGTAGAAATTGTCGAGGCCGACACCGAACAGCGGCTTGGCAAGCGCCATGCCGATGGCCGCCTGCCAGGCATAGATCCGGCCCATCGCGGATTCGTCGATGCCCTCCTCATGCGCGCCGCCGGACTGCCGGTCGTCAATACCGGCCACCGCGAACAGCACCGCCATGGCCAGGACCCCGGCTGTACCCAGCAGCAGTTTCGATTTCACCCGGCGGGAGGCAAAGACACCAATGACAGCGGCAATGCCCAGCAGACCGCCACGGCTCTGGGTGGCGACAATGGCGCAGGCAATGAGCACGAAGATCACCACGCCGCCGATCCGGAGCATGCGGCCCAGCCCGGCGGTATCGGCCGCCGCCAGTGCCCACCCGGCGCCGAACAGCAGGACAAGCGACAGGTCATTCGGATCACCCAGCATGGAGCCGATATCACGCCCGATGGTGACCCGGGTGCCCTCTACCAGGCCGATCCCCGCAGCCTTGTTCTGCAATGCCACCAGCGCAACCAGTGCAGCAGATGCCAGCATCACCAGCAGCAGTTTCGAGAAGTCCGCAGGCTTGCGCAGCAGCCAGGCCAGCGCAAAGACCATGATCGCGATCTTGACGTATGTATCCTTCCAGTAACCGAAGGCATTGCCGGTGTTCGTGCCCGCGAACACCCCGATGGTGACCAGCCCGAAGAAGATGAGAAAAGGTGTGAACAGGCCGTCCCAGTATGTGGTCGTCCTGCGGAACACCAGGTTCCAGACCAGCGTGCCCAGAACGCCCAATGCCAGCAGCAGGGGCAGCTTCAGCGGCATCAGTTGCGGCACGACCTCGTGCAGGCGGAAGAAGGAAAAGGCGACGAACAGGATCCCAAGCACGCAGGCCTGACGTATGGCGACGATCATCAGGACCGGCAGCACGGCCAGTGCAGGCGCGACCACCGGGTGAGGCATCGCCACGGTCGCCGCAAGCGCCAGAAGGCCCAGGCTGAACGCTGTTGCGATCTGCAGTTTGGGATCGAGTGTCATGCCGGTACCTCAGGCCATTACCTGGCCATAGGCCGACAGCATCCGGTCCAGACTCCCGCGGCTCTCGGCAAAGCGACGGGCGACGGAGGGGTCGGTATTCTGCAGCGCGGCGGTCAGGGCTTCGGACAGCGCCCCGATGTCGCCAGCTTCCACCAACCGGCCCGTTTCCGGGCAGACAGCTTCCGGGACACCGCCGACACGGGTCGCCACGACCGGCAGTCCGCAGGCCTGAGCCTCGATCAGGGTCAGGGGAAACCCTTCGGAATGCGAAGGCAGACAGAGACAGTCGATGGCACGGTAGAACTGTTCCACGCCGTCCAGGTGTCCGAGGAAGTGGACCCGGTCGGACAGACCCAGGGTATCCGCGAGTTGCTGCAGTGCGGCGCGTTCCTCTCCGTCACCCGCAATCGCCAGATGCACCGCAGTGTCCGCCATCTGGTCCAGGGCGCGGATTGCGGCACTCTGGTTCTTCACCTTGTTCAGCCGACCAGCCAGTCCAACGATCTGCACCCTTGCCGGCAGCGCCAGTGCGGCCCGGGCTGCCGTCCGGCCACCGGGTCGGAAGCGCAGCAGATCGACACCATTGCGGATGACCGCATCCACCGGAATCCGCGCCAGCCGCGCCACCTGATCCGCAACCAGTTCGGCATCAGCGACCAGCCTGGGATTGACCAGTTTCCAGATCCGGCGAACCAGCCGGGCACGCTTCGGATCCTGCAGATGCCACGCATCATGTTCGGTATGGACCAGACGACGGACACCGGCCAGCCGTGCCGCGATCCCGCCATAGATCATCGGACCCACGTGATGGGTATGGACCACATCCGCCCCCTCCCGCGAGAGCAGCCGTGCCAGCCGCCAGATCAGGCGCAGGCTTGTGCCGGGCTTCTTGTCGAGAAAGACCAGCCGACCGGAGTACTGCTGCAAGCGCGGCCAGTTGGCGACCGCCTCCTCCATCGTGCCTTCAAGGCTGATGAGCAGGCCCCGGTCACCTGACGGGGGGGTGGAGAGCAGATCCAGAGCCAGGCACTCGATACCGCCCGGCCGCATGTGCTGCACGATCTGTACGTTGGTCTTCATGCGGCAATCTCCTTCCGTCGCAGTTGCGACAGGTTCTGAATGTCGTTCGTGAGAGAAGGAATCCTGGGCATCACCGCGACAACCGGGTGGCCCAACGCCTCGGCCTGGGCGGCCGTGCGGATCGAGTTGTCGAGAATCTCTGCCAGGGCGACCGCGCCGACGCTGGCGCCAATGGCCGCGACCAGTCCTGCAATGATGAAGGCCAGCGCCGGCAGACCCTTCGGTCGCTGAGGGACAGTCGGCAGATCGATGATCTTGACGCGCTCCGGGGCTTCGAACTGGCCCAGTGCACCGGTGACCCGCGCCATCCCGGCACGCTTCAGCAACCGCTCATGCACGTCCTGGCGCACGCTTACATCCCGCTCCAGCCGCTCCAGATCCCGCCGTACGTCGCTGAAGCCCGCTGTCTGCTGTTCCATGACCCGCACTTCGTCGCGAAGAACTTCGACCTGTCGTTCCATCTGCACGAGACTGGAGCGTGCGGCGCGCAGCCCCTCGACCTGGCTGACCAGCAACTGCTGCAACCCGCTCTCCGGTTCGGTGCCACGCAGGGCAGCGCCCCAGATTTCCTCAATCCGCGAAAGGTCGAGCTGACGGGCGGCATCGACCTGGGCATCGCGCTCCGCGACCAGTCGGGACAGGCGCCGTTCAGCGGCCACAACAGCGGAATGGCTGTCGGTATACCGCGATTTCATGGCCGCGAGTTCCGTGCGGACCTGCACGATCTGATGTTCGATATTGAGGACGACAGGGTTTGCCCCAGCCAGACGGCGCTGCATGTCGACCAGTGAGGCTCGCGCCCCCTCCAGCGCGACCTCGCGCAGGGAAAGATCGCTCTTCAGGTCCGCGAGACGCCGGACATTTCCGGCATGCAGATCCGGCAGGTTGTCGGCGTTCTCGGACCTGAGTGCGCTGAGCGCGGCCTCGGCGTCCAGAAGTGCGGCCTCGCTCTCGGCGAGCTGCTTTTCCAGGAAGGCCACCGACCCGGCAATGGATGACCGCTCAGGCGCCAGCACCTTCTCCATGAAGCGCCGGGCAATGGCCATCAGCACCTTGTCGATATCCACGGACGACGACTGGCGATAGGTGAGCTCGATCAGCTCATCGCCGACCAGACGAAGGCCGACAGCCTCTGACAGCTGCTGCACGATACGCTCTCGCGTGGCGTCGTCGCTGCTGTCATCCACCCATTCCAGATCAACTGCGACGCCCAGCAGGATGTGACGGCTGTGCAGCAGCGCGTTGAGCGCCGACAGCCGGTCTTTCACCCGGGTCTCGACGGCAAGGTCCTCCAGAAACGGATTATGCTTGGCCGCTTCCTGGATCAGGATCGACATGTGGGTCTCGTAGGTCCGTGACCGGAGCTGGCTCGCGACCCCGCCAATGATCGGCAGCAGGATCAGCAAGGCGCAGATCAGGTACCGCAGCCGCCATGCCGTCTGGGTCCACAGACGGATTAGAACACGCCATTCGTCCTTCATGCCGCGCGGCCTCCGCGCACCAGCCTGAGGGTTCCGGTCGGAACAGCGGCATCGCGTATCACCTGGGTGGGGACGCCCAGCACATTCAGCACCTGCCTGACGGCCAGCGCACGGCGATGCGCCCTCAGCCCCTCGGCATCCGGTGAGGAAGCGCAGGAAATAGTGACATTCGTCTTTGGCGCGGCGGCAACGAAGTTGCCGAGGCTGATCAGATGGCCGGGCTCAGGTTCGGTGGAATCGCCAGCCCAGGCCAGGTCCAGATTGCTGACGGTCGGCGCGGTCTTCTCCCCCTTGCCGTCCGATGCACGCGCATTCGCCAGCATGTCCTCGACGGAGATCTTCTTGCCGTTCTTCGGGGCGGAATTCTTGATCAGGGCCAGCTCGGAAGCCGGAACAAGGGACAGCGGATTGCCTTTGCTGATCCCGACGCAGGCAGTCGTTGTCATCCCAAGGATGGCGACGGCCAGCAATCTCGATGCTGCTTTGATCATGTCAGGTCTCCTCATCACACGTGCCTGACATCGCAAGCCGTGTTCCGACAGCTAACCCACTGAAATCAAAGAAACTGACGAATCAGAACAGCGACGCCCCCACTGCATCGCGCAACGGGTGACCCGATTTGCAGCGGTGCAGGATCAAGCGGCGGCGCGGTCGATCAGACGTTTCAGGTCCTGTGCACGCGCGTCCCAGCTCTCGTCGGCGACAGACGCCTGCCGTGCCGCACGGGTCGGGGGCAGGTCCGACAATGCAGCCCTCAGCGCGACGGTCAGTTCCGATGCTGTCGCGACCGTCCGGACATGATCGCGATAGGGCGACAGGGCCGGGAACGCCGTCGAGATGACCGGCGTGCCTGCGGCCAGGTACTCACGCAGTTTCAGCGGGTTGCAGGCACGGATCTGTGCATTGTCGACGAACGGCAGCAGGGAGGCCTGCCAGTGCTGGACATAGGACGGAAGCGCCTCATGCGGACGCGGACCCAGCAGCCGTACATTCGGCAGGGCGGTCAGCCGTGAGAGTTTCCGCAGGTCCGTCGAGACATTGCCAATGAAGACGAAATCCCATTCCGGGCATCCGACGGCGGCATCCCGGAGCAGATCATAGTCCAGCCAGTCCGCAAGGCTGCCGTAGAAGCCCGCCACCGGGCGATCGGACGGGAGATCCGGCGCACGCGGCACCGGCGTGCCAAATCGTTCCAGATCACAGCCGTGCGGCAGGATGACTGTCTTCGCCTGCGGAAACTTGGCTGCCAGCGTGGAACTGGCCGCGATGATGAGGTCCGCACGGTCTGCAAGTTCGCGCTCCATCTCGCCGACAGGCTTGTGATCGACACCGGCAAGTCCCTCGAAATCATCGCCGGCGTAGTAGATCACGACGGCCTCGTTGAACTGTCCGATGACATCCACTGCACTGGGCAGCGACGTCCAGAAAATCGGTCGATCCGGAGCGAACCGGTCCGTGAAGGGCTTCAGGGAGGCGGGGATTGTCCGGCGATTGATCCGACGCGCCAGCCGGGAACCCGGCCAGGAAACAGCCTTCGCCGAAGCGACACTGATTCCTTCGGGCGGGGTCAGGGCCGTCGTTGCCTCACCCTTGCGAAACATGGAGGCAACCTTGCGCACCAGCCTGCGGGCGTCTCCGGCGTTCAGTCTCGGGCGGCGCAGGCCAATCGAGTTCACCCAGAGCACCTCGCGATCGGCTGCCAGGCGAGCCATCAGATGCTGCGTGCTCGATGGATGCGCGCCCCAGTCTTCCCCGAATACGATCATCGGCGCAGCCATCACGACAGGCTCCTGTCTGCGGGTTCCAGTTCGCGAATGACGCGGGCCGGGACGCCACCTGCCAGAACGCCCGCGGGAAGGTTTTTCGTGACCACGCTGCCTGCCGCGACAATGGTGCCGGCACCGATCTCGACCCCCGCATTCACCGTGCAGCCGGTTCCCAGCCAGACGTCACGGCGGAGGATGATGTCGCCGACCTGATCATCGGTGTCGGGCAGACCCGCCGCCCGGTCGGTTGCGTTCACCGGATGGCCGGGATAACCGGAGAAGAAGGCACGCCCGCCGATCCGCACATTGTCCTCGAAGACCACCTTCGACCCGACGGCGACCGTGGTCTGCCAGCCGATACCGACATTGTCTCCAACGATGAACTGCGGCTGGTCGGCGCTCCGCCCCCGACCGGAAATGGTCATGGCGGAGGACAGGCGGCAATCGTCACCCATCGTGATCCGCACGGGGCCGGACAGGAAGGGCATTCCGCCACCGGCGATGTGCAGCCGACGCGACGTACCGTCGAGCCGGGAACGGAACATGGGTGTCCAGTAGAGACGCCGGGTCACCTCACCCAGCATGCCCGTCAGGCTGCGGTGCGCGTGATAGAGCGTCGCGTGGATGCCCGGCATCACGGGCATGTCGAGCACCTGCGCGCGTTTGACAAGGCGGTAGAGGCGGTCCGCCAGCGGGTCCTCGCGGCGGCGTATCCAGTTTGCGGTTCGGGTGATTGTCATGATCCTGCTCCTCAGCGGAAAGATGCGTGGTTGTGGTCAGAGGTGGCGGCGGGTCTCCGGCCAAGAGGACCCGCCGCCGGCTGTGGGACACGGCCCCCGACATGACTGTCGGGGTGTGTGAGGAGCTATCGGCCGCGCCCCAGGGCCATGACGGACAGCGTCTGGCCAACGATCCGCAGATCGCTCCTCAACCAGTCGCTGAAACGGAAGGTCTGGACGGCGTAGGCATGGTCGAACATGACCTTGCTGCGCACGTCCTCGATGGTTTCATCATATCCCTGGCTGACCTGCGCCAGCCCGGTGATACCGGGTTTGAGTCCGAACGTACGGCTGCTGTAGTGCGGGATCGCAGCCTCCAGCCTGCTGTAGAACTCCGGCCGCTCCGGCCGGGGGCCGATCAGGGACATCTCACCGCGCAGGACATTGATGAACTGCGGAATTTCGTCCAGCCGCGTCTTGCGCATGAAGTTGCCGACGCGGGTGATGCGGGGATCGCGCTTGCTGGCCCAGACTGCACCGCTGGCCGATTCCGCATCCTGACGCATGGAGCGGAACTTGATCATCTGGAACAGCTCCGTGCGGTCTTCCAGCATCCGGCCAACGCGAACCTGCCGGAACAGAATGGGGCCAGGGCTCTCGACCTTGATTGCCAGCGCAATGAGCGGCAGCAGGGGTGCGGTCAGGGTCAGGCCGACGACGGCGGCGGCAATATCGATACTCCGCTTTCCGATCCGTGTCGCCCGGTCCATATGGGTTTCGATCATGGCAGGCTCCTCTGTTTCTGCGCCGTGACAGGTTCGATGCGGACCAGTCCGTCCGCGGTGGCGAGATGGCCGGACAGAGCCGCCATCAGGGACTTGAAGGGCAGGTCTTTGCGCCCCGGCTTGATCACGAAATGCATGGTCATGACGGAACCTCTCAGGCCTCGGCGACGCGGCGCCAGGCGCCCCGCTTCCGACCGGTGAGGAACTGGAATGCGCCGATGGCCGAGGCCACATGACCCGTCACGAGATAACGCAGCGCCTCGATCTTGCGGATCCGGCGCAGGGCCGGGAACAGCGTTGCCAGCGCCGCCGCCAGGTAGGCTGGAGCCTGCAGGGCCAGCAGCATGGTCATGGGCACCGACCCGGCAGCGGCAGCAATCGCCGATCCGGCGAGGGCAATCAGCATCAGGAAGGGCATGACCACACGTGCACCCTTGCCGGAAAGGAACGCGAAGCTCAGCCCTGCCCGGCGCAGGGACAGGCGCGGCAGGACGGCAGCAAGCTGCTGGGCATTGCCGCGCCCGATCCGGACCCGGCGGTTGAAGTCCATGCTGTCGGGCGACGCCTGCAGCTCACGGACCCTGATGTCAGCGTCATAGAGTGTCCGCCATCCCCCCAGGGCAATCCGCATCGGGATCAGGAAGTCGTCGTTGATCACGCTCCGGCCCAGCGGCTGGTAGAGCCCGGCCCGGATTGCGTAGCAGGCGCCGTGCGCGCCAATCAGACCACCGATCCGTGCTTCGCCCTGCTTGATACGGCTCTGATAGGCCCAATAGGCTTTCTCACCGCCCGTGGTGTCACAGGCCGGGCTGTACCCGGCCCCGACCGCGCCGACTGACGGGTCCGCGAAATGGGCGGCCAGCCTGCTGATGGCGTCTGTCGGCAGGAGTGCCGAGACATCGGAAATGACGATGATCTGCCCGCGTGCCTGCCGGATGAGATCATTCAGAACCGCGACCTTGCCGCGGTTGATGCTGAAATCGATGACCCCGATCGAGACATCCGGATGGCAGGAGGCCGCATGCCGGGCGATCTCGACGGTATCGTCGGTGCAGCCATCGCATCCGATGAGAACCTGCAGCCGATCCGCCGGCCAGTCCTGCCCGACGAGGTTGCTGATCTTCGCGGCGATGTGCTGTTCCTCGTTGAAGGCGGGCATGACAACCGTGACCCGGGGCAGCGCGCTACGGATGGGCATCGGCCGGGTATCGGGTCCGTTGTCGCCCAGCCATGTGGCCAGCCTGGGATAGATGGCGTGGTGGTAGACGATCAGTGCCGAGCTGGCGGCAACGGCGATCTCAAGTGGTGTGTCAAACATGGTCCGGCTCCTCAGTCGGTTTCTGCCGCACTGACCGCAATCCGCTGGCCAGTTGGCGTGGAGACCGGTTGAGTCGAGGTTTTCCGCGGGATTGTGCGGCGGCCGGCCAGGCCGGAACGGGTCCGGCTGCCACTGCCATTTGAACGGCTGCAGTGGTCGACCGCTGCGAAATGCAGTACCTGATCCCCCGTCAGGCAGCTTTTCCGGGCTCCAGGGCTGGCACCCCGATTGCGATCCCACCGACAGGTTCATTCATGCGCAAAGGGGCGCACATCATGGAACATGTCGTACTGGCACTGGACAGCCGCGCAATCGGGGGCATCGAAACGCATGTCCTGGTACTCGGACAGGCCTTGCTGAACGCAGGTGTCCGCACGACCATCCTGCGCCTGGCCGACCACGGACCACACCCGATGGACGACCAGGCCAGGAACATCGGCCTGCCCGTGCGCGTACTGACACGGGAGCGGGCCAGCCTGCCGCAATGGCTGAAGGTCAACCACGCCACCCTGCTTCATACGCATGGATACAAGGCCGGCATCCTGGGACGGCTGACCGGGCCACGGCACCGGTTGCCTGTCGTTTCCACCTTTCACAATGGCGATCGCGGAACCGGCAAACTGGCCGCCTACACCGCGCTTGATCGCTTCACCTCCCGCTGGTCGTCCAACATCGCGGTCTCGGCAGAGATCTCGGCGTCCCTGCCCCGGACCGCGACCGTCATAGACAACTTCGTCGCAATGCCCCCCTGCCCCGGGAACCCGGGTCGGAAGATCGGCTTCGTCGGCCGACTGAGCCAGGAGAAAGGCCCCGACCATTTCCTCGAGCTGGCCCAACGCCACGCTGACATGCCGTTCATCATGTTCGGCGATGGCCCGATGTACGCCGAGACCAGGGCATCGGCGCCGGGAAACGTGGAAGTCGTGGGCAGCGTGCCCGGCATGGCTGATCGCTGGACCGACCTCGGCCTGCTGGTCATGCCTTCACGACAGGAGGGCCTGCCCATGGCCGCGCTGGAGGCCATGTCCCACGGCGTGCCGGTCGCGGCATTCGGTGTTGGTGGATTGCCCGGCCTTGTCGAGGACGGCGTCACCGGCTATCTCGCCGAGCCCGGCGATGTGCATGAACTGTCCGGGCGCCTGGCGACACACATGAACGCCAGCGAAGACACCCGCCGCAAGATGCGGATGAACGCGCGCGCGCGGATCATGGAAGGATATTCGGCGCAGGCACGTCTTGGCGATGTGCTGGCGGTCTACCGCGCCGCCATGGACCGGTGAGGATCTCACCATGAGAATTTCCACCCGGGTCTCCGATCTGCTTGTGCTTTCCATCGTGGCGTTCAACGCCATGGTCGGTTCAGCCCGGACGATTGTCGCCGATGAGGGATGGGCATTGGCGGCGGGGGACCTGTTCGGCGTCAGCGCGGTTGTCTGGATCGCCCTGGGTCTCGCTGCCTTTCGCCTGCGACAGGCAGCAGCGAAAGGACAGGTCCCGGCCTGGCAGGCACTGCTCGTGAGCATCCTGTGCCTCGTGCCCTCTGCCCAGGTCGCGTGGCTTGCGGGAACGATCTACTTCCTTGCCCGGCTGGTGCAGGACCGCGGCAACACCGCCGTTCCGCATGCGGGTCTCCTCATCGCGCTTGCATTGTGTGCCCGAACGCCGGTGACATGGATGCTGACGACCCTGTTCGCCGAGCCGCTGCTGCAGTTCGATGCCGTCCTGGCGGGGTGGCTCGCCAGTCAGACAACCCTGATCGCCGGAATCGAAGGCAATGTCGTCGTCCATGAGTCCGGACACAGGCTGTTCGTGATGACGGGATGCAGTTCGTGGAACAATCTGTCTCTCGCGCTGCTCTTCTGGTTCGCGATGACGCGCGGGTTGATGGCAGACGGCACAAGGCCGCCACTCTGGTACCCCACAATGGTCGGTGCATCCGTTGTCCTGATCAACGTTGCGCGCCTGAGCATCATGGCCCGGTCACCGGAGGCCTATCACTGGCTGCACGATGGCGACGGGGCGGAGATCGTTCTGCTGCTGACCGCATTCACCGTTGGCGCACTCACGTTCTTCAGTCTTCGTGGAGGGCGACATGCGCATCCCGTTGCATAGCCTGCTGGTTCTGGCATCCGTCATGCTCGGTGTGGCAGGCGGTTACCTGAAAGCCTCTGCTGTGCCGGCAGACACCGCCCCGTCGCTCGCGCTGCCGTCTTCGATTGCGGAGCTGGCCGAAACAGTCTCCCTCAGCAACCGTGGCCCCTATGAGGCGCAGCGGTATGTCGCCCGCGCCTGTCTGGGCGAGATCTGGCTGCTGTCGCTCCACCGCAATGGTGAGGCGGTGGACCTCCTGCCCGGTGTCCAGGGATATGTGCTGGACGGGACCATCAGTCAGGAGTTCCCCGCCACCGCATATACCGTCGGGCGGCTGCTGGCACTTGCCGGGCTTCGGGCGTCGGAACCCCGGGTCCATGCCTTTGCCGAGACGGGCTCATGCGATCTCGCGGCCCGCATCGGAAACGATCGTTCCTGAATGTCCCGCTGGCTCCTGTTCGGTGGCACTCTGCTGGCGGCCCTGATGTCGATCACCAGCGCCGCGCGCGCGAAGTCCCTGGCCGTCCTGCATCCTGTCGAGCGCCCCGCGTTCAGCCAGGACTGGCGGAAATCGACAATCCGGAAGGCCCACCGGGGCGACATGCAGTTTGTCATCCTCAGCACCATCGGCAGCCCCTGCACGCCCATCACGGCAGTCGGTGCCGCTGTCACCTTCTGGCAGATGCTGCCGATACGCACCGTGACCCCCAGCGATGAAGCCACCGCGACCGGCGCGTTCCATGAGATACTGGTCCCGAGATCCGCCGCCACCTGCGCCGCCTCCGGGCTGGTGCTGGCCGAATGGAAATCCGACCGGGACCGGGTGATCGTCTTTCGGCAAGGCACGCAGGAGGTTCAGGTACGTCAGGTCATCCGCAAGGACCGGCCCGGCGCGCCTCTGCCATTCCACGTCGGGATCAATCCGGCCAATCTGCCGAGAGGACACTGCCCGGACGGCGGATGCCCCCCCGAGGCCGAACTGCTTGCCGGTTACGCGGCCCTGCTGAAGGCGCATCGGATACAGCCGATCCAGGGCTATGTCCTGTTTCCACCGATACGGAACGGCATGCTCGATCTCGATGCCGGGCCGCCGGGCAGCTCCTTCCGCGACACCGTCATGACGCACGCGATCAACGGGCATGTCGGGTTCCCGCGCGCCAGCCGCTATCCCGATGCCGTGGCCTATCTGAAAGCGTTGCAGCGAACGGTTCTGGCCGAGGAACTGGAAGGCCGGGCGTGGGTCTATGCAGCCGATGAACCGACGGATATCGAGGCCTTGTCGCGCCATCTGCGCCTCTATCGCAAGCACGCTCCGGGCGTGCGTGTCATGGTCACCACCGACCGCGATGCGCGGCTCGACGGACTGGTCGACATCTTTGCGCCCGTCTTCAATCGACTGAAGTCACGCAGGCATCCCGGTCTTCACGATTACCGCGACACCGGTCTGTGGACCTATCTGTCCTGCATGGGTTCCTGCGGTCCGAACAGGGCCGAAGTACCCGATGCCGTCCCACTGGCAGGACCGGCGACCGGTCTGGCGGATCTGCTGATCGACCGCCCTGCGGCACAGCTGTTCCGTTTCATGCGTGCCATATCCGGCCGGGTCGACGGATTGCTCTACTATGAGGCAACCGAGACCTACCGGCTTGTGCCGCTGGGCATCGACATCTTCCAGGACACATGGAACTTCGGGGGCAACGGAGATGGTCTGCTGGCCTTCCCCGGCCGCCCCGGTGAATTCGGCCTGAAGGACCACATGGCATTGCCGTCACTCCGCCTGAAACTGCTGCGTCATGCACTGCAGAACGCGTGGGCCAGAGTGCAGCAATAGGTACTGCATTCCGCAGCGGTCGGCGTGATAGCCAATATCACACCCTCCATATCATATTGAAATATATACATTTTCTTTAAATCCGAACATGGCTCGGCCATTGCGAATGTCGGTTCAACCAACACGCAAGGAGACCGACAATGACTGAATTCCGCTTCGACGCCCCAGGTGCCCTGTTCTTCCGTCCCGAGGGTCCGCTGGACGCCATCGGGGTCCTGGCATGTGAAAGCCATGTCGAAACCATCACGGACATCTCTGTCGAGCACATCACCATCGACCTGTCCGATGTCTCCTTCATGGACCCGTCGGGCCTCGGGCTGCTGGTTGACATCGCCAAGCGCATGAAGATGCGCGGCGGGGAGTTCGTCATCCGGGGCGTCCATGGCCAGCCGCAGCGCATGCTGGAGCGTCTGAATCTGATGCGTCCGCTGAATGTGCAGACGGCCACCGAGACCAGCGCCAGGCCGGCCGTTGCGGCATACGCCGCGGCCCAGGCAGCCTGAGATGAGGGCTCCGGGCAAGTTCTTCCTGCTGGCCGGTGTGGCGGTGGGCCTTGGTGCCTGTTCCGTCACCTGGCCGCCCGAGCACGGCGGCGGCGCGGCGGAAATCTCCACCCGCACCTACCCCGCCGCGATCATCGATGCAGCCAGCGAGGGCGAGATCGCCCTGCAGGTCCGGCACGCCAACTGCCTGCGCAAGCTTGAGCAGTTGACCAACGACGGCGCGATGCGCTGGGCACCTGCCGAGCTGGTGCTGGCGGAACGTCTCGCCATTCGCGCCGGACGCGAGATCGCCGGCGGTCTGGACGCCGACGGCGCTGCCAACCTGATCGCCCTGAACGAACGCATGCAGAGGATCGAAGACGCCATCGCGCGGGCGGCCAAGCCGCGCAATGGCGTCGCCCTCTGACTGACAGATCCCGAAGGTGAGGAGCACCCGAGATGACGCGTTTTCACACGACAGCCATTTACACGATGCTGGCCATCCTGGCCCTTCTGTTCGCCCGCCCGGTGCTGGCTGAAGAACCCGTACTGGCGGCAGGTGACATCATCCAGATCGTCCTGCCGGGCGAGCCGGACTTCGATCAGCCCTACCAGCTCGACAGTCGCGGCATGGTCACGCTGCCGGAAGTCGGTGCGCTGCCGCTCGCCGGCATTGACACCGATACCGCGCGCCGTCGTGTCAATCTGGCGCTGTCCAGCGCCTATCGCGACCTCTCCCAGCTGAAGGTCCTGATCAAGGAACGCCGCCTGATGGTGTCGGTCATGGGCTTCGTGAAGACACCAAAGGACGTCGACCTGCCCGCCAACGGCAACGTGCAGATGGCAATCTCCGCGGCCGGAGGTCTTCGCCAGGGCGCGCAGATGAACCTGTTTCAGTTGCGCCGCAACGGTTCGACCAGCACCTTCGACTACAAACGCTACCTGGACACCGGCGATGCCAGCGCGATTCCCGTGCTGCAGTCGGGTGATACCCTGTTCGTCCCCTCCTCCCCGCTGATCGGCAATGTCGAGGTCGAGTTCGATGCACGCACCCTGACGGCCGCCGGTGATGCCGGTGAGGAAACCGGCGCGGTGAAGGTCTTCGGCGAAGTTCAGAACCCGGGCACCTTCTCCTTCAAGTCCAACCAGACCGTCGTCGACGTGATCATGCGTGCCGGTGGCCTCACCCGTTACGCCGGTGTCGAGAAGATCCGTGTCATCAATGACGGGTCGCCCATCGTCTTCGACCTGAAGAAATACTTCGACACCGGTGACGCCAGCCTGCTGCCCACCCTGACGGAAGCCGCGACCATCTACGTGCCGATCAATGTGGACGAGGTGAAGGCCGGGGTGCGCACGGTGTATGTCATGGGCGAGGTCGCCAAGCCCGGGTCCTATGAGATGACCGAAGGCGCCAACTTCTTTGACGTCCTGGCCAACTCTGGCGGTCCGAACCGCTATGCCGAGACCCGCCAGTTGCGGGTCATCCGGGCGAGCGGCGAGGTCATCGCTTTCGATCTGGCGAGCTATACCGAAGGACGTCCCGGCATCACCGTGCCGTCAATCGGTCCCGGCGACGCGATCTTCGTACCGGAGAAGACCGATCAGCTCGAGAAATCCTGGCTGAAGATCGGCAATGACCGCGCCATCCGCATCATCGGCCAGGTGAACAAGCCCGGCCGCTACGAATGGTCAGACGAGATGAGCCTGCTCGATCTGGTCGCCCACGCCGGCGGTCCGACCCAGTACGGCGACGCGACGCAGATCCGTATCCTTCAGAAGAACGGCGATCAGGCCCAGGCGACGGTCTTCGACCTGCAGGGCTTCATCAACAATGGCGGTTCGCTGAGTGACCTGCCGCGCCTTCGGGCAGGCGACACCGTGACCTTGCCGGAACTGCCCCGCGATCCCAGTGACAACCGCAGCCAGTGGACCCGTCTCGACAGCGAACGTGCCATCTACGTGATGGGATCTGTCGGTGCGCCGGGTCGCTATGCCTTCAATCCGAATCTGCATTTCCTGGACATCATCTCTGCCGCCAACGGACCGACGCCGACTGCCGATATCCGCAACATCCGGATCAGCCACCGCAATCGGGAGGGTTCCGAGGTCTCGAAGGTCGACCTGGCACTCTATTTCGAAACCGGTGACCCGTCGCTGCTGCCGCAGGTTGTTCCTGGCGACGTGATCTATGTCCCGAACAGGGACCGGGACTACACCGAAACCGACCCGGGCAGGATGGTGCGTGTTCTGGGATCAGTACGCACGCCGGGCCGCTACACGTTCAACGACAGCATGACGATCCTCGACCTGCTCGCCGAGGCCGGTGGGCCCTCTGCCGACGCCTGGCAGGAGAAGATCGTCGTCGTGCAGGTCGTGGATGGCGAGCCGCGGGCGACCGCATTCGATCTGGTTAAGTTTGCACGCGGTGGCGATTTCTCGAACCTGCCGGTCGTGCGCGCCGGGGACACGGTCTATGTGCCCTCCGTCAGCCAGAGTGACTGGCAGATATTCATGAACGGCGTCCGTGACGTGTTCCAGGTGGTGTCGATCTTCGCGATCCTGGGGGCAATCTGATGGGCATCTTCAGACAGGCAATCACCCTCCCCGCTCCGACCAGTTTCCCGCTGGATCATACCGAGCTCGACCACCTGGGCGCACAGATCGCCCAGGCAGCAAAAGATGGCCATCCGGTGCGGGTACTGGTGACCGGCCCCGGCCGTGGCACAGGCTCCTCAACCCTTGCCTGGGCGCTGGCGCAGCGGGCCGCACTGGAAGGGCAAAGGGTGCTGTTCCTTGATCTCGACCCCCTGGTGCCCTTCACCCAGCATGTTCTGGCTCTGGATACCGCTGACGAGATCAAGATTGTCGGTACTCTCATATCCCGCCCATGGTCGGTGCCAGGCCGGCAACTGGATGTCGCCTGCGTCAATACCGCGATCGCCGCCCATGCGAACCGGTCGGAGATCGGCGGGCAACTCGCGGATGAGCTTGACCGACTGTCCATGAACTACGACCTGGTCGTTGCCGACAGTGCCCCGGTTGCCGCCCGCCGGAGCACCGGGGCGCTGGACGGGTGCGCGGTTGCAGCCCGGTTTCATCTGACCTTCGTGACCGCACTTTCGGGAATGACGAACGCAGGACAGCTGGAGACGGTGATCACGCGCCTTGCCAAGATGGGCGCACGGGTTGGCGGGATCGTCCTGAACGAACGCGACATGGAACGGCCGCTGGAAGGCCTGTTGCGGCGGGCGAAGCAGGTCGCGGCCCGCTGGCCCTGGATGCCGAGATTGCTGGGTATCAGGTCCCGAACCGCGTTCTGACATATTCCCGCAACTCGCTGACTGATGCCTCGGCGAGTTGCCGGATGCCTCTCGCCATGGCAAGAGCACTGTCATCATCACCGTTGGCGACGGCGGCTTCGATGGCCCGACAGGTCCGGAACAGGCGCATCGCCCCCAGTGAACCACAGCTGCTGCCGATCCGGTGGGCAACGGAGTCCAGCGCCACGACGTCCTTCTCGTCCAGTGCAGTCTCGAACTCGGGGATTGCGCCTTCCAGATGCTCGGAGAAGACACGGGCAATTTCGGGCACGACCGCCTCCGATGTCTCTTCGGCAAGGCGCTCGATCACATCGATGTCCAGCACAGGATCGCCAATGCCCGTGGCAGCAGGTGCCGCGACCGCTTCAGTGCCCTGATCCCTGAAGACCCAACGGTCGATCGTCCGGATGAGGTGCTGACGATCAATCGGCTTGGCGATGAAATCGTCCATGCCCGACGCGAGAATGTTCGACTTCTCGCTGTCCAAGACGTGCGCCGTCATGGCAATGATCGGAACATCAGCACGTTCACCCGGCAGCGCCCGAATGGCCGCCGTTGCGCTCAGGCCGTCCATTACCGGCATGCCGACATCCATCAGCACAGCCTCGTAGGACCGGCGCTGGACGGCACGCACGGCTTCCTCACCGTTGCCGGCGATATCGAGCCGGAACCCTGCCTTCTCCAGCATGACGCGTATGACCAGCTGATTGGCCGGATTGTCTTCGGCGACCAGCAGGCGCACGTTGCGTCGGCGATCCATGTCGGCGGCCACATCCTGCGGGCTCGCTTCAACGGGTCGAACCGGCGTCGCCGTCTTCTCGAGTTCGACCTCGAACCAGAAGTCGCTTCCCGTGCCGGTCTCGGTCGAGAAACCGATCTCTCCGCCGATGGTCTCCACGATCCGCTGGCATATGGCGAGGCCGAGACCGGTACCACCCATGGCATCCCCTGCCCCGGTCGAACTGGAGAACTCGGAGAACATATGGTCGCGAAGGTCTTCCGGCACGCCGGAGCCGGTATCTCGCACGGAGAACCGGAGCCTGGGGCGGCTTTCCGTACCGCCGACGGTCCCGATCCGGAAGGTGACACTGCCCTGCTCCGTGAACCGGATCGCGTTGGAGCCGAAGTTCAGAAGCACCTGTCGCAGCCGTCCCGGGTCTCCCAGCAGGGGCGTCGGAAGATCCGACGGCGCCTCGAGGCGGAGGTCGATACCCCTGTCCACGGCGCGTGGCGACAGCACCTCCACCACCACCCGCGCAAGGTCCGCAGGATCGAAGGGCGAAATTTCCAGTTCCAGCTTGCCGGCTTCCATCTTCGAGAAGTCGAGGATGTCATTGATGACCGTGAGCAGGGCCTCTGCAGACGTGCGCCCTGTAACGACATAACGGCTCTGTTCGCTTGACAGTTCGGTATCGGAGAGCAGGCCCAGAACACCCAGAACCGCGTTCAGCGGTGTCCGGATCTCGTGGCTCATCATGGCCAGGAAACGGCTCTTCGCGCGGTTCGCCTCCTCGGCACGGTCGCGCTGCAGCATCAGTTCCGCCTCGGCCCGCTTCAGGCTCGACACGTCGAACCCGTACAGGTTGACTTCCTGCTTCTCGGGGATGGGACTCAACAGCACGCTGTACTGGATGTCGCCCACACCGATTTCCATGTTGGCTGGCACACTGGAGGCAAGTGTCTCGTAGATCTTCTGTTGCCAGGCAGTGGTCGGGCGTGAACCCACCGAGACATTGAGGTGGTTGGCCAGCGGCCCGCTGGCCTCGTTGGCATAGAGCAGTTCACCGCGTCCGTCGAAACGCATCACCGGTGCCGGGTTTTCGTTCGGCAGGCGGGCCATGTCCTGCACGCGTTGCTCGGCGCTTCTGCGCTCCGAGATGTCCCTGATGTAGCTGACGAATTCCGGCCCGTCGCCGCTGTCGACCACGTTGATCGCAAGTTCGATCGGGAAGATGCGGTCGGAGGCATCCATCGCATCGATCTCGATACGGTTGCCGATCACGGGTCCTTCACCGGTGACGAGATAGCGGGCGAGTCCGTTCCGGTGCGCTTCCCGCATGTCGCGGGGAATGATCAGATCAGCCATCTCCCTGCCGACCACATCCGCCGCACGGTAACCGAACAGCGTTTCGGCCGCCGGGTTGAAGGTCACCACCTTGCCTTCGGCATCCATCACGATCACGCAGTCAAGCGCCACATCGATGGTCGCCCGAAGGCGTTTCTCGCTTTCCTGAAGCTCGAACTCCCGGCGTTTCAGCTCGGAAATATCGATCCGGAAACCCACGGTGCCGCCATCCGGGGTGCGCCGTTCGATGATCCGCAGCCAGCGACCGTCGCCCAGCTGCTGCTCCAGCGGTTCCTCCGGTGGGTTCCTGTGCAGCGCCAGGCGCGCGGCCACCCATTCCTCGATACGCCATTCGGACCCGGCGTACTGTCCGCGTTCGGCGCCGGTACGGATGATGTGTTCAAAGGTGTTGCCGGACAACATGACGTCCGCGCTGTTTGCGTAGAAATCGCGATATTTCTGGTTGCAGATCACCAACCGGTCGTCCGCGTCATACAGGACGAAAGCGTCGGGCACGGCCTCGATTGCCGATACCAGGCGCGTTTGCGCGATCTGCAGTTCCAGTTCCCGCTGCTTGATCTCCGTGATGTCGGTTCGGAAACCGACAATGCCGCCTTCCGGTGTTCGACGTTCGGTGATGCGTATCCATCGCCCTGAGGCCAGCTGCTTCTCGATCGGGTCTTCCGGCGGGTTCCGGTGTGCATGCATCCGGTCGGCAATCCATTCTTCCTCCCGTCCGACCGCTGCCAGATATTCGCCACGCTCGACACCGGCGCGAAGCCCGTCCTCGAACCGCGTGCCCGGCTCCATCATTTCCGGCGCATTTCCGTAGATCTCACGGTACTTCTGGTTGCAGATGACCAGGCGATCCTCCGCATCAAAGAGAACAAAGCCGTCAGGCACGGTCTCGATTGCCGCGAGCAGCCGCTCCTGCAGCATTCGCGCTGTCTCCTGTGCCTCCCGTTCCTTGGTCCGGTCGGTGAGAACGCCTGTGAACAGCCGCTCGCCATCCAGCCGGGTCTCGCTGAAGGAAATATCGCCCATCAGACGTCGGCCGGACTTGTGCACCGCAGTCAGGGTGGTCTGCCTGCCCGGCAGATCGACCGCTCCGGCCAGGTAGGCCTGGAACACCTTCTCGTAGATCGCGTACTGATCGGCCGGCATCAGGTCGCGCACGTGCAGCCGCAGGAATTCTTCCTCGGTGTAGCCGAACTGCTCGCAGACCGCCTTGTTGCAGCCAACGATCCTGAGGTTCAGATCGTGGGTCAGCAGCCCCTCGGAAAGAGCGTCGAAGATCGAAGACATGAGCCGGTCACGCTCGGAACGCTGATCTTCGAGCCGCGCTGCCTGCTCCCGTTCGGCTGCCACTCTCTCGGCTTCGATCCGGTCCAGAAAGGCGCTGGAAATCTGGCCGATCTCGTCCGGCTTGGCGGCAATCCTTCTGAGCCGTGTCAGATCCGGATTGGTCCCCCCTGTTACATCCAGTACCGATCGCAGACGCCGCTGCACGATGACATAGTTGGCCAGCAACGCGCTGAGCAGTGCACCTGCCAGGGACACACCAAGTGCCGCAAGCACGAACAGCCGCTCCTCCCGCAATGTCTCGGTAATCCAGCTGCCGCCGTAATCGATCCTCAGGACGCCGTCCGGCTTCAGCGTGAAATCGACGTTCTTCCTGCTCTGGCGTTCGACACAGCCGCGGTTCGGCCAGCCGACCAGCACCCCCCCGTCGGTATCCAGCACGGTCACGCACCGGATGGACCGGTATCCCTGCGCGAGACGCAGCAGGTGAACGACGTCGGCATTCGCCTCGTGTCGTCTGGCTTCGGAAAGCGCCGTTGACAGATGGTGACCGAGGGAAGCGACCTGGGCCGCCACTTCAGATTCCATCGCGTCGCGGCGGAACTGGTCGTACCAGATCAGGAACCCCCCGGCGAATGCCAGAAACATCACCGCAAAGACAACAGTCACCCGTACGGCAAGGGAGGACAGGAGTTTCTTCAAAGGACGCTATTTGCCCATTGTCTTGCGAATTGAATCGCGTGAATCGAACAGGGTCTGCGTGATCGCGAAGCCATCCCTGACAGGCATCACGAGGAAATCGACCTCATATGTCGTTCCGCCATCCGCCACGAAATCAGCGCACAGGAAATAGCCGTTGCGAAACGGGACGATCTTGGGATGCAGGCTGGCGGGAGACAGTTTCAGAAGTTCGCCGGAGTCCGTATTGAAGATGACGTAGCGCCCATCCGACTCCCGCTCGCCCAGAAACGAAAGCAGCGTGGACTGCAACGCGATCATGCGGCTCTGGTCCAGTTCCGCGTGTGCCGTGTTGATGCTGCAGAACAGGACGATGGCAGCGGCAAGAGATGCGATCTGACGCATTGAAGGGATTCCCCGTGATGGTTGAACTCGATCCTACAGCCAATGCAATTCGACTGCCAGAACGCGGTACGCCCCGTCTCGACGACATCCGTCAGCTTCGAGAGTGTTCCTCACTCAGGCAAGTTGGCCTTCCGCCCCCCCCTGTCCGTTGTCGTCATCCCGAGCATCAGACACTATGGGAGCGGAACGGGACCCGTTGCTGATCGTGTGGGAGGTGTCCCCGGGAATCTCGACCGGATCACATTGCCGCCTGACCGCACGCCGGTCGCATCCATCGCCTGGCCACAAAGCCATGCTACCGAGCCAATCAGACGCACAACGCAGGATCAGGAGTGGTACTGGCGCATATTGCGCCGCGAATGAACCAGTAAACTCATCAAGATATAGAGGTAATGGCGGAGAGGATGTCCGCCCTCCGCCTATCCCATGTAATCTCTGATTGTCTCACAAGCCAGAGAAACACTGGCTTTAGTGTCTCACAGTGCCTTGCATTATCGCTCCCGATCTCACACACTACGTGAGTTATTTCGTAGGTAAATGTGATGGCAAAGAGCGTAAATCGACTAAGCGCACGACAGGTGCAAACACAACCCGTTGGCAAACATCACGACGGCGGCGGACTGTACCTGCAAGTCGTCGAGAGCGGCGGGCGCACATGGCTGTTCCGATACATGCTGAACGGCAAACAACGCTGGATCGGCTTAGGCAGTGCGTTGAACGTCTCATTGAAGGAAGCACGCGAGAAGGCGCTTGAGTATCGCCGCTTGCATGCTGAGGGCATCGATCCAAAGGCATACAGAGACCGTGAACGCGAACGCCGACGTGAAGAGCTATTCGGCGGCGTGTCGTTTCAGAAAGCCGCTGAGGACTATATCCGATCACACGAGGCAAGCTGGTCGAACCCGAAACACGCTTCGCAATGGTCCAACACACTGCGTGATTACGTCTATCCGCTGATCGGCGCGAAGGACGTTTCCGATATCGCCATGTCTGATGTGTTTGGCGTGCTTGATCCGATCTGGCTCACCAAGACGGAAACGGCGACTCGTATCCGTGGGCGCATGGAGAAGATACTCGATTGGGCCAAGGTGCGAGGCTATCGCGACGGCGAGAACCCTGCCCGATGGAAAGGCAATCTCGAAACGCAGCTTCCGTCACCGAACAAGGTGCGCAAGGTCAAACACCACGACGCGTTACCCTGGACGGATATCGGCGACTTCATGACCGAACTGCGAAAGCGTGAAGGTGTGGCCGCGATGGCGTTGGAGGTGCTGATCCTCACGGCGCTAAGAACGTCAGAAGTCATCAACGCACGTTGGGATGAGATCGATCTCGATAACGCCGTATGGACGATCCCCGCTGAGCGCATGAAGATGAAGAACGAGCATCGTGTGCCGCTCACCAAGCGCGCGGTCGAGATACTGCGCACATTGGAGACGGCATCGACCGGAGAGCACGTCTTCACCGGCAGCAACGGCAGGCCGCTATCGAACAACGCGCTCTTGGCGCTCTTGAAGCGCATGGAGCGCACAGACATCACGGCGCATGGCTTCCGTTCGACGTTCCGCGATTGGGCTGCTGAGACGACGGCCTATCCGTCAGAGGTCGTTGAGATGGCTTTGGCGCACACGATCCGCAACAAGGTCGAGAGCGCCTATCGGCGCGGTGATCTGTTTGAGAAGCGCAAACGACTTATGGAAGATTGGGGCAAGTTTTGCGGCACACCCACTCGCTTTGAAGGCGCGAAAGTTGATACGATACGCAGGTAGGTGGCATTGGCTGCTACTTGTTGATCAAGGTCTCAGTGGTTGCGACAGACAATCTTGTTGCGAAATTTGTCCATTCAGATTTTCATAGTCAGCTCTTTAAGAATGGTAATGGCGAGGAGCGAGCGTCGGCATCATTGAAATTTGGTATCCTGTCATCTAGTGAATATGAAGCGTCTTGGAATTTGATATGACAAAGTACAGTTTTAAGTACAGAGAAAGGTTTTCTGTCTTTTCTACGCACGGACCAAAATGCTACTTGTGTAAAGAACCCATTGATTTTCAATCAATGCATGTTGATCATATCATACCAGAAGCACTATTGGATGACAAAGAAGAGCTTGAGAGAGTTGTAGTAGAACTTGGCCTTCCAGAAGATTTTGAAGTAAATTCTTACGAAAATTGGATGCCATCTTGCGCAGGTTGCAATTTAAAAAAGGGTCAGATTGTATTCAAAAAATCTCTCATGGTTCAGACTATAATACAAATTGCCGCCGAAAAAGCGAAATTAGCTAGAACATTTGAAAATGAGGCAATTTCTAATTACAAATTGAGCAGATCAATTAATACTATTTGCCGGGCCGTTGAAGGGGATGACATTTCTTTGGAAAAGATTTCCCCAATCATTGTTTCGATTGTAAAAAATAATCCTGAGTTGGCTGAGGGAATTTACAAAATAATTGGCGGCGGTGATGGAAATGCTATGGGATTAACGGTTCGGGAGCATATTCCGGCGCAAATTCCGCTGACCCCTACCCACACGGTTATTATGGAAGACGAGTGGAAAATTGTCGTCTCCACTCCATACGGCATTGGATACGCTCCCAAGGGCCACAATGTAGATAGGAGCTTCTACTGTGGAAATTGCGGTTCGTTAGGCCCCTGGAACGGAGCGAGGTGCTTGACCTGTGGTTTTCTTAACGACGACAGAGGTGGCCCGACAAATCTGGACAGTTGAGTTAGGTGGATTTTCTGCTCCCAATCCGGCAGCGTTGCCGGGACGAAGGAGCGAAGATGACAAGACGACCCAGGCGGAACCACAGCCCTGCCTTCAAAGCGAAAGTCGCATTGGCGGCGCTGAAGGGCGACAGGACGATGAGCGAGCTGGCGACGCAGTTCGACCTGCATCCCAATCAGATCAAGCAGTGGAAGGATCAGCTGCTTGAGGGCGTAACGGGTGTCTTCGATGACACGCCAAAGGCCGCGAAAGAGCCGCAGATCGACGTAAAGTCCCTGCACGCGAAGATTGGCCAGCTGGCGCTGGAAAACGATTTTTTAGAGGGCGCGCTCGACAAGGCCGGTCTGTTGCCGAGCGCAAGGAAATGACGGGCCCGGACCACAGGCTGAGCCTGACACGGCAAGCCCGGCTTCTCGGGATCAGCCGGGGCAGCCTGTATTACGCGCCGCGCCCGACCAGTGCGGCGGACCTCAAGCTTATGCGCAGAATTGACGAGTTGCACATGGACTACCCGTTCGCGGGCAGCCGTATGATGAAAGGGTTGCTGCGGCAGGAAGGCTTCACGGCCGGGCGGCTGCACGTGGCAACCTGCATGAAAACGATGGGCATTGAGGCGCTCTATCGCAGACCGAACACCAGCAAGCCTGCGCCCGGTCACAGGATCTATCCCTACCTGCTGCGCAAGCTGGCCGTGACGCAGCCCAATCAGGTCTGGGCCATGGATATTACCTACATTCCCATGGCCCGAGGGTTCGTCTATCTGGTCGCCGTTCTGGACTGGTTCAGCCGCAAGGTTCTGGCCTGGCGGCTGTCGGTGACGCTGGAAACAGCGCCGTGTCTGGAGGCCTTGAATGATGCCCTGCGCAGATATGGCAAGCCGGAGATCATGAACTCGGACCAAGGATCACAGTTCACGTCCATTGACTTCATCAAGGCGCTGAAGGACGCCGACATCCAGATCAGCATGGATGGCAAGGGCGCTTGGCGCGATAACGTGTTTGTCGAACGGCTCTGGCGCAGCGTCAAATACGAGGAGGTCTATCTGCACGCCTATGAAAGCGTGTCAGCCGCCCGACAGGGCATCGACCGATACCTGGCCTTCTACAACACAAGGAGACCGCATTCATCGCTGGAAGGGCAAACGCCCGATCAGGCATATCACATCAAGTTGCAACCAATCCCGGTGGCGGCATAACCAAGCGGAAAATCCACCTAAGAAACGGCTCGAAACTGTTCAAACGAACCGAACCACCTCTCTCCACAATACGGCAGCGTCCCGCTCGTACAGTGGTCCACTGGAAATCTACAACGGTCCCAAGTTGGTGGCGACTTTCAGCGCCTTACCTGACCTTGGGAGCGTGGAGGATGCCTACGCAAATGCAGAGCGACTGATGGAACGGGAGGGATACATCCCCAAGCCAAGAGCGGACGGCGAGATTGACCGAAGCCTGCATGATCTGCGCGTTGCCGAGACAATAATCCTTTGCGGATACAGCCATGAATTCGCTACTTTAGCCATCATGAGCAGTAGTGAAAAAGTGATAGGGCGGAAAGGAGAGGCACGGTATCGCTATGCGTTCGGGCGTGTCGCAATTGCCGAACTCATTCTTCAATAATATGCGGGGAGAACCAAAAATTCTACCGTTTTTCTCAAATGCAAATATATCATAATGATAAAGGCAAGCGTAAGCACCTAGGTTGCATGGCGCCGCGTCAGGTGATCTGATGCCCCGATATGGAATAGGAGGCAGTGCAAATGCTGATAGTGGTCGATCCGAAATTTGAGAGCGTGGCCGCGGCTGCTGTCGCCCGGATTAGGATCTTAGTGCCGACCTTGAATTTCGAGATCACAGATCAAGGCATTGATGTCAGTGGCGATTTAGCTACTAAAAAGGAACAGCAAATTCGTCGTCTATTAGATCAATTTTTATATCAACAGCGCATTTTTGAAGAAACACTCTCAATCAGAGAGCGAATTTACAATGGGTGAATTTTTAACACCTTTCCGGTTTCGGGATATTGGTGAAGACACTTCTCTGATCGTGAACGAAGTGGGTGACTTTAAGCTGTTCGACAATGGAATTGTTGGCAGACTATTCGACGAGGCTCTTACGGAAGATGAGCATTCGCGGCTTCGGGACATGCACATCCTGCTTCAAGAGGAGAGCCACTGGCGCATAACAGCCTTAGCGAGCAGGGCGCAGAATCGCGTTAGTAAAAGATCGAGCAAACTCTCTTATATGATGATCATTCCAACTCTGCGCTGCGATTTGGCCTGCACATACTGCCAAGTCTCTCGAGCAAACGAGAATGCAAAAGGTTTCGACATGAAGCCTGAGCACCTTGATTTGCTGGAGAAATTCTGGACTGATCATGCTGGCCCAAAAATCAAGATCGAGTTTCAGGGCGGCGAGCCGACTCTGCGGTCTGACTTAGTTCTGGAGATCATGGATCGGGCTACTCGCCATTTTGATCAGGTCGAATTTGCGATTTGCACGAACTTGATGAACTTAACGCAGGAAGCCAAAGAGGTTATCTCTGATCCACGGATGCACGTCAGTACGTCGATTGACGGCTCGACAACTATGATGGCAGCCAACAGAACAGGAACGACTGAGAGAGCCGATAGGTTCTTCAACAATCTTCGCTATATTTTGGATGCTTATGGGTCGGCAAAGGTTTCCGCTCTCCCAACAATTCCAGAGGACGCCTACGATCAGATTGAAGAGATCATTGACGTCTATCTTGAGCTTGGCTTCACCTCAATATTCCTCCGACCGGTAAATTATCTCGGATTTGCACGTAAAAACCATGCGTCATCGTTGGATAGCACTGATCGGTGGAACCGGGCATACTTTCGGGCATTAGAGCGGATTATGGAGATCAACAAGACGCAGTTTTTTGAGGAATTCTACTCCTCGATGATCTTCCAGAAAATCATTAGCGCAGGGACGACAAACTACGTCGATTGTCGGTCTCCCAACCGATACTTTGAAGATTATTGCGTCGTCAATTTTGATGGTGGAATTTACCCGACTGACGAAGCACGGATGCTATCACGCACGCGCCAAGTCGATCTGAAGATCGGGGAGTTGGGCGGTGAGGTCGATTTGGAAAAACTCTCAACCTTGAATTTTAGCGCGATGAACGAGGTCCACCCAGATTGCATTCATTGTGCCTATGGACCATTTTGTGGAATCGATCTTGTAGATGACCTGTCTCGCTACGGTCGGATCGATATGCCCAAGCACGAAACGGCATTTTGCAAACGCCACCTCGACCTGTTCGATCTGCTCTTTACCAAGATTAAGGAACGGGACCGGAACTGGCTCGATCCACTTATGTCCTGGGCGTATCGCAAAGACGGCTCGCACGCTCCATTCGAGGTTCTCTATGATTGACCTGCAGACCCCTATTGAATGCCAGAACGTCGCGCCATTCGTGTGCAGAGTGGAGCACTTGGGCCTATCCCAATACGGTGATAAGGGAATGGCGCTCGCCGAAGATGAGAATGGGCTGGCCATAGGTCTGTTTAACGGATTGGAAGTTTCATTTCCCGGCACTCAAGCTAAGGACCTCTATGGCGACGTTCTTATGATTGTCCCCGGACATAAAATCGCTTCGCGATTGATCCGTCAAAAAAGCCGCCACAACACCCTCTTGTTTACCGAGCAATGCGATCAGCTCTGCGTCATGTGCAGTCAACCGCCCAAACGTATTCAGGATCAGTGGCGACTGCGATTCTATAAGGAGGCGGTTCGACTGGCTGATCCTGGCATCACAATCGGTATTTCCGGTGGTGAGCCGACGATGCAGCGGGAACTGTTTTTTGATCTGATTCAGGATATTTCCGAAAACCGGCCGGATATAGGCCTCCATATCCTTACCAACGCGCAGCATTTCGTCGATGCAGACATCCCAATATTGAAACGGATTCACGAGAGGACCGACGTCCTATGGGGCGTCCCACTTTATGCACCGAATGCGGAAATCCACGATCGGGTCGTTAACAAAGACGGTGCCTTCGAGATTTTAATGCCAAACTTCTACCGGCTCGCCTCAGCACAAGCAAAGATCGAGCTCAGAACGGTTCTTACCGGATTGAATTATCCGGCATTGCCGAAACTGGCTGACCTCATCTCGAAGGACCTATTCTTCATCAAAGTTTGGGCGATCATGGGCTTAGAACCGATCGGCTTTGCGAAGGCGTTCATGGGCGACCTATTTGTCGATCATTCCGCATTTTTCGATCCGCTGGAGCATGCACTCGACATCGCTGCTAAACGGCGATTGGTCACCACCCTTTACAACATTCCGCTTTGCACGGTTCCTGCTCGCTATCGGAAATACTGCGCCGACACAATCTCAGACTGGAAGAAAAAATTCGTGCCAGAATGTGAGTCCTGTAGCCAGCGCTCGTCTTGCACAGGTTTTTTCGAATGGTATAATAACGATTGGGCATACGCTGGCGTGCATTCGTTGGGGCAAACAGGAGAAGCGCTATGAGCAACGCGAAATTTCTTATTCCAACGATGCTGGCGGCTGGGCTTTTTCCGGTGTCATCGGCAGTTCTCGCTGGCGGTTCGAATCATGTCAGCGCAGATAAGAGTTTGATCGACGATATCGTTCAACATGCGCAATCAATCACGGACTCGAATGAATTCACTCTGGCTGGACATCAATCCCATCAAAGCCACCAATCGCACGCTTCCCATTCCAGTCATCGGTCGTACTACGCTCCTGAGCCACCTGACCCCGGCCCAGCCGCTTACCAGCCGTCGAACTCGGACTACCAGACTGCAGCGCTAAGCGGTCGGAATGAGGCGAGCACACCAAGGTCCAGCGTCCTTCCGAGGAGTCTGTCGACCGCCAAGAAACCAAAGGTCTTGAAGGGAAACACGGCAAAATTCGCACAAATCGTCACGTTGGCGCAGTTGGCGCTCCAGTCGCGCGGATACGAGCCGGGTGCAGTGGGCGGCGACCTGAATTCAAGGACGATCGCAGCAATCTATAAATTCCAACGTGACTCCGGCCTCGTTCCAACAGGCAAACTTGATAATGGGACTCTTAATACCTTGGGTGTGATTGCGAACTGAGTGGGGAAAGCCCGCGATGACCCGGTTTCTTTTGTCAGGTATTTTTGGCCTAGTGATATTGTACGGCGGCATTGAATACTTGTTGCCACCTGTAGCCGCACACTATTTGCGCGATGAATATCAGGGTGCAATGTTTCAGTGTGACCACGTTATGCGAGAGCACTTTGTCGCCAAAATGGCGGTGAGGCACGCGCCGAACGAAATGACTGTCAAGAATTTGGAGGCTGCAGAGATAGGACTGCTCTCCTGTCAAGATTACGATAAGCTTCGGAAGAAGCTTCTGACCCTGGGTGTCTCCGATGCAAAGCTTGGACTCATGGGTGTCGAAGCACTCGAAGCCAGATCGAAGGACGTTAGTCGCTTTGTCGAAATTCACGAGATTCGCTACTAGCGCCAGTATAGCTCTTTGGCTGTTGCCATCGCCCGCTTTTGCGGATGCCAATACCGAAATCCTTAAGAAGGCCATTTTGTCGAATGGCCTCCCCCCCGCAGCAGCTGTTCAAGAACTCTCCCCCTTGGGGAGCGTCGGGAAGCTGATATTCGCGTCCGAGGCGCTGAGCCTCAACGGGAACATTTCCTGTCAGCAGTGCCATCTGGACGAGTTTGGTACTGGTGACGGAATTCCGATTTCTGTCGGAGTCTCAGGCCAAGGGACTGGTTCAGAACGAGTAGACTCGGCTTACCGTTTTTTGCCGCGAAATTCTCTGCCGCTTTGGGGGCGTGGTGCAGACGATTTCGCGACTTTCTTCTGGGACGGGCGTGTTGACGCCATTTCCGGAGAAGTTGTAAGCCTATTTGGCGAAGAACCGCCCTCTGATGATCCACTAACAGTCGCGGTTCATTTGCCGCCGGTCGAGACGGTCGAGATGCTGAAATTCGACAAAACTGTCTTGAGATATCGAACTGAGACAGTCGAAGGTGCTCAAGGACTTTATCGAGAGATCGTCGACAACCTAAGATATCGAGAACCTAAGATCATAACGAGTTTGGCTCAGCGGATTGGGAAATCGGATGAAGCGGTCGAATTTATTGATATAGCAAAAGGCATTTCCAAATTTATAAGCGAGCGTTTCGCTATCCAAGAGACCCGTCTCCACCGGTTCGCTTTCTCAGGAGGTGATTTGACAAACCAAGAGATCAAAGGCGGCCTAATTTTTTATGGCAAAGGTCGATGTGTTGTTTGCCATAATGGTCCGCACTTTTCCGATTTCGATTACTACACGGTGCCGTTCCCACAGCTCGGTCAAGGGCGGAATGGATTCGGGATCGATTACGGTCGATTCAACATTACCCAAGACCCAGCCGATCTTTACAAGTTCCGAACGCCACCACTTTGGGATGTTACCAACACCGCACCCTACGGGCATTCTGGTAGTGTCGCGTCTCTGGAAGACGCAATCCGAGCGCATTATGATCCATTGAGCTTGATCAAAATCGATAAGTTGGATGATTTGCAACGCCATGAATTGTACAAATATCTCATGTCTTCAGAGACGAATATGCTCAGCATAAGTTACCTGACAGAGGAAGAGGTCGCGTTTGTAGTTACTTTTTTGCGAACTTTATCACAGTCAACACCTGATTAGCTGAGTAAGCGCAAGGCAGACTGTAGGATTTCCCCGGAAGAGCAATTCATCATGATTTGGCGGGATCGTGCCTGCTGCAAGCTTGATGTTATTGGCCCCAGCACGCCCAATCATGATGACGAATACACACAGTTGTGGGTGGCTGGATGTCAGACAGCCCTGGACCTACGCGTAGGTACACCCCCATTTTGGATTGGCGGGGGGATAGGGGGGGGGCGGTTGCCGGTTGACGGAAGCTTCACCGCTTTCAATCGCATAGCAGCGATCCTAGTTCACGCAGCCCAAGCTTCGACGACACGCGGTCTCAGCTATCAATACAAGTTCGTGATGCATTTCGTGGGTACAAATCACGAATACCCCAATTGTATCAATAAAAACAATGAGAAATGGCGGAGAGGATGGGATTCTGTGAGCCCGATCTCCCTCAGTCGTTTTCCCTTGTGCTCCCTTGAGCCTGTCAGCTTCTCCGTCGGTCGTTACCGAGCGGGTGTGTAGCAATCTATGTAGCAATATCGGGAGCACTTTTGAATCCTCTTGTCGCATAGATCCAGGTCGTTCCTTTGGGTGGATGAACGACAGAATCTGGGTGCCTTCTGTATGGACTCTGGAGGGGGCGTCAGAGTCCAGTTCACAGGATCGGCTGTCATGTACCGGTTACGACAGAGAGGACTCCTGAGAGGCCTCTGGAGGCTTCCTGAGGGGTACTGCTATCAGGGAGGGGAGCGGTAGAAGTGGGGAGCTTAAGGGACACATGGAATCTAAAGAGGGTAATTGCTCCTAAGTATCTAATTATAATGAGTTATATGTGATCATGAGAGGTCAGGAAGACCTAAGATAGGATATATATGAGGAGGTATGTCTTATGTGTACCCTTCTCATTAGGGGAACAAGAATAAGATATTGATAACATTAAATGTTTCTACATAAGAGGAAGCCCTCAACCCTACCCCTTCCCTCTGTGTCGTCAGGCTCTTGGAGCAATCAGAAGCGAGCTTCCTCCGACGCAACCCTTTAGGAGGGGGGGGAGGGGGACAGGGGGCCAGGTTCATATATGTGAAAGGGGGCTTGAGATTTTCCCAGGGAAATTAATGGGATGGGGGGGGGAATCAAGAAATATTTTTAAAATACTCCTCAAAACGGCGAGTCGGCTTGAACAAGCCAGTGCTTGCTATGCTGATTTGATAGAAAGCATCTTCTCTTCCAATTTGATAAGATTCCTGATGGGTATTTATTGAATAGTATAGGCGTTGTGAAAATACTTCATCGACAGGTTCTTCAGTGGACATGTTAGTCACATCATTTCCAGAATAGAAAATTTGCCAGAAAATTAAGGCTGAAAAATCTGAACGATGGCTCAATCGAGTTGCGGCATGCATCGCGTCATCAAACATCTTCGCAGCACGCCCCTTGAGTTTGATCTGTTTTCTTCCGTAGTAGCTAATATGACCTCTGGCTTTGAGCACGCCGAGTGTAAAACCCTCAATAAGACCGAGAAAATACGCCTCCACTGCCACGTTTTTATGAGGTTTTTCAGCATAAGAAATAGCCGGAAAGCCCAATCTCTCCGTTTCCATTTGAAGTGTCGTATTCGCCGATTGAATCACAGCCATGATAGCGTCTTCGGGTAATCGATTCCATGGTAAGGGCAATTTACATTCCTCTAAATTGATCCGGTATCATTCGGGCGATCCCTATTTCATATCCACCCTCACCGGGAATTCAACAATCTCGAGTGCGGATCTTTCCATCACCTCTCGAAGAACCTCCTCGTGCCCCTTCTCCACTATGAACGAGTCATGGATCGGAAGCACCGGGATACCCCTGCCAGTCATATCATCTATGACCTTCATGCATATGTCGCTGTCGGTTCGCTGGAGCTTGATGCCCATGTCATTGCATAGGAAGTGGGCAATAGGCTCATTGAGCTGCTTCAGGCTCTGCAAAATTTCCTTGAGTTCGGTATTTGTCACGGACTTGAAGCTGTCAAAGACTCGAAATTTGCGATCAAAGCTCTTCATCATTCCCAGTATATGCTCAATATTGGCTGGATCATCATCGGGATCGAGTATGTCGTGGGCCTGATCATGTCGGCTATCGAATTTTCTCGAATTGCTTGAGGATTGGTGCCTGAAGGCTTGATATATAGAACTCTCATCACGCGCGTTAATCGCTGTAAGGAACAACAGTTTCGACGCGCTTCGTTCAATGGAATTCAGTTGATAGGGATCATGTTTCAGCTCCTGTTTGACGAGGGCATAGAGCAATCTCGGATGCAGTGAGTGGTAGTCGAGTTCGACGACCTGATTCCCGTTGATCGTCAGCTTGTCTCTCCAGTCAGGTCCTTCATCCTGCCACCACCCTCCATAGATGCGCCCTCCGAGTTCAAAGGGATCCTCCACAGATTCATCTTGTGTAAATGTCCGATAGCACATCTTGGACGCTCCAACTGGATCTGTACCACCCAGCGCAATTTGCGTATCGTTCAAGAGCTCATTGAACCTCCTGAGAACCTCTCTAGAGCTTGTCGTAAGTTCGTTGTCATCGTAGTCGACCAGTCTCTTGCTCTTCCGGTCCTTGACGCGAACCAACTCGATATTCCGGTGAGCTGTCACCGACTCGGTAGGCGGCGAGGCATGCTCAAAAAGGTCAATAAGGCAGGCCTCGGGCCAGATGATCGACTGATATCCTCTTAGGGAGCCGTAGTCCTTCCACCCTTTCTTGTAACCAATCACGCCCCTGTCTTTCAGATGATGGATCAGATTGGGTGTATTCCGGGAAATATGAAGAGCGTTGTAACGGTCTTGTTTGTAGCTTTTGGGGCGCATAGAGACAGAGACCGACAGAGAACGATCCCGCTTCCAGACGACGTAGAGGTGCAGCAGCAGCACCTTGAGATAGTGCTTAGCATTCTTCGGGGTGGATTTCTGGTCCTTTGGTATCCATTGCCCCTCAACATGGTCGGCAAATACCTTGTCAACGAAGGTGTTCGATTCTGGGTGATCTGACCATGTGTGGACATCAAAAGGGACAGAGTGCGTGTATGAACGCTCATGTGGTGCTGGATTACAATGCAAATTTTCCCCCTCTAGAACCGATAATTGATTGTTTATAATATGTAATTGTGGCCAAATTTGTATGAATGAGGGACATAATTTTGCCAAACACCGGGCTGGAAAGATTTTTGAAAGTGCGTGGACCTGCGAATACTCAAGCCCCTCATTTGCATGTATGACCCCATCCCCGATCCAGGTGGAAATGATCATGGTGTGCGGCGTTATAAGCTGGGCTTAGCGCAGACCTGAAGTATCGACAGGTCCCTTGAGCAATCGAGTGAAGGAATTTTGCCCTGTCATCCCTCCCCTTCCAGTGCTTTCGTACGCTCAGATTTGAACCATCGCTTGTTGCAAAGCCTGCAACATCGATGGCTGCAGCTTTTGCATGAACGCTTCTCCATGACGTTCCGGCTATGTTGCGGCATGCATAGGTCCCGTAGTGAGTGACCTTAGTCACAGAGGTGGAAAGCGTCTCCTCAGCAGCAGGTGTCACCACTTTGGTTAACCAAAGGGCCAGTGCGGCAGCGGTCCCACAATCAATCGGTGAGGCATTCACCACGATATTGCCCACTGCATTCAGGCGGATAGCATTTGACCATCCACACCCATCCCGTTCCGGTATCGCATTCACCCTTTCCGCCGAGATCAAGGGGGAAGAGATCACTACTTGCTCGCATAGAGATGGATCCTGGCTGATTGCGGCTATCTGCCAATCAACAAACAGGCTGTCAGGCTCCGAAAGGTTCAACGGTGGGATCAGAGCATATGGTGGTGGTACAAGTGCAAAATGAATGAGTAGGCCCCATACACAAACACCACTGACAGCAAGCGATAGGCCATAAACCAACCAAAGCCAGAGGGGCCTCGTCGTTGGTCCCAAGCTTTTCTGGCCATGTTCCAGGGTATCCCCGTGATTCGCAGGCGGCTCTGGCCTGCGTTCAAGTTGGCCCTCATCCGTCATGTGCCATAGATCCTCCACGTTGTGAGCGATAAAGATCCTTGGAAAAACAGGCGCAAATTGGACGACATTTGACTTATTGCTGCCATAAAGGGTGCGGCCACTTGGCTCACAACCTTGCCGATGCTCGGGATAAGTTGGAGGATTGGCGCAGAGACTGCAACGAGGTCAGGCGTCACGGCGCAATCGGTTACAAGGTGCGATCACGCTGCATAATCATGGCGGCGATGCCAGCACGCCATCGTAAACAAAGTCAGGAAACTCTAGTGTCCGGCGTTCCAGACTTGGTGACTGGAGCAATGTCACAAGAAATACGAATGGAGAACCGAGGGTAGATGGGAGAGGTGGTTCGGTTCGTTTGAACAGTTTCGAGCCGTTTCTTAGGTGGATTTTCCGCTTGGTTATGCCGCCACCGGGATTGGTTGCAACTTGATGTGATATGCCTGATCGGGCGTTTGCCCTTCCAGCGATGAATGCGGTCTCCTTGTGTTGTAGAAGGCCAGGTATCGGTCGATGCCCTGTCGGGCGGCTGACACGCTTTCATAGGCGTGCAGATAGACCTCCTCGTATTTGACGCTGCGCCAGAGCCGTTCGACAAACACGTTATCGCGCCAAGCGCCCTTGCCATCCATGCTGATCTGGATGTCGGCGTCCTTCAGCGCCTTGATGAAGTCAATGGACGTGAACTGTGATCCTTGGTCCGAGTTCATGATCTCCGGCTTGCCATATCTGCGCAGGGCATCATTCAAGGCCTCCAGACACGGCGCTGTTTCCAGCGTCACCGACAGCCGCCAGGCCAGAACCTTGCGGCTGAACCAGTCCAGAACGGCGACCAGATAGACGAACCCTCGGGCCATGGGAATGTAGGTAATATCCATGGCCCAGACCTGATTGGGCTGCGTCACGGCCAGCTTGCGCAGCAGGTAGGGATAGATCCTGTGACCGGGCGCAGGCTTGCTGGTGTTCGGTCTGCGATAGAGCGCCTCAATGCCCATCGTTTTCATGCAGGTTGCCACGTGCAGCCGCCCGGCCGTGAAGCCTTCCTGCCGCAGCAACCCTTTCATCATACGGCTGCCCGCGAACGGGTAGTCCATGTGCAACTCGTCAATTCTGCGCATAAGCTTGAGGTCCGCCGCACTGGTCGGGCGCGGCGCGTAATACAGGCTGCCCCGGCTGATCCCGAGAAGCCGGGCTTGCCGTGTCAGGCTCAGCCTGTGGTCCGGGCCCGTCATTTCCTTGCGCTCGGCAACAGACCGGCCTTGTCGAGCGCGCCCTCTAAAAAATCGTTTTCCAGCGCCAGCTGGCCAATCTTCGCGTGCAGGGACTTTACGTCGATCTGCGGCTCTTTCGCGGCCTTTGGCGTGTCATCGAAGACACCCGTTACGCCCTCAAGCAGCTGATCCTTCCACTGCTTGATCTGATTGGGATGCAGGTCGAACTGCGTCGCCAGCTCGCTCATCGTCCTGTCGCCCTTCAGCGCCGCCAATGCGACTTTCGCTTTGAAGGCAGGGCTGTGGTTCCGCCTGGGTCGTCTTGTCATCTTCGCTCCTTCGTCCCGGCAACGCTGCCGGATTGGGAGCAGAAAATCCACCTAACTCAACTGTCCAGATTTGTCGGGCCACCTCTAACCCCCGGTCGCGCTTGTACCGACCAAACCATTTCCCGACTGAGTTCGAGTAGCGTCCCAGTCGATTAGGCTGGAGATTGCTCCAGAGACGCTGCATCGGCAGGTCAATCAATTCATCTACGAAATCCAGGAACCCCAGTCTGATGAGCTCGGGGTGGAGAGGGACAAGTCGCTGAGCTGCTGCTGTCTTCAACGGCCCCGCTTCGTCGTTAACACTGAAACACCAGAACCCATCGTGCTCGACGACATCACAACATCTGAGTTGGCAGATTTCCTCCAGACGCATACCCGAGTAGGCAGCGATCAATGGGACCCAACGTCTTTCCGGTCGTTCCTCATGGAGCCAAAGCTCGCTTAGAAGCCTCTTAATCTGCTCATTGTCGTACGCGAAACGCTGGTCCCAGTCCCTGCCCCGCTTCCTGATACTCAATCCCTCTGCCGGGTTACCACCTATCAATTCCTCACGAACTCCCCAACGGAGGAGCCCCGACAGAAATTGAAGGTGCTTGTTGACGGACTTGTCCGACAAGAGCCTGTCAGCATTCTTCGAGGCATTGTCCTCCCTCAGAAGGTACTGGGGAGTCGCAAGCAACGCTTCCTTGTAGGCCCTGCATCGGGATCGGTTCAGGTCCGTCAGCTTGATGTTGCCGATATGGTGGACTGCAATGCGAAAGCTGTAATCCATTGTCATCAGTGTCCTTGGATCGACAGCCTTCTCTTTCTCCGTCAGGTACGCCTTAGCCAGATCGTCCAGACGAGTGATTGATGGTGTCGTCAGCTTGTCGGCATGAGAACGACGAGTGCTGCCCAGACTCTCCAGGAAGGTAGAGGCCAGAGCGGCGACATCGCTCTCACAGGCCGAGGCCTGCCTTGCGACACGCAATCTTTCAAAGCCGGTCACAATAGCGACCTTCAACGAACTGGCCCGAGCCTGTGCAGTTCGACTGTCAGATGTTCGCAGAGACTGATGGATTTCACGTCGTTCAAGGACTTCAACCAGGTCCGACGGGACCCTGACCCTGAGGTGGTGGGTGCTTCCCCTTTGGTGCAGCTTCATGTGATTTCCTGTGTAGCGTCGTGTGTAGCAGGACGCTCGGTGGAAACCTCAAGAGAGGCTAAGTTGCTCTAAGGATAGAACTTTAGGGGTAATGGCGGAGAGGATGGGATTCGAACCCACGAGGGAGGATTAGTCCCCACTCCCTTAGCAGGGGAGCGCCTTAAGCCACTCGGCCACCTCTCCACCGCCGGGTATAGACGGGGCGTGGCGACCTGTACAAGGGGTTTTTCCCGGTGTGGCGGATGCGGGCCTGATTGCTGTCGGATTGCCGCAGGGACGGCGGCCTTTCGCGCAGCCCGTGGTCCTGATCGCATCCTCTCCCCGGTTGCCCCGGCAGAGACAGGGACGTCAGGTCAGCCGCCCAGGAACCGCGTCAGATAGGTGCGGGGCTCCTCGCCGGCGTGGCTTTCCTCGAAAGCATCGATGGCGGCGTTGATGGCGGCGTCGATGGGCATGTCCTGCCAGCTGCGGATCAGACGCTTCTGCATCCGCACCGCGTCGGGGGCCGACTGCATGATCGACTGCACCCAGGCCTCCACCTGCACATCAAGCTGCTCCGCCGGCACGACCTTCTGCACCAGACCGCAGACCATGGCCTCGGCGGCATCGATCATGTCCCCGGTCAGCAGGATCTCCGTCGCCTTGCCCCAGCCCATGAGGCGCGGCAGGAGGACAGCCTCGATGACGCTGGGCATGCCGACCCGGACTTCAGGCATGCCGAACTTCGCGCCCTCCGCCGCGACGCGGAAGTCGCAGACGGCGGCCAGTTCCAGCCCGGCGCCGAGGCAGAAGCCGTTGATGCGCCCGATCACCGGCACCGGAATGCGACGGATCTCGTCGATCGCCAGATGCAGGTTGGTGATGAAGGTGCGCGCGGTGTGCCGGTCGAGCTGTGCCATCTCGCGGATATCCGCACCGCCGACGAAGGCCTTGCCGGCCGCGGTCAGCACGACGGCCCGCAGGCTGTCATCGCGGGCAAGATCATAGGCCGCCGCCTGCAGTTCGCCGTTCATGGCCGTGGACATGGCGTTCAGCTTGGTCGGCCTGTCGAGCGTGATCGTGGCGATCGTGCCCCCGTCCCGTTCATCGCGGGTGACGGTGATGAATTCGAAACTGTCCATGCTTTCTCTATTCTCCGTAACCACAGCCGCCAAGGATCACAGCCGCGCGCCCTGTCCTGGCCCGAAACACCTGTCCTAGCCCGAAACGATATCCGCCCAGAAATTCTCCACCCCGCGGTCCACCGCACGGGTGCCGAGCCTGCGTGCCCAGAACCGGGCCCCGCCGAACTCGGAGCGCCACGACCAGAGCCTGCGGGTCGCGAAATGCAGGCTGTGCTCATAGGTGAAGCCGATGGCGCCATGGGTCTGGTGACCGACGGTCGCCCCGACACCCGCAGCTTCGGATGTACGGGCCTTGGCGGCGGCGATCTGCCATTCCGGGTTCTGCCCTGCGTCCAGCGCGGCAAAGGGAGCCTCCGCGATCACACCGGACGATGCGGCCTCGCCGGCCATGCGCGACAGCTCCTGCTGGATCGCCTGGAACTTGCCCAGCGGCTTGCCGAACTGCGTCCGCTCGTTGGCGTACTGCACCGTCTGGGTCAGCACCTTGTCCATCGCCCCGGCGATCTGGGCGGCGCGAACCATCGCGCCATACTGCAGGATGACATCCCGTGGCAGGTCGTTGGGCAGATGCGCCACGCGCACCGGCGCGCCGTCGAAGCTGACATCGTCGCGCGGCTCCCGCGCCATGTTCTGGCTGGCGGAGATGTCACGGGCGTCCGACAGGCGGACCGCACCGACCATCACACCGCCATCCTGCGCGGCAACGACCAGGGCCGTTTCCGCCTTCGAGGCCCAGGGCACGCGGGCCACGGTTCCCGAAAGCTTCGCCGAGCCGCCGTCGCCCGCGATGGTGAGGCTGCCGTCGCTGCCATCGATGATGGTCGCCATGCCTTCAGGCACCGGCAGTCCGGCCCGTTCCGCCAGCCAACTCGCCAGGATGGTCTCGGCCAGCGGGACCGGCGCGGAATGGAACCCGGCGGCGGACAGCAGCACATGCGCATCGCGCCATTCGCCGCCGACACCGCCGTTCTCCTCCGACACCAGCGGCCGGGTCAGGCCCTGGGCCTCGACCTCCGCCCAGATGCCGCCATCGTCACCGGTCTCGTCGAACCGGGTGAGCAGTTCGCGGGTCACGCGATCACCGAACAGGCCATTGACGCTGTCGGTCAGGATATTGCGAAGTTCACTCATCTGAGGCCAAGCCCCCGTGCAATGATGCCGCGCAGGATCTCTCGGGTACCGCCGCGCAGGCTGAAGGATGGGGCTTCCATGGTCAGGAACGCGAGCACCTGCTGGAAGTTGTCGCCGCCCATCAGGGTCGGTTCCTCCTCCACCAGACGCGCGGCGATCTCCGGAATCGACTGTTCGAACACACCGCCGACATCCTTCACCACGCTGGCCTCCAGCGAGGGATTCTCGCCACGCTGCAGCTTGCCCGCGACCGACAGGGACATGCGGCGGAGCGTCATGGCATGGGCCGACAGGCGCCCCACTTCCTCCACCATCGCCGGATCACGGCTCTGCGCCGCGACACCCAGCAATTCCAGGATCAGCTGGATGCAGCTCAGGTAGCGCTCCGGCCCGCTGCGCTCGAACGCCAGTTCCGCCACCACCTGGTTCCAGCCGCCGCCCGGCTTGCCCACCAGACGGTCATCCGGCACGAACACGTCGTCGAAGACACACTGGTTGAAATGGTGGTTGCCGGCCAGGTTGATGATCGGGCTGACGGTCAGCCCCGGCGACTTCATGTCGACGATGAACTGGGTCAGGCCCCCATGCTTGTCCTCCGCGTCCGTGCGGAGCAGGGCAATCATGTAGTGGGCGAGATGGGCGCTGGAGGTCCAGACCTTGGTGCCATTGACCTTCCAGCCGCCGTCGACCTTCTCCGCCTTCGTGCGCGTGGCGGCGAGATCGGAGCCGGAGTCCGGTTCGGACATGCCGATGCAGAAGCAGGCATTGCCGCTGATGATCTGCGGCAGGAAGAACTTCCGCTGCTCCTCGGTACCGAAACGCAGCAGCAGGGGACCGCTCTGGCGGTCGGCAACCCAGTGGGCCTGCACCGGCGCGCCTGCGGCCAGCATCTCCTCCATGACCACATAGCGTTCGAAGAAGGTGCGGCCACCGCCACCATACTCCGTTGGCCAGGTCATGCCGAGCCAGCCCTTCTCCCCCACCTTGCGGCTGAAGTCCTGATCGTGGCCCATCCAGTTCCAGGCCCGGTCCACGGGGCGCTTGTCCTTCAGCGCCTCGGCCAGAAAGGCCCGCACCTCGGGCCGCAAGGCCTCGGCTTCCGGCGGTAATGTGGCCGGTTCGAAATTGAAGAAACCCATCGTCACGCTCCCCGTTGTCTGGGCTGAACCTAGCAGTCACCCGCATACGGTCAATTGCCTCCGGTGGATGACAGGCATGACCCGCCCTGGCCGTCGCATGTTGCACCGACAGGCCGAAAACCATAGCGTCCGACAAACAGCCTGTCCGGGACGGGCAGCAGCCTTTGGGGGGAGCGCATCACATGGCCACGAATCACAGGACGGGCGGGCAACTGCTGGTCGACAGCCTGGCGAAGCACGGGGCGGATCTGGCGTTCTGCGTCCCCGGCGAAAGCTATCTCGCCGCGCTTGATGCCCTCTACGACCAGCCTTCCATCCGGCTGATCACCTGTCGCCAGGAAGGTGGCGCGGCGATGATGGCGGAGGCCTATGGCAAGCTGACGGGCCGCCCCGGCATCTGTTTCGTCACCCGCGGCCCGGGTGCCACCAATGCCTCCCCCGGTCTGCACATCGCGTTTCAGGACTCGTCACCGATGATCCTGTTCATCGGCCAGGTAGCGCGGGAGCAGGTGGATCGGGAAGCGTTTCAGGAAATCGACTACCGGCGGCTGTTCGAACAGCTGACCAAATGGACCGGCCAGATCGAGGATGCGGTCCGGGTGCCGGAATATGTCAGCCGCGCGTTTCACAATGCCACAGCCGGCCGCCCCGGCCCGGTGGCCCTTGCCCTGCCGGAAGACATGCTGCGGGACGCGGTGGAGGCGGCGGTCGGCACCCCGTGGCGCACCCCGGAGATCGCACCGACGCCAGAGGACATGAAACGGTTCGAGGAAATGCTGGCGGGGTCGGAGCGGCCCGTGATGATCGTCGGCGGGTCGCGCTGGTCACAGGACACGGCGGACCGGCTGGCCGCCTTCTGCGCCGCCAACGACATGCCGGTCTGCACGTCGTTCCGCTGTCAGGACTTCATCGACAATACGGCACCGGCCTACATGGGCGTCTCCGGCATCGGGCCTGACCCGGAACTGGTGCGCCGCATCACCACCGCCGACCTGGTTATCTGTGTCGGCGCGCGGCTGGGGGAAATGACCACCGGACGCTACAGCCACTTCGACATTCCGCGCCCGAAGCAGACACTGATTCACGTCTATCCGGATCCGGAGGAGATCGGCCGGGTCTACCAGGCCGATCTGGGGCTGGTCGCCACCCCCGCCGCCTTCGCCCGCGCCGTGGAGGGCATGGCTGTCCGCGCGGACAGGGGCGTGATCGCGGAGGCGCATCAGCGGTTCCTCGAATGGTCCACGCCGATCCCCATGGCCGGTGACGTGCAACTGGCGGAGATCATTCACCACATCTCCGAGAACCTGCCCCCGGACACGATCGTCACCAACGGCGGCGGCAACTGCATCACCTGGGTGCACCGTTTCATGCGCCACAAGCGCTGGCGCACCCAGCTGGCCCCCACCTCCGGCTCCATGGGCTATGGCGTGCCCTCCGCCGTGGCGGCGAAGCTGACCCACCCCGACCGCCATGTCATCAGCTTCTCCGGCGACGGCTGCTTCATGATGAACGGGCAGGAGTTCGCGACAGCCGTGCAGTACGATCTGCCCATCGTCTTCATCGTCGTGAACAACGGCATGTACGGCACCATCCGCATGCACCAGGAACGGGACTACACCGGCCGCGAGATCGCGACGGAACTGAAGAACCCGAACTTCGCCGCCATCGCCCACGCCTATGGCATGGACGGGACCGTGGTGGAGAAGACGGAAGACTTCTTCCCCGCGCTGGAGAAAGGGCTGGCCGCAAGCGGACCGAGCCTGATCGAGATCCGCATCGACCCGGACGTGCTGTCCCCCACGGCCACCATCTCCGGCCTGCGGGCGAAGGCGGGAATGGACAAGGGCTGATGGCGCGCGCCACCGTCCCCTCCCCCTGCATCTCCGTCTGCATTCTCGATCCCGGTCGGGACATGTGCATCGGTTGCTACCGCAACCGCGCCGAGATCGGTGAATGGTCCCGTGCCGACGACGACCGCCGCTGGGAGATTGCACAACAGGCGGAGGCCCGTCGTATCGCGCTGACTGCGGAAAAGGAGAAACGCGCATGATCCCTATCACCGCACCCTTCGAGATCCATACCGACCATGTCCGGCCCGAGTGGATCGACCACAATGGCCACATGAACATGGGCTATTACATGGTCGTGTTCGACCATGCGACCGACGCCTTTCTCGACGCCTGCGGCCTGACCCCGGCCCACCGGGAGGCGGAGCAGGTCAGCACCTTCTCGCTGGAGGCCCACATCAACTACCTGCAGGAAGTGCGGGAGGGTGATCCGCTGACGTTCCGCACCACCCTGCTGGGCCACGATGCGAAGCGCATCCATTACATCCACGAGATGATCCACGGCAGGGAAGGCTTTCGCGCCGCCACCAACGAACTGATGTCGCTGCATGTCAGCCGCGCCACCCGCCGCACCGCGCCCATGGCCGATGTGGTCCAGCAGCGTCTGGCGGAAATTGCGGAAGTCCACGGCAAGCTGACACCCCCGCCGGAAGCCGGACGCCACATCGGTCTCAACCAGCGCCGGAAGGGATAGGGTACCGCCGATCGGGCCGCCGCCACACCACCTCACGCCGCACCCGGGCTCGACCCAGGTATCCGGTCTCTGACACCTGAGCGGCAATGCTGGGCCGCCGGATCAAGTCCGGCGGCGACGTCAGTGTGGGTGGCGGGCATGGCTGGCCTGACGTGTATCTCCACACCATCCCACGCCTCACCCGGGCTTGACCCGGGTGTCCAGTCTCCCACCTGTGCGCAGCACCGCTGGGCCGCCGGATCGAGTCCGGCGGCGACGTCGTTGTGGGTGGCAGCTCTCGTTTGAGGAAAGTGGCCTCAGACCAGCGCGGCGCAGGCTTTCTGGATGCGGGAACAGGCTTCCGTCAGGGCTTCCGTCGAGGTCGCGTAGGAGATGCGGAAATGCGGGGCGAGGCCGAAGGCTTCACCCTGCACGCAGGCCACACCGACGCTTTCCAGCAGGTAGGTAACGAAATCGGTATCGGTCTCGATCACCTTGCCCTCCGGCGTCTTCTTGCCGATGCAACCGGCGCAGGACGGATAGACGTAGAAGGCCCCTTCCGGCGTCGGGCAGTGCAGCCCCTCCGCCGCGTTCAGCATTTCCACGACCAGATTGCGGCGCTGCTCGAAGACCTTGCGGCGTTCGCTGATGAAGTCCTGCGGCCCGTTCAGGGCCTCCACCGCCGCGGCCTGGCTGACCGATGAGGGATTGGAGGTCGACTGCGACTGGATCTTGCCCATGGCCTTGATCAGTTCCACGGGACCGGCGGCATAGCCGATGCGCCAGCCGGTCATGGCATAGGCCTTGGAGACACCGTTCACCGTCAGGGTGCGATCCTTAAGTTCCGGCACCACCTGGGCGATGGTCGTGAACTCGAAGTCGTCATAGACGAGGTGTTCGTACATGTCGTCGGTCATGACCCAGACATGCGGATGCCGCTTCAGCACCTCCCCCAGGGCCGCCAGTTCGTCACGGGTGTAACCGGCACCGGAGGGGTTGGAGGGGCTGTTCATGATCAGCCACTTGGTCTTCGGCGTGATCGCTTCCTCCAGCACCTCGGGGCGCAGCTTGAAGCCCTCGTTGGCGCCGGCAGAGGCAAAGGTAGGGGTTCCGCCGGCCAGCAGCACCATGTCCGGGTAGGACACCCAGTAGGGGGCCGGGATCAGGACCTCGTCACCCTCGTTCATGGTCGCCATCAGCGCGTTGTAGAGAATCTGCTTGCCGCCAGTGCCGACGGTGATCTGGCTGGTTTCGTAGTCCAGCCCGTTCTCCCGCTTGAACTTGGCAACGATGGCCTGCTTCAGCGCGGGCGTGCCGTCCACGTCCGTGTACTTCGTCTGGCCTTCACGGATGGCGGCGATCGCCGCCTCCTTGATATTGTCCGGCGTATCGAAATCCGGTTCCCCGGCACCAAGCCCGATCACGTCCTTGCCCGCCGCTTTCAGCTCACGGGCCTTGGCAGTGACCGCGATGGTCGGCGATGGCTTGATGCGGCTGAGGGAAGAGGCGAGGATGGACATGTTCTTGCTCCATGGTCCGTGGACCGCACCCGCGCAGACCTTGCACCGGGCGCGACGCGGCATCACCGCGCGGCGGGACCGTACGCCTGTGCAGTGCAGCATTCAAGCTTGCAGCCTGCAGGAAATGCAGTCGCTGAGCCGCGACAGAACGGCAATCGGCCGGGGAGGGCCAGGTACATGTCACTGAAACTGGGACTGATGACCGGATACTGGGGTGCGGAACCGCCCGCCAACATCATCGGCACGGCGCAACAGGCGGAGAAGCTGGGCTACTGGGGATTCTTCACGGCGGAAGCCTATGGCTCCGACGCCCTGACGCCCCTCGCCTGGGTCGGCGCGCATACCAGCACCATCAAGCTCGGCACGGCCATCGTGCAGATTTCAGCCCGTACACCGACCGCCACGGCGATGCATGCCCTGACGCTGGATCACCTGAGCCAGGGTCGCATGATCCTCGGCCTCGGGGTCTCGGGTCCGCAGGTGGTGGAGGGGTGGTACGGCCAGCCTTTCGCCAAGCCCCTGTCCCGCACCCGCGAATATATCTCGATCATCCGCCAGGTGCTGGAGCGCCAGCAGCCGGTGGTCGGCCCCGGCCCCCATTACACGCTGCCCTACCCGGCGGACGCACCCGGCAGTTGGGGTCTGGGCAAGCCGCTGAAACCGATCACCCATCCGCTGCGCGCCAATCTGCCGATCTTTCTGGGTGCCGAGGGGCCGAAGAACGTCACCATGGCGGCAGAGACCTGTGATGGCTGGTATCCGCTCTATTACTCACCCTGGCGGCAGGAGGTCTATGCGGAGAACATCGCCAGCCGGCCGGAAGGGTTCGAGATCCTCTATCCGATGAAGCTGCATATCACGGACGATCTGGAGGCCGGACGGCTGGAGGTGAAGAAGAACCTCGCCCTCTACATCGGCGGCATGGGGGCGAAGGACCGCAACTTCCACAACGAACTGATCGTCCGCATGGGCTACGCCGACGCCGCCCGCAAGATCCAGGACCTCTTTCTGGACGGCAAGAAGCGGGAGGCGGTGGCCGCAGTCCCTGACGAACTGGTGGACGAGATTGCGCTGGTCGGACCGAAGGATCGGATTCGCCAGCAACTCGCCGCCTGGGACGACAGCCCCGTCACCGGCCTGATGGTCTGGCCAAAGGCGGAGGGCGATCTGGAGACCTTCGCCGAACTGCTGCTGGACCGGTAGCGGCCCTTCGCGGTCCGCAACTCGGGTCCTCGGGAGTCGTTAGAGGTGGAGAGGATGACCCGACGGTCCCACTTTCCACCTCGCAGTGCCCGGGCTTGACCCGGGTACCCAGCAGCGCCGCGCAAGCGTGGGAGACTGGGCTCGCGGATCAAGTCCGCGAGCGTCGCGAAGGGGCGAAGTCGGGAACCACATCTCCATCCCACCGACGCCGTGCCCGGACTTGATCCGGGCACCCATGGTGCCGCGCAAACGTGGGCGTCCGGGCTCGCGGATCAGGTCCGCGAGCGTCAGAGCAGGAGTGGGAGCGTCGGGTCAGACCGAGAAGTACTTCGCCTGCGGATGCAGAACCACAATCGCTGAAGTCGACTGCTCCGGATGCAGCTGGCCTTCCTCCGCCACCTCCACGCCGATGGCTGATGCGCCGACGAGGTCCAGGATAGCGGCCTGATCCTCCAGATTCGGGCAGGCCGGGTAGCCGAAGGAATAGCGGGAGCCGCGATAGCCCTGCTTGAGCAGGGCGTGCGGGTCCGTCGCGTCCTCCGACCCGAAACCAAGTTCGGACCGGATGCGCGCATGGACCATCTCGGCCATCGCCTCTGCCATTTCGACCGACAGGCCGTGCAGGTAGAGGTAGTCCTGATACTTGTCCTGCGCGAACCATTCCCGTGCCACGTCGGAGGCGCGGGTGCCCATGGTGACGAGCTGCAGCCCGATCACGTCCCGGCGCCCCGTCTCCGCCTCCGGATAGAAATCGGCGATGCAGAGTCCCCCTTCCCGGTTCTGCCGGGGCAGGGAGAAACGGGCGACTTCCTTCTCCGATTCCGGGTCGAACAGCACCAGATCATCGCGTTCGCTGGCGGCGGGCCAGTATCCATAGGCCGCCTTCGGCGTCAGGATCTTCTCTTCCCGGCAGCGCGCCAGCATCTGATGCATGATCGGTCGGACTTCACGCTCCGCCCATTTCCGATAGTCCTCCCGGTCGCGCCCGGCCTTCCGGAAGCCCCACTGGAACTGGTACAGCATGGTCTCGTTCAGATAGGGCAGCAGCGCACGGGGATCGACGTGATCGATCCGGCGTCCGCCCCAGAACGGCGGCTTCGGCGGTACGTGATCCTGGTGCAGTTCTGCCCGCCGCAGGCTGATCTCCTCGAAGTCCACCGGCCGGGTGACACCTTCGGAGGGGCGACCGACGGCCTTGCGGGTGGAGGGTCGCGCCGCACGGGTCTCCGACGCGGATGCGACATGGTCGTCGAACGTGCCGGTGCCGATCAGGTCCATCATCTTCAGCCCGTCGAAGGCATCGCGGGCATAGGCAACCCTCTGGCCGCCATAGGCCTCCAGACAATCCTGCTCGACATATTTCCGGGTCAGCGCCGCACCGCCGAGGATGACCGGGATATCCAGCCCCTCTGCTGCCATCTGCTGCAGGTTCTCGCGCATGATGACGGTGGATTTCACCAGCAGGCCCGACATGCCGATGGCATCGGCCTTCTCCGCCTTCGCCGCATCGACGATGTTGTTCAGCGGCTGCTTGATCCCCAGGTTGACGACCCGGTAGCCGTTGTTGGTCAGGATGATATCGACGAGGTTCTTGCCGATGTCATGCACGTCACCCTTCACGGTGGCGAGGACGATGGTGCCCTTCTCCTGCCCCTTGATCTTCTCCATGTGCGGTTCCAGATGCGCCACCGCGGCCTTCATGACCTCGGCGGAGCGCAGCACGAACGGCAGCTGCATCTTCCCCGCACCGAACAGTTCACCCACCACCTTCATGCCACCCAGCAGGATGTTGTTGATGATGTCGAGCGGCGGATGGGTCTTCATGGCGGTGTCGAGATCTTCCGCAAGGCCCTGCCCGTCACCGTCGATGATCCGGTCCTTGAGCTGCTCTTCCACCGTCTCCGCCCGCTGTTTCACGGTCTTGGCGACCTTGCGGTCCTGAAACAGTTCCATGAAGGCTTCCAGAGGATCATAGCCTTCGGCACGGCGGTCGAAGATCAGGTCCTCCGCGGCCTTCACCTCGGCCTCCGGGATCTGGTGCAGCGGCACGATCTTCGACGCATGCAGGATCGCGGCGTTCAGCCCCCGCTTCATCGCGTGGTCCAGGAAGACCGAGTTCAGCACATGCCGCGCCGCCGCATTCAGGCCGAAGGAGATGTTGGAGAGGCCCAGCAGGATCTGGCAGTCGGGCAGTTCCTTCGATATCTGCTCGATGGCGTCCAGGGTCCAGAGGCCCAGCTTACGGTCATCCTCGTTGCCCGTGCAGATGGTGAAGGTCAGCGGGTCGATGATCAGGTCACTGGCCGGCAGCCCATGGCGGTTCACGGCGACATCGTGCAGCCGCTTCGCCACGCGCAGCTTGTCCTCGGCCCGCTTGGCCATGCCGTCCTCGTCGATGGTCAGGGCGATCATGGCCGCCCCGAAACGGCGCGCGAGGGTCAGCCGGGCGTCGGCCGGTTCCTCCCCGTCCTCGAAGTTGAAGGAATTGATGACCGCCTTGCCGCCATAGAGTTTCAGGGCGTGTTCCAGCACCGGCAGTTCGGTGGAATCGATCACCAGCGGTGCCGTCAGGCTGCCCCGCATGCGCGAGAGCAATGCCGTCATGTCGGCGATCTCGTCGCGCCCGACATAGGCGGCGCAGAGGTCGATGGCATGACTGCCCTCGCCTTCCTGATCACGGCCCATGGCGACACAGGCGTCGTAGTTCTCCGCCGCCTGCAGTTCCCGGAACTTGCGCGACCCGTTGGCGTTGCAGCGTTCCCCGATGGCCAGCACAGCATTTTCCTGGCGCAGCGGCGTCTGGGTGAAGAGTGATGCAATGGACGGCGTCCATTCGGGCGTGCGCGGGGCCGGTTCCGGACGACGGCGGTTGCGACCGAGATCGCTCAGCATCCGGTCCAGCGCCTGGATATGTTCCGGCGTGGTGCCGCAACAGCCACCAATCAGATTGACGCCAAAGTCCGAGACGAAGCGGCGCAGCCATTCGGCCAGTTCGTCCGGGCGCAGGGGATAGACCGTCTCCCCGTCGATCAGCTCCGGCAGTCCGGCGTTCGGCTGCACCGTGATCGGCACATCGACGCTTTCCGAGAGGAAGCGGACGTGCTCCATCATCTCCTTCGGGCCGGTGGCGCAGTTCAGACCGATGGCATCGACGCTCATCGCCTTCAGGATGGTCGCGGCGGCGGCAATGTCGGCGCCGACCAGCATCGTCCCCGTGGTCTCCACGGTGACCTGGACAATCACCGGCACATCGACACCGGCAGCCTTGCGCGCGTCCTTCGCGCCATTCACCGCCGCCTTGATCTGCAGCGGATCCTGGCAGGTCTCGATCAGAATGCCATCGACCCCGCCGGAGATCAGCCCATCGGCCTGCAGGCGATAGGCCGCCTCGAGATCGTCATAGGCGATATGGCCCAGGCTCGGCAGCTTGGTGCCGGGACCGATGGAGCCGAGCACGTAGAGGCGGACGCCATCCGCCTGCCGCGCCTCGTCCACCACCTCCCGCGCCAGCCGGGCAGCGCGCTGGTTCAGATCGAATGCCTCATCCGTCAGGTCGAACTCGCCCAGCGTGATGGGCGACGCGCCAAAGGTATTGGTCTGGATGATGTCGGAACCAGATTCGACGTAGCCACGGTGGATTTCCCGCACGATGTCGGGCCGGGTCCGGTTCAGGATCTCGGTGCAGTTTTCCTGCCCGCCGTAGTCGACTTCAATGTCCAGCCCCATGGCCTGCACACGGCTGCCCATGGCGCCGTCACAAAGCAGGACGTCGCTCTTCAGAGCCTCGATCAGATCACTCATGCCCGCGCCGATGCCTCCGTCCCGGAAAGTGCGATCCGGTCGCCGGTCTGCGCCACGTCAATCCGGCGGCAGACCTCCGTCACCATGTCGGACTGGTTCAGGGTATAGAAATGGAAGCCGGGAACACCGTGCCGGGCCAGCCGCTGACACAGTTCGGCGGCCAGATCGACGGCGACCCGCTGGCGATCCCTGCGGCTGTCGCCCGCCGCCTCGATCCGGCGCACGACGAAGTCCGGAATCACCGCGCCACAGCCGGCTGCAAAGCGCCGCAACTGCTCCAGATCACGGATCGGCAGGATGCCGGGCAGGATCGGCTGCCAGATGCCCCGCGCGGTCGCCGCATCGCGGAACCGCAGATAGGCATCCGCATCGAAGAAGAACTGCGTGATGGCACGGTTGGCTCCGGCGTCGAACTTGGACTTGAGGTTGTCCAGATCAGCGGCGCTGTCGCGGGAGTCGGGGTGAACCTCCGGGTAGGCCGCGACCGAGATGTCGAAGTCATGGATCCGCCGCAGGCCGGCCACCAGATCGGCGGCGTTGGCGTACCCTTCCGGGTGCGGGCGGTAGGTCGTGTCACCGTTCTGCGGATCGCCGCGCAGGGCGACGATGCGGCTGACACCGGCAGCCAGATAGTCACGCGCCACCGCGTCCACCGTTGCCTTCGACTGGGCCACGGCGGTCAGATGCGCGGCACCCTGGAGGCCGGTTGCGCCGCTGATGGCCTGGATGGTCTCCAGTGTGCCGGTCTGGGTCGTTCCCCCCGCACCATAGGTGACCGAGAAGAAGGCCGGTGCCGTGGTCGCAAGCTCCCGCGCGATGCGGGGCAGCTTTGCCGCCCCCTGTTCGGTCTTCGCCGGAAAGAACTCCAGCGAGATTTCCAGCGCGGGTCCGCTGGCGACATTCTTCATCAACATGCTCATGCCTCTTGATCCCCGGCAGCGCGGGTGGCGGACCAGAGTCCGACCGTCAGCGTCCTGCCCGGCAGGTGAAGGGTGTGTTCGGGTGTCAGGCCGGCCTCGGTGAACCAGGCCCGGATCTCGTCGTCGCCAAAGCCGAGGCGACGGTGTGCGTGTTCAGTGCGCAGGTCCTCCTGCGTGTGCGGCAGGAAATCGACGACGACCAGCCGTCCGCCGGACCGCAGCATCGACGCCGCGATGGCGACAAGCTGGCGCGGTTCGTCCATGAAATGCAGGACCTGATGCGCGGTGACCAGATCGAAGCTGCCTGGTGCGAAGGGCAGACGCAGGATGTCGCCCTGCCGCACCTGCACATGCTGATGTTCCGGCGTGTCCAGTGCTGCCCTGGCGATGGACAGCATCTCAGGGTTCAGATCAACGCCGACGGCACGTTCCACCCGCCCGGAAAGGACGGAGAGCAGCCGACCGGTGCCCGTGCCAAGGTCCAGCATGTCGTCGATGTCGTCGGTGCCCAGCACCGCATGCAGCGCGGTCTCCACCTCACGTTCGCTGACATGCAGCTTTCGCACTTCGTCCCAGCGGGCGGCGTTACGGCTGAAATAGTCCTGGGCACGGCTGGCGCGCTGCTGGCGGACATTGTCCAGGCGCACCAGCTCGGTGGCGAGATCCGGGTCGCCCTGTTCGATCAGGTCATCCAGCGCGCTGGCCAGAACAGCGTGCGCCCCGTCGAGGGAGAGCCGGTAGTAGACCCAGGCCCCTTCCCGCGCGCGTTCCAGCAGGCCGGCGTCGCAGAGAAGCTTCAGATGGCGTGAAACCCGCGGCTGGCTCTGGCCGAGGATCCAGACCAGTTCCGACACGGTCAGTTCCGACCGGCGGCAGAGCGCCAGCAGTTTCAGCCGGGTCTCGTCACTCGCCGCCTTCAGCGCCAGCACCAGATCCGCCATGGGCATGCTGCCACCCGTCCTGGGTGCCAGCGGCGCGGGCGACGGCGTGACGTTTCCGGAGTCGAGCCTGATATGTTTCTGTTCAGCCATGAAATCAGGATATGCACATTTCTTTATATTCACAAGAGCAATCCTGTGGCTCCAGCGCGACAGATCGGGTGTACCGGGCTTTTCAAGTGATCTCAGGTACGCCTCCGGGCCTCGCGGACCTTGACCTGACAGACCTGTTCGACGTTTCATCCGGCCCAGAACGGATCAGGGAATCATCGGACCATGACTCGAAATGCTCTCATTCGACCGCTGGCAATGGTGTTCATGACTTTCGCGCTGTTTGCCACCGCACCGGTCATGTCTGCGGAATCGCCGAAACAGATGGTCGAGCGGCTGGGCGGGACTGCGGTCATGATCCTGGCAGACCCGGATACAGACCCGAGCGCGCGGACGCAGAAATTCGCGGAACTGTTCACCAGGGGCTTCGATCTGCCACTGGTCGCCCGCATCGTGCTTGGCCGCTACTGGCGGGTGGCAACGCCGGAACAGAAGACCGAGTACGTCAGCCTGTTCGAGGACTATGTGATCAATACCTATGCGAACCGTCTGAATTCCTATGCCGGCCAGACCCTGCGCATCACCGGCGCCAACCCGATCAGCGACAATGAGACAATGGTGAGTTCGGTGATCGAACAGCCCCAGGGCGAGCCTGTGAAGGTCGACTGGCGGGTGCTGGATCGCGGCGGTGAACTGAAGATCGTCGATGTGCTGGTGGAAGGTGTCAGCATGGCGATCAGCCAGCGCTCGGAATTCGGCGCCGTCATTGCCAACAATGGCGGCAATGTCGAGGCCCTGCTGGTCAGGCTGCGCGCCCAGAACAGCAAGTAGTCCCGGAGAATTCCGGGAAGGGGGAGGCATGGCCATGGAAGGTTTCGCCAGTGCGGACGATGTTGCCGCGCTCCAGACCCTGATCAGGGATGCCAACCGGATCGTGTTCTTCACCGGGGCCGGAATCTCCACCGAGTCCGGCATTCCCGATTTCCGCAGTCCCGGCGGTCTCTGGACCAAGAACCAGCCCATCGACTTCGGCGACTTCATAGCGCGGGAGGACATGCGCCGCGAGTCATGGCGGCGCAAGTTCGCCATGGAGGAAACCTTCGCCAGTGCAACACCCAACCGGGGCCACCGGGCCGTGGAGAAACTGATCCGCGACGGCAAGGCCAGCGCCATCATCACCCAGAACGTCGATGGCCTGCATCAGGCCAGCGGCGTGCCGGACGAGAAGGTGATCGAGCTGCATGGCAACTCCACCTATGCCACCTGCCTGGACTGCGGGCTGCGTCACGAACTGGACCTGATCCGCAAACACTTCGAGGCAGACGGCACCCTGCCCCACTGCAGGAACTGCGGCGGCATCGTGAAGACGGCCACGATCTCCTTCGGACAGAGCATGCCGATCGCGGAGATGGAGCGGGCGGAGCGCGAAACGCTTGCCGCCGACCTCTGCATCGTTCTGGGATCGTCCCTCGTGGTCTATCCCGCTGCCGGATTCCCGCGACTGGCGAAGGAGAATGGCGCCGGGCTGGTCATCCTGAACCGCGACCCCACCGACCTGGACCGCTTTGCCGATCTGGTGCTGAACGCGGAGATCGGGCCTACCCTCGGCACCGCGGTCAATGTCAACTGAGCCAACGGACAGCGGTGCCATCCGCCCCTATCGGACCGACGACCGCGATCAGGTCATCGACCTCTGGACCGCCTGCGGTCTGACCCGGCCCTGGAACGATCCGGCAGCGGACATTCTGCGTTCGCTGGATACGGCGACATCGGAACTGTTCATCCACAGGGACGCGGATCGCATCACCGGGACCCTGATGGTCGGCTACGACGGCCATCGTGGCTGGATGTACTATCTGGCCGCTGACCCCGCGCAGCGCGGCAAGGGCATCGCAAGGGCGCTGGTCGCGGTGGCGGAGGACTTCCTGCGCGGCCAGGGCTGCCCCAAGGTCGAACTGATGGTGCGCACCGACAATACTGCGGCGCTGGGGTTCTACGACCGTCTCGGGTACGAGGCGCAGGACGTCACGGTTCGGGCGAAGTGGCTGAACGGCAACGCGCAGTAGCCGGTACCGCCAGGCAGGCGCTCGCCTACCCCCGCACCCGCTCCACCCGTGACATGCCGGGTTCGCCCGCCAGCGCGCTGATGATGTCCGTCAGGTGCTGCACGTCGCGCACTTCGATGTCGATCACCATGCGGAAGAAGTCGTCGGTGCGGCGGCTGGTGCTGATGTTGGCAATGTTGCCGTCCTGCTCCGCGATCAGGCTGGTGGTACGACTGAGCATGCCGCGGCGGTTGGCGATCTCCGCCTCGATCCGCGCCACGTAATTCTGCGACGCCGCCGCATCGCCGGTCCAGGCAGCGTCGAGCCAGCGTTCCGGCACGTCCTGATAGAGTTCCAGCGTGGCGCAATCGATGGCATGGACATGAATGCCCTTGCCCGCGTCATTGATACCGACGATCCGGTCGCCGGGGATCGGGTGGCAGCAGGTGGAGAAGGTGACACCGACGCCCGGCGTCAGCCCCCTGACGGGAACGGCATCATTCGCAACCGTCTTCTTCGGGCGGGCCAGGGAGCGCCGCCGCGAGCGTTCGCTCGGGTACAGCATACCCAGGACATCGCGGGAGGAAATCGTGCCGGTCCCGACGCCCTCGTAGAGCTCACCGAGGGAATCAAGCCGCAGGGATTGCAGCACGGTCTTCAGGTTCTTCGCCGTGGGCCTGCGGCGCGCCGCCTGGAACGTGGTGTCCAGCAGCCGACGCCCCACCTCCTGATGTTCCGCCCTCACCCTCTGGCGCGTGGCGCGGCGGATGGCGCTGCGGGCCTTGCCAGTGACGACGAATTCCTCCCAGAGCGGCTGCGGCGACTGCTCGGTGGAGGTCAGCACCTCGATCTGGTCGCCGTTGCGAAGCTGGGCATGCAGCGGCGCAACGCGACCGTTGACCTTCGCCCCGACACAGGTGTCGCCCAGATCGGTATGCACCGCATAGGCAAAGTCGACCGGCGTCGCACCGGCCGGCAACTGGATCAGCCGTCCCTTGGGGGAGAAGCAGAAGACCTGGTCGGCGTACATGTTCAGCTTCGAGTTCTCCAGGAACTCGTCGAAATCCGATGCCTCGTTCAGGATCTCCAGCAGTTCGCGCAACCAGCGTTCCTGCTCCGCGCTCGGCTGCGATCCCTTGCCGCCACCGGACTTGTAGTGCCAGTGCGCCGCAACACCGAACTCGGCGCGTTCATGCATCTCCCGGCTGCGGATCTGGATCTCCGTCCGGACCCCCTCCGGCCCCAGCACGACCGTATGCAGCGACTGGTAGCCATTGCGCTTCGGGATCGAGATGTAGTCATCGAACTGGTCCGGCACCATCGGATAGCGCTGATGGATCGCGCCCAGCATGCGATAGCAGGCATCCGCGTCGTCGACGATGATGCGGAAGGCATAGACATCGGCAAGCTGCTCGAACGTGATCCGCTTTTCCTGCAGCTTGCGCCAGATCGAGAAGTGGCGTTTCTCCCGCCCCTTGATCTCCGCGATCAGGCCGGTCGTCTTGACCGTCTCCTGCAAGGCGAGCTGCATGCGCAGGATCAGGTTGCCTGCCTGGCGCCGCAGTTGCTTCAGCCGCTCGTCGATCGAGTCCCAGGCCTTCTTGTCCAGAACCTGGAAGGACAGGTCCAGCAGCTCTTCCTTGATGTCGTTCATGCCGACGCGCTCGGCCAGCGGGGCGTAGATCTCCCGGGTTTCCAGGGCGATCCGTTGCGCCTTCTCCGGCTTCAGGTAACCGATCGTGCGCATGTTGTGCAGCCGGTCGGCCAGCTTCACCACCAGGACGCGGATGTCATCGGACATGGCCAGCAGCAGCTTGCGGAAATTCTCCGCCTGCTGGGTCTGATCCGACTTCAGTTCCATCTTGGAAAGCTTGGTGACGCCATCGACCAGTTGCGCCACATGCGGACCGAACTCACGCTCGATTTCCTCCGGCGTTGCCAGCGTATCCTCGATGGTGTCGTGCAACAGCGCGGTGACGATGGTCTCGGTATCCAGCCGGTAGTTGGTCAGGATTCCGGCGACCTCGACCGGGTGACTGAAATAGGGATCACCGGACGCGCGCTTCTGGCTGCCGTGCGCACGCACGGCAAAGACATAGGCCTTGTTGATCAGGTCTTCGCGGGCTTTCGGGTCATAGCTCAGGACCCGTTCCACCAGCTGCATCTGGCGCATCATGGGGCGAAGCCTATCGCATCACCCGATGCGGCGTCATCAGCCGCCGCTCTGGTCGCCTGCGGCCAGGGCAGCAAGTTCACGACGCATGCGTGTGGCAAGGTCGTCCTCTTCCGGCTCGTCGCGCTCCACATGGCGCTGGTAGCTGGCGATCAGGGCATCACCGAGTTCCTTGGTGCTGACCTTCTCCTCCGCGATCTCACGCAAGGCGACCACCGGGTTCTTGTCGTTGTCGCGCTCGACCAGAATTTCCGAGCCGCTCGAGATCGCGCGGGCACGCTGGGCGGCCAGCAGCACGAGATCGAAACGGTTCGAAACCTTGTCGATACAGTCTTCAACGGTAACGCGGGCCATGAAGGCACCTCCGGCACAGGTTGCGCAATTCTGGAAAGTTCAGGGTCTCTAACGGCTCGCCGCCGCGCCTGCAACTTCTTTTTCGGCTTCCAGCAGGCTCACACCACTGGCGTCGGCCATCTGAAGCATGTCGGCTGCGGTCTGGCCAGAGACCGGATGCCGCCAGTGCGGTGCGACCTCCCGCAAGGGCAGCAGCACGAACGCCCGATCAGCCATCCGCGGATGTGGCAGCTGCGGCACGCCATGGATACCGGTGGCGCTGAGAACACTGGTGCCATGGGCCAGCAGATCCAGGTCGATCCAGCGCGGTGCCCAGCGTTCCTGCCGCACGCGCCCGAACGACCATTCGATCTCGTGCAGGATCTGCAGCAGCCGCCCCGGCTCTTCCGCCGTCTCCAGCCGGGCCACGCCATTGACGTACCAGGGCTGCGGCGAGATGGACGGCGGGAACGGCGGCGTGACGTACCAGCGCGATCGCGCCGCGACATGAACCCCACGATCCGACAGGCGTTCCAGCGCTGCCTCCAGCGTGTTCTCCGGCGGTCCGTAGTCGGGGTGGGGCAGGTTGCCACCCAGTCCTATCAAGATCATCCCGTCCTCCCGGCGCGCAGCCCGTTCACCCTGTCCGTCAGGCGTGGTTTTCACTGGCATTTCCAAGCCTTCCAGCCTATGCAGGGATAGCTCCGACAAAGGTCCTGAACCGGCTCGATTGCGCCATCAGGTGTCGCGATCCGGTGGAACGCGGAGCGCCATGGATAATTCATTGAAACGGTTTTGCAAATGTCTGATCTCGACCTCGGATTTTACCCTTCCGAGAAGGTGGCCCTTTTTATTGACGGTGCCAATCTCTATGCCGCAGCCCGCACCCTGAACTTCGACATCGACTATCGGAAGCTGCGCACGGTATTCGCCAGGCACACCAATCTGGTCCGCGCCTTCTACTACACGGCGCTGCTGGAGGATCAGGAATATTCTCCCCTGCGCCCGCTGGTCGACTGGCTGGACTACAACGGTTTCACGATGGTGACGAAGCCCGCGAAGGAGTTCGTCGGCCATGACGGACGACGCAAGGTCAAGGGCAACATGGACATCGAACTGGCCATCGACATGATGGAAATGGCCGGTTTCATCGATCACGCGGTCCTGTTCTCCGGCGACGGCGATTTTCGCAGCCTGGTGGAGGCCGTGCAGCGCCGTGGCCTGCGCTGCACCGTTGTCAGCACGATCAAGACCCAGCCGCCGATGATCGCCGATGAGCTGCGCAGGCAGGCTGACCGCTTCATCGAACTGCAGACGCTGCAGCCGCTGATCGGGCGGGAAGGCTTCGTGCGCCCGCAGAATCCGCGCCGTGACGATGCCCCGCGCGGCACCGTCCGCGATGATGAGGACGACGACGACTACGATGATGAACTGGTCAGCTGACATCCGGCCATGACCGCGCATGAACCGGCCCCGGACTGCACCCTGTGCCCGCGTCTGGTCGCGTTCCGGCAGGACAACCAGGCTGCCTATCCCGACTTTCACAATGGTCCGGTCCCGGCCTTTGGCGATATCGGGGCACGCTTGCTTGTGGTCGGACTCGCCCCCGGGCTGAAGGGAGCGAACCGGACCGCTCGGCCTTTCACCGGCGACTATGCGGGTGACCTGCTCTACCCGTCGCTGATCGATGCCGGTTTCGCACGCGGGACCTATGGCGCGCATCCCGGCGACGGGCTGGAACTTGCGGATTGCCGCATCACCAACGCGGTGCGCTGCGTTCCCCCGGCCAACAAGCCGACCGGGGACGAAGCCAAGACCTGTCGCCCGTACCTGGTGGCCGAGATCGCGGCAATGGCGAACCTTCAGGCGCTGCTGGCGCTGGGCCGGTTCGCCCATGAGGCCGTGATCCGCACCTTCGGACTGCGGCAGAAGGATCATGCCTTCGGCCATGGTGCGATGCATCTGTTGCCGAACGGATTGCTGCTGGCCGACAGCTACCACTGCTCCCGCTACAACGTGAACACCAACCGGCTGACAGCGGAAATGTTCGCCGACGTGCTGGCGGCGCTCAGCGCGCGGATGGACGACTGAAGCTCCCGGCCCCCGACCGCTGGCCCTATCGGGCGTCGTGGAAGATCACGCCCAGGGTCTGGCGGTGTCCTGCAGTCACGGTGGAAACACCATGGCGCATGGTCACGCGAAAATCCCCGCGCTTGCCCGGCACGGGCCGCTGATTGACCGCAAACAGCAGGCCTTCGCCTTCGTCCAGCATGATTGCCTCCGCGCGGGACTGCATGCGCGGGCGCGCTTCAGTCAGGACAAATGCCCCGCCCCTGTAGGCGTCCGGCGCGCTGAGCATGACGACAAGCTGGATGGGAAAATGCATCTCCCCGTACAGGTCCTGGTGCAGGCGATTGTAGTCTCCGGGTCCGTAGTCAAGCAGCAGCGGTGTCGGTCGCACCTGACCCGCCTGGTGGCAGGCCGCCAGATAGTCCTCGTGCCTGTCGGGGAACCGTTCGGCCTTTCCCATGCGGTCCATCCACTGGTTGGCCAATGGCGCCAGTTCGGCATAGGCGTGGCGTCGGAGGTCGGCCACACCCTTCGGCAGCGGATAGGCAAAGTACTTGTAACTGCCCTGTCCGTAGCCATGCCGCTGCATGATCACATGGTTGCGGAATGGCTTGTCTTCGGCAAACAGGGGACGCAGGGCAGCAGTTTCCCCGGTATCGAGCAGGCCCGGCAACCGCGCAAACCCGCGTTGGTCCAGCTCCGATCGGATCCTGTTCCAGTCCTGCACGTTCATGCCCGGATGAACCTGTCGAAGACCCGGCCATCGACACAGAGCAGACCCGCGAAGATCAGCAGGAACCCGACGGCGGTGGACGGCGTGACCTGTTCATCCAGGAAGATGACACCCAGGGCCATGGCGCTCGGCGGAATCATGATGGTCACCAGCATGAGATTGGTCGCCCCGGCGGTGGCCAGGATGCGGAAGTAGAGGATATAGGCCAGCGCCGTGCAGAACGTCCCGAGCGTCACCCAGGCCAGCAGGACGCCGACGCCCGGCACCGCCGTCGGCACCCCCTCCACGAACAGGGCGACCGGCAGCATGATCAGGGTGGACGACGTCAGCATGCCGGCCCCGGAAACCGTCGGGGCAAAGCGTTTCAGACGGCGGCCATACACACCGGCGAAGCTGTAGCAGAGCGCGGCACAGAGCACCGCGATCTGGCCAATCAGGCTGCCGTCAAGCCCGTGAAAGGCATCCGGACCCACCAGCACCGCGACGCCCCCCATGCCCAGGACGACCCCGGCAGTCCGCGTGACGGTTGCCTTTTCATCCTGTGTCAGCAGGTGCGCAACGATCACGACGAAGAGCGGTGTGGTGGCATTCAGGACAGAGGCCAGACCACCGGTGATCCAGGTCTGGCCCCAGAAGATCAGCGTGAAGGGTATGGCATTGTTCAGCAGGCCCATCACCAGCAGGTCCCGGAAGTCGGCCAGTGTGCGCGGCAAGGCAACACCGGAGACCAGCACGACAATCCAGAGGACCGTGGCACCGCAGGCCACCCGCCCCAGCACCAGGGTGAAGGGCCCGACCTCGGTCAGCGCAATCTCGACGAAGAAGAAGGTCGCCCCCCAGAGCAGCGAGAGCGCCAGCATCATCGTCCACTCCAACGCACCCATGCGCATCCGGTCTCACTCCCCTTCAAGGTCTCGCCTGCACGACCCTGCCCGTTTCCGCCTGCATCGGCTTCCCGCCCCTTGTTGTCAAAGCCTCTTTGCACAATCCGCTTGCCTTGGCGGCGGTGGCCCGGCATGGCTGCATCGACATGGAACGGGAGACGACAATGCGCAGGATCGGTCAGTTCATCGACGGTCAGGCAGTGCCTGACAGCGGCGGAACCACATTCGAGAGCATTGATCCGGCGACCGGTGAGACGCTGGCGACGGTTTCCACCGCAACGGCGGATGACATCGACAGCGCTGTTGCCGCCGCCGCCGCGGCCCAACGGGAGTGGCAGGCCACGGATGGCGCCCACAAGGCCGCGATCCTGAACCGTATCGCCGACGCCCTGACCGACCGTCGGCAGGAACTGGCGGAACTGGAAGTCGCCGATACGGGCAAGCCGATCTCGGAAGCGCCGGAGGCCGACATCGACAGTGCGGCGGACTGCTTCCGCTTCTTCGCCGGGGTGGCACGCAGCATTCGCGGGGAGAGCATCGACCTGCCGGATACGCTGATCTACACCCGTCGCGAGCCATGGGGAGTCTGTGCCGGCATCGGCGCCTGGAACTACCCGATCCAGATCGCGAGCTGGAAGGCGGCGCCCGCCCTCGCCTGCGGCAACGCCATGGTCTTCAAGCCCAGCGAGATGACTCCACTGACCGCGATGGAACTGGCCGGCATCATTCATGAGGCCGGTGTCCCCCGGGGCCTCTACAATGTCGTCAATGGCGCGGGGACCGTCGGGGCGGCCCTGGCTACCCATCCCGGCATCGCCAAGGTTTCCGTCACCGGTTCGGTCGGCACGGGCAAGCGGGTCATGACCGGGGCCGCCGACAGCCTGAAGGCCGTCACCATGGAGCTTGGCGGCAAGTCGCCGCTGATCGTCTTTGCCGATGCCAATCTGGACGACGCTGTCTCGGCTGCCATGCTGGCCAACTTCTATACCCAGGGGGAAATCTGCACCAACGGCACCCGCGTCTTCGTGCACGCAAGCATCCGCGACGCTTTCCTGGAACAGCTTGTGCGCCGGACGGAAGCCATGATCGTCGGCGACCCGAAGGATCCGGCAACCCATGTCGGGGCGATGATCTCCGCCGCGCATCTGGAGAAGGTGCTGGCCTATGTCGAACAGGGCAAGGCGGCGGGCGCGCAGGTCCTGACCGGCGGGGAACGGCTGACGGGCGGCATCTATGACCGTGGTGCCTTCATGCGGCCGACGGTCTTCGCCGGAGTCCGCGACGACATGGTGATCGCGCAGGAGGAGATCTTCGGCCCCGTCATGTCGGTGCTGGATTTCGAGGACGAGGACGAGGTGATCGCCCGCGCCAATGCCACCGAATTCGGCCTGGCGGCGGGACTGATGACGAATGACCTGAGCCGCGCGCACCGGGTCGCGGCGCAGCTTCAGGCCGGGACGGTCTGGGTCAATACCTACAATCTGACCCCCATCGAGATGCCCTTCGGCGGCGTCAAGCAGTCAGGTCTGGGGCGCGAGAACGGTCATGCGGCCATCGAGTACTACACGCGGACCAAGAGCGTGCATGTCGGCCTGGGCCCGGTCGAAGCGCCCTACTGATTTCCATCGGCGGATGCCCCGCAGAAAGAAGGGGTGCCGGTGATCGCCACCGGCACCCCTGATCGGCTGGTCCATGGAACGGATCAGAGGCCGAGCTTTCGCTCCGCGCTCAATCCCCTGTAGATGCAGTAACACATCACCACCATGATGATCGCAAAGGGGAAGCCCGTTGCGATCGCCGCTGCCTGCAGTGATCCCAGGCCACCGCCGAGCAACAGGGTGATGGCAACCAGCCCCTCGAAGACGCACCAGAACACCCGCTGGGCCACCGGCGCATCAATCTTGCCACCTGCCGTGATCGTGTCGATGACCAGCGAACCGGAATCGGACGAGGTCACGAAGAAGACGATCACCAGCACGATGCCGATGAAGGACACGACATTGGTCAGCGGCAGTACCTCCGCCATCTTGAACAGCGAAAGTTCCGGCTGCCAGTTGGTCACCGTGTCCACGACGCCGCCGTAGCCATTCTCCACATGTTGCCAGATCGCCGTGCCACCGAAGACATTCATCCACAGCACGCAGGCAATGGTCGGCACGATCAGGACGCAGATGATGAATTCACGCACCGTCCGCCCCTTGGAAACGCGGGCGATGAACATGCCGACGAACGGCGACCAGGAAATCCACCAGGCCCAGTAGAACGTGGTCCAGCCATGCATGAACCCTGTGTCGTCGCGCCCGACCCAGTTGCTCAGTTCTGGCAGCGCCACCGCATAGTCGACGAGGCCGTTGAAGAAGCCGGAGATGATGAACAGCGTCGGCCCGACAACGATGACGAAGAGCATCAGGATCAGCGCCAGCACCATGTTCAGTTCCGACAGCCGCTTCACGCCACCATCCAGTCCCGCCAGGACCGAAAGCAGGGCCACTGCGGTGATACCGGCGATCAGGATGATCTTGGTCAGATCCGTCGCGGGAATGCCGAACAGGTAATCCAGACCGGCGCTTGCCTGCTCCGCCCCGAAGCCGAGCGAGGTCGCAAGACCGAACAGGGTGGCAAAGACCGCCAGCGTATCGATGACATGGCCCGGCCAGCCCCAGACACGCTCCCCCAGGATCGGATAGAAGGCGGAGCGGATGGTCAGGGGGAGTCCCCGGCTGTAGGTGAAGAAGGCCAGTGCCAGCGCGATCACGGCATAGATCGCCCAGGGGTGCAGACCCCAGTGGAATATCGTCGCCGCCATGCCCATGGACATGGCTGCCTCCGTATCCGCCGGATCGACCCCCAGCGGCGGACTGAGGAAGTGGTTCACGGGCTCCAGCACGCCGAAGAACATCAGGCCGATGCCCATGCCCGCAGCAAAAAGCATGGCGAACCAGCCGGTGTAGGAATACTCCGGCCTGGCATCCTTGCCCCCCAGTCGGATCCTGCCCAGCGGCGAGACCACAAGAAACAGGCAGAACAACACGAAGATATTCGCCGCACCCATGAAGACCCAGTCGAAGGTCGATGTCAGCCAGGGCCGCAGATCACCGAAGAACTCGGCCGATCCGGCCGGAAACATCAGCACCAGTATGACAAACCCGACAATCAGAACCGCAGACACGAAGAAGACCGGATTGTGAACATCCAGTCCCATGATCTGCACGTTGTGTTGTCCGGGTTCGAAGTCGGAATCAGGTACAATGTCAGACATTGAAGACCTCCCTCTCGATTATCCCATCGCCTCGCCCTCAAACGGGCCAGGCACTGAGCCTCCTGACCGTCCCGGGTGCGGAAATCTCGGGCCCCGCTTGCCGGAACATGCCCAACAGGCTGGCACCGAGCCTAGGCGGACTCTGTCCTGATTGCGACAGCCGCGGCCCGAAATGCCTGATTTTTCGGCAAATCAGCCGGCTGCCGCACGTTTCACGGCGTCGATGGCGTCAGGGTTGCTGAGGGCGGAGAGGTCGCCCGGCGGCTCATCCAGGACCAGCGCGCGGATCACCCGGCGCATGATCTTCAGCGACCGGGTCTTGGGCAGATCATCGACAAACAGGATCCGGGCCGGCTTGAACGCCTTGCCAAGACCGTCGGTGACGGCGACCGACAGGCGGCTCGCCAAAGCATCGTCCACGGTCACGCCCGCAGCGGGAATGGCGGCGACCAGAACGGCCTCCCCCTTCACCGGGTCGGGCAGGGCCACCGCAGCAGCCTCCGCGATCAGGCCGGTCGCCATGACCAGCCCCTCGATCTCCGCCGGTCCGGCCCGCTTGCCCGCAACCTGGATCGTATCGTCAGAACGGCCGTGCACGTACCACAGGCCATCCGCATCCCGGCTGGCCCAGTCCCCATGGCGCCACATGTCGGGATACATGGACCAGTAGGTCTCGATGAAGCGGTCCGGGTCGCGCCAGATGCCGCGACTGAGGCCTATGGACACGTCGCGCAGGACCAGCTCACCCACCTCCCCCGGTCCGACGCTGTTGCCGGACGCATCCACGATATCCGCCGCCATGCCCGGCAGGGGTCCGGCGAAGGAGCAGGGGCGCTGTGGCGTCAGCACGTTTCCGGCGATGAAACCGCCACTGATCTCGGTACCGCCGCAGACATTGATGATGGGACAGCGCCCGCCACCGGCATGCTCGGAGAACCAGACCCAGGCTTCCTCCGTCCATGGCTCACCGGTGGATGCCAGGATGCGGATGGCTGAAAGGTCATGCGCGGCGACATGTTCGGGGCCATGGCGCATCAGGCTCCGTATCGCGGTCGGCGCGATCCCGAAGAAGGTCGCCTTGTGCGCGGCGGCCAGCCGCCAGATACGGCCCGCGTCGGGCCAGTCCGGCACGCCTTCGGCAATGATGAAGGTCGCACCGCGGGCAAAGGTTCCCGCCATCGAATAGGGACCGGTCACCCAGCCGAAATCCGCGAACCAGAACAGCCTGTCCTCGGTCTTCAGATCAAAGGACACACCGAAATCCAGCGCCCCCTTCACCGTGAACCCGCAGTGGGTCAGTACCGTCCCCTTCGGACGGCCGGTGGTGCCGGAGGTATAGGCGATCATCAGGGGCTGGTCGGCATCGACCATCTGCATCGGCGTGCTGTCAGCCGACGTGACATCCAGGTCATGCCACCAGACATCCCGGCCGCTGTTCATGACGACATCCCCGTCGCCGGTGCGCAGCACGATGGTATGGCGCAGCGTCGGCACATCCCTGGCGGCGCTGTCGATTACCGGTTTCATCGGGATGGTGCTGCCGCGCCGAATGGCCTGGTCGGCGGTGATCACGGCCACCGCCTCCGCATCGTTCAGCCGCTTCACGATCGCTTCGGCGCCGAATCCCGAGAACAGGGGAGAGATGATGGCACCGATCCGCGCCACGGCCAGGAACGCGACCGGCGTCTCGGGCAGCACGGGCATGTAGATCCCGACCGCATCCCCCGGGCCGATCCCCAGGGCGTTCAGTCCGGCAGCCAGTTCGCGCACCTGCCGATCCATCTCCGCATAGGTCAGGGTGCGCTGGCTGTCGTCTTCCCCGTGCCAGATGATTGCCGGCTTTTCCCAGACGTCCGTGCCACGGTGACGGTCCAGGACATTGTCGCAGAAGTTCATCGTTCCACCGACGCACCACCGTGCGTTGGGCAATCCGTCCGAGACATCGCGGACCTGCGTGTAGGGCTGGTCGAATCGGATATCCAGTGCGCGAATCGCGCTGTCCCAGAACCAGTCCGGTTCCGCCGCGGCACGCTCCAGCAAGTCACTCTCGCTGCGACAGCCAAGCCTTTCGACGAAGCGGGTCAGTTCCGCATTGTCGATGTACTCCTGCGTGGGCTCCCACGTGAAACCGTTCTGCATGCGCCGATCCTCCCCTGCACCACCTTGCGGAGTATGGCCGGATGCCCGTCACACAGGCAATTCCCGATCATTGAATAACGATCCATCCCGATAGGAGTTTGACAAAACAGCATTGTTCAGCCGGAATAGTTGGGTCGTAAAAAAAACAAGTCTGGGAGGGTTCAATAATGAAATCCGGAATCATGAAATCTGCTGGTGTGATGGCACTGGCTGCGGTGGCGGCGCTGTCGTTCTCCGCTGGGGACGCGGAGGCCAAGAAGGTCCGCTGGAAGATGCACTCGGCATTCGGCAAGAATCTGGCCGTTATCGGCCCGGTCGGTTATCGCATCGCCGACTGGGTCAACAAGGCCAGCGACGGCGACTTCGATATCAAGGTGTTCGAGCCGGGCGCGCTTGCCGGTGGTTATGCCTACTACGATCCGGTCAGCCAGGGCGCGTTCGAGGCGGGCTACGGCACGCCGGGCGCGAACCAGGGCAAGAATTCCGCATTCGCATTCCTTTCGACCTGGCCGTTCGGTCCGGGTGCGCTGGAGTTCAATGCATGGCTGCAGTATGGCGGCGGCGTCGAGATCGGTGAGGAGCTCTACGGTCGCGACGGCATCAAGTACAATTACTGCGGCATGATCCCGCCGGAGACGTCGGGCTGGTTCCGGACCGAGATCAAGAGCCTGGAAGAGCTCAAGGGTCTGAAGATGCGCTTCTTCGGCATGGGCGCGAAGGTCATGCAGAAGTTCGGTGTGTCGACGCAGCAGCTTGCCGCAGGCGACATCTATCCGGCGCTTGAACTGGGCACGATCGATGCCACCGAGTTCTCGATGCCTGCCATCGACCGGACCCTTGGCTTCTACCAGATCGCCAAGTTCAACTACTATCCGGGCTGGCATCAGCAGTCGACCACGAACGAAGTCCTGATCAACCAGGGCAAGTGGGATGAACTGGACGACCAGAAGAAGGCAATCTTCGACCTGGCCTGCAAGGCAAACATCGCGGTCGAAATGGCCGAGGGTGAGGCCCTGCAGCCTGCGGCCATGCTGGCCAACGAAGCTGATGGCGTGAAGAACGTCACCTGGCCCGACGCGGTGCTGGACCAGCTTCGTGAAGCCTGGACCACCGTCCTTGCCGAAGAGCAGGCGGCCAACCCGGACGTGAAGCGTCTCTATGCCAGCTACAGCGAGTTCCACGAGAGCTACAAGGCCTGGGGCGAGCGCGGCTACCTGAAGTAAGATGTTTCGTGCCCTGCGACCCGGTCTCGTGATCGGGTCGCAGCGACACGTGACTTGTCGCGACCGGCGCGCGCCCCGCGCCGGTCGTTTCTTCTGCCAATGAAACCGGCGACTTGTCCCTGCTGCGCAACCCTTGCGCCTCGGGGGGAAGATATGACCGGAATAGAACAGGGACGGGGCGCTTAACATGCTCAATTTTGCAGACGCCGTTGACAGGCTTGCGCGGTCCACCGGACGCGCCGTCAGCTGGCTGATCGTGCCGCTTATCTTCATCATCATGTTCGATGTGATCACGCGAAAGATCGACATCATCCGTCACTGGTCCGCGGACATCACGATCCAGACCGGCTATTCGGTCTCCTTCATCCTTCAGGACATGCAGTGGCACATCCACGGCATCCTGCTGATGTTTGCCTTTGGCGTCGGCTACCTGACAAACGCCCATGTGCGCGTTGACATCTTTCGCGAGATGGCGAGCCACCGATCCCAGGCAAAGATCGAACTCTTCGGGCTGCTGTTCATGGCTGTGCCGTTCCTCTGCCTCATGATCTGGAAATCGGTCGACATGGTGACCCTGTCCTACCATCAGGGTGAGGGGTCCGAATCCCTTGTCGGTATCCCCTGGCGCTATGTCATCAAGAGCTGCATGCCGATCGGCTTTGTCCTGGTGCTCGCCGCAGCCGTTGCGACGCTGATCCGAACCATCGTCTTTCTCTATGGTTCGGAGGAGAACAGCACGCGCGCCGAGGAGGAGATCCAGTACTTCACGGACAAGACCGTATTGCCGAAGGTTTCACTGGAGGATGACATCCTCGCCAAGCCGGCCGGGGAGCGCTGATCCATGGAATTCATCGAATGGTTCCTTGACGACCACCTGTACGACTATCTCGGCGCCTACATGTTCCTGGCACTGGCCCTGACCCTGTTCACGGGCCTGCCTGTCGCCTTCGCCCTCGGCGGCATTTCCCTGCTGTTCGGTCTGGTCGGCATCTATCTGGAGATCATCGACTTCGCGGTCTTCTTCCAGGTCATCAACCGGGTCTGGGGCGGCGATGGCGCGTCCGGGGCGATCCAGAACCCCATACTTGTCGCCATTCCCTGCTTCGTCTTCATGGGGACGATGCTGGAACGGTCGCAGGTGGCGGCCGATCTGCTGCACATCCTGCAGGTGATGCTGAAACGCGTCCCCGGCGGTCTGGCGCTCTCGATCACCGCAATGGGCACGATCATGGCCGCAACCACAGGCATCATCGGTGCCTCGGTCGTGATGATGACGCTGCTGGCATTGCCGACGATGATCAACCGCGGCTACGAGCATGCGCTGGCGACAGGCACGATCGCCGCCAGCGCCACACTCGGCATCCTGATCCCGCCGTCGATCATGCTGGTGCTGATGGCCAATCTGCTGGCGGTATCCGTGGGCAACCTGTTCATCGGTGCCGTCTTGCCGGGTCTCCTGCTGTCAGGCCTCTATTTCGCCTACATCATGACGCGGGCCACCCTGAACCCGAAATGCGCACCGCCGCTGCCTGACGAACTCATCCAGGTGGATCCGACGAAGCGGGCCAATGTCATCCGTTTCTTCGCCTACGTCGGCGCGATACTGGTTGCCATGTACCTGCTGGAACAGCTCGGACTGGACCAGATCAACTGGAGCCTGCTGGCATTCCTGGCGATCTTCGTGGTCGCCATGTGGGTAGGCCGAAAGGAAGGCAACACCATTTTCGGTGGCATCCTGAAGGGCTTCGTGCCGCCGATCTTCCTGATCATGATGGTGCTGGGTTCGATCTTTGCCGGCTGGGCGACGCCCACGGAGGCCGCCGGCATCGGTGCCTTCGGCAGCATGGTTCTGGCCTGGTTCAACCGCACGCTGAGCTGGAGTGTGATGCGCGAGGTCTGTCACCGGACCGGCCTGACGACCGCGATGATCTTCTTCATCTTCGTTGGTGCCACGGCCTTCTCGACCGTGTTCCGCAACGTCTATGGCGAGGACCTGATCATCGAGTTCATCGAGTGGCTGGAGCTCGGTCCCTGGCCGCTGCTGTTCCTGCTGATGTTCACCGTGTTCATCATGGGCTTCTTCTTCGATTTCCTTGAGATCACACTGATCATCCTTCCGGTGTTCTCCCCCGTAATCCGGGCGTTCGCACCGGAGTTCGCCGGACATCTGGGACTGGAGGGGCTGCCCTTCCAGCAGGTGCAGGATCAGGTGATCTACTGGTTTGCCATACTTGTGGCGGTGAACCTGCAGACATCGTTCCTGACACCTCCATTCGGATTTGCGCTCTTCTACATGAAGGGCGTGGCGCCGAAGGAAGTGAAGATGCAGGACATCTACAAGGGCATCATCCCCTTCGTGATGCTGCAGCTCGTCGGCCTCGGCTTCGTCGTGCTGTTCCCGCAGATCACGCTCTGGCTGCCAAATCTGATGTTGCAATGACGCTGCTTCAGTACTGAAACGGCCCCGGCCCGCGCTTCATCGGAAGCGCGGGCCGGTTTCGTCTGGTGTGACTGCCGTGGAGCCGGGACGCCAGCTGAAACGGGGTCCTGGCGTGTTGCCCTACTTCTCCGGTGGCGGATGGTCGCCGCGCACCGCGTCACCCCATTCGTCGAGCAGCCGCTTGCGTTGCGAAACCGCCCTGGAGCGCAGGCGGGCGCTGGCAATATCGACCCAGGCCCGGGCAATGAAGGGCGCGGCGAACAGCAGGGCGAAACCGATGGCGCATGCGGCCAGGTTGATCAGCATGTACTCAGGATCGACCATCAGGCGGAATGCACCGTCGAAGGTCCCGTCACCGCTCCAGTGCGCCACGATCCCGGGCAATGCACCGGAAAGGTTCATGCCGAAGACCGTCGCCATGGCCCCTGGCACACGCAGCATGCGGGTCATGGCGAGCAGCAGGGTCGGCAGCATGTAGATCATCATCAGGGCAAAGGTTGCCGGCGCGACGGGCAGCAGCAGAAGGGAGCCGAACATCAGCAGCAGCGTGGTCCTGCCGCCACTCTCCCGTTTGGCCTTCTTCGCCTTCGGATTGGCATCTGCTGTCGCGGCACTCACAGGATCGCCTCCATCGAGAAGTAGAAGACTGTCAGGAAGCAGACCGAAAGGCTGAACATCTGCGCGTAGCGATAGCCGCGATGCATCGCCAGTGCGCGCTGTCCGGGACCGAATTCAGAAAGCTGGGCGATGACATGCTCCAGATGATTGTACTGGGCCACCGCCTGCTCGAACTCGGCCTTGTCCTGGTCCAGGGTCCGGAGAAGGTCCAGTTCCGCCAGCAGGGCCGACAGGTCGCCGCGCTTGACCAGGCTCTCGATCTTCTTCTCGACCACCATGCGCCGCACCCTGCTCTGCAGCGTCTTTGTCACCGGCCCGAGAGCGCTGGCGAAAGCCCGCGTGATTCCCGGCACCGGGACCCGGTGATGCATCTCCTGCAGTTCAGCCATGAACCGGGCCGCCCGGATCAGCCCGTCGATACCCTTGTCACCGTTGGGTATCGTCCGCAGGCTGCGTTCCAGCCGCCGGTCATGCGCTGCCAGGAAAGCGGCCGAGTGCTGGGCCAGCGCAAAGTCCGCATCGGCATCGTCCGAGAGCTTGCGATCCAGGGCCGACATCAGTTCGCCCGGCGTGCGCGGCATCTCCGACATGACTTCCGGGCCGAGACAGGGCTGGCGCTGCAGCAATTCGTAGAGCACCCGCTCAACCCCGAAGCCGACACGACCTGATTCCTTGGCGACGGCACGGATCCGCGTCAGGATATTGGCCGGCAGCCCGGCACGCACCGCCCGTCCGCCAACCCGAAGCCATTCATCCAGCAGCGAAGAGTTCACCAGACGCGCAAAGTCATCGCGCCAGTCCGCATCGTTGCTCGTGAAGGCATGCCAGAGACCGCCAGCCAGACCGGAGCTGGTGCAGTTGACCGAGCGATACCGGATCGGTCCCCCCGGATCGAGCGCCAGAATGGATCGGCAGACCAGATCCGCCTTCTCCTCCTTCGTGACCGACTTCGTCTGGGAAACCAGTTCCAGGCCACGCCGAACGATGTCAGCCCCCGCCTCATCCACCAGAATATTGCGCAGCCATTTCTCGACACGCCCGTTCAGGATCAGGGCAACGGCATCCTCCGGGTTCTTCTGGATCGCCTGGGCGAGAAGCTGCGGCGAGAAGAACTCGGCATCGCGGAAGATGAAGGGACGCGTGGCGCGTCGACCGCCGCCCGACGGGCGCGGCATGTCGAAGATGCCGTTCATCCAGCGGTTCAGGTCATCATGGGTCCAGCGCCGGTCATCCTCGTCGCGCAGGCTGCCCGCGAACATCACCTGGATGGCGGTGGCGAACTTGCGCCGCTTCAGCAGCACATCGTACGACCCGCGCAGGACACGTTGGGCATAGAGCTCGTCCGGCTTCATCCCCCTGGCGGGCTGTTCGCCCGTCAGCATCTGGAAAACGGAGACGGCGAAGGCAAAGACGTCGTCACAAGACAGGCCGTCACCGCGTCCCGTCTGCTGGGCCAGCTGGATGCCGATGGGTTCGAACACGGGTGGCTGATACATCCCCGGCAGGCCAACCAGGCACTGGTCCAGCAGGATGTCCCCGCCACGGGTCAGCAGGATGGTCTCGGGCCGGATGCTGCGATGGACCAGGCCGCGTTGCTGCAGTTCCTGCATCGCGGGTATCAGCCCGGGAATGATCGTGCCCATCAGGTCCGCTTCGCGCACTTTCGGCATGCCCTGCATGACGGGAATTGCGGACCGGTGATTGAACACGATGGCCCCGACATGCTTGCCATTGCCCTGGCGCAGGATGCCGGACGCCTGTGGTCCGCGCATGCGTTTCAGGGGCTTCTCCTGCAACACCGCGACCATGTCGTGGCGCACGAAGGTGTCCGGCGGAGTCAGCAGGGCAAACAGGTCCGCATCCGGATCCTGCTTGTCCTTCACCATGCAGGCCTGGGCGTCGGGCCGGGACAGCTGGGACAGGGGCTGGTCCGTCCGGATGAGGTAACGTCCCTCCAGAATCAGCCCATGCCCGTCGTCAGTGATCGGTCCCTCGCTGATCTTTGCCATCATGCCCTGCGAACGCGGTTGTCGGATCAATGGAGAACGGGGTCTCCCGGTTGCGTCGCAGTCTCTTCGATCAAGCTGAATGAAGGGTTAAGGCTGGCTTCCGGAACTGTTGACCGGCAGTCATTTGATGGTCAGCATGACGGCAATCAAGAAACTTGCAAATCTGGGAGACAATCATGGCGACAAGGCATCTCTACACCCTTCCGGTGGAGCAGACCCAGTGGCATTTCGACGGTGCCACGGAGATCAATTTCACCTGGGAATATGATGACGAGCGGGAAACGCTGCTGCAGCTCTACGACAAGGGCAAGAAGCAGCAGTGGGATGCGGCGGAGCGCATTGACTGGTCGGAGGAAGTGGACTGGGACAACCCCATGTCGCTGCCCGACGAAAGCATTGCCATCTTCGGGTCCGACGCCTGGAACAAGATGAACGACAAGAACAAGGCGGAAGTGCGCCGTCACCTGCAGTCGGGCACCATCAGCCAGTTCCTGCACGGTGAGCAGGGTGCCCTGATCGCCACGGCGAAGATCGTCGCCACGGTGCCGGATGCGGATTCCAAGTTCTACGCTGCGACGCAGGTGATGGACGAGGCGCGGCATGTGGAGGCCTTTTCCCGCCTGCTGCACGAGAAGGTGCAGCTTGCCTATCCGATCACGCCCGGCCTGAAGACCCTGCTGGAACAGGGCCTGACCGACCGTCGCTGGGACATGACCTATCTGACCATGCAGATCCTGATCGAGGGGCTGGCGCTGGCCGCGTTCCAGCGGCTGCGCGATCAGGCCGGCAACACGCTGGCCCAGGCCGTCAACGCCTATGTCATGCAGGACGAGGCCCGGCACGTGGCCTTCGGGCGGCTGGCACTGCGCGACTACTATCCGCAACTGAGCGACGCCGAGCGCAAGGAGCGCGAGGAATTCGTGGTCGAAGCCTGCTACCACATGCGTGACCGTTTCCTGCAGACCGAGGTCTGGGAGAATATCGGCTTCTCACAGGCCGAGATCGCCAAGGTCGTCGACAAGAGCGAGGTCATGGGCCAGTTCCGCCAGCGCCTGTTCACCCGCATCGTGCCGACCGTGAAGGACATCGGCCTCTGGGGCGAGGGTGTCCGCAAGGCCTACAACGACATGGGCGTGATCCAGTATTCGGAGATCGATGCCGAAGCCCTGCTGGAACATGACAACAAGGTTGCCGAGGACTTCGACGCGAAGAAGTTCGTCGAGCGCGAGGTCGGGGTGGCGGCGGCCGAATAGACCGCCCGCACCGCATCGCGAAACCTTTTCCGGGGGCGTCCGCAGACTTGTGCTGTGGGCGCCTTTCCGTTGTTATCGACTGAACCTGCCTGCCGGAGTCCTGCCATGACCTACACCAGCCTTGTCCTTTCCGTGACCGATCACGTCGCCTTGGTCGAACTCGACCGGCCGGAAAAGATGAACGCCATGAACCGGGCCTTCTGGCAGGAGATGGTGGATGTGTTCGCGGAGATCGGGGAGCGGACGGATGTGCGCTGCGTGGTGATCTCGGGCCGTGGCCGGCATTTCACCTCCGGCCTCGACCTGCAGGATTTCGCCACGCTGTTCCAGTCGAACAGCAAGGCCGAACCGGCGCGGGAGCGGCATCGCCTGCGCCGCACGGTGCTGGAGATGCAGGAGACATTCAACGTCATCGAACGCTGCCAGGTCCCGGTGCTGGCCGCGATCCACGGAGCCTGCATCGGTGGCGGCGTTGACCTGATCACCGCCTGTGACTGCCGCTACGCCAGCGCCGATGCCTTCATCGCGATTCAGGAAATCAATATCGGCATGGCCGCCGATGTCGGCACGCTGCAGCGCCTGCCGCATCTGATCCCGCAGGGGGTGGCGCGGGAACTGGCCTTCACCGGCCGGCGCATGCCCGCATCGGAGGCGATGCGCCATGGCCTGCTGAACGAGGTCTTTGACGATCAGGCAGCCATGATGGCGCATGTCATGGATGTCGCGAAACAGATCGCCGCCCGCTCCCCGCTCGCCATGGCAGGCGTGAAGGAGATGCTGAACTATGCCCGCGATCACTCGGTATCGGATGCGCTGAACTATGTCGCCACCTGGAACGCGGCGATGCTGATCGGCGACGATGTCCCGACCGCCATCCAGGCCCAGATGGCAAAGCAGGAAGCCGGCTTCGCCGACCTTGAGGCCCCTGCCAATATCGTGCAGCGCAAGGGCCATCGGTCCGGCACGCTGTGAGCCCGGCACCGGACATGTCCCCGATCCTGTCCATTGCCGGGGTCAGCCACCACTACGGCGCGAAGCAGGCATTGAACGACGTCAGCTTCGAGGTCCGGAAGGGGTCTTTTGCCCTGCTGCTTGGTCCCAACGGGGCGGGGAAGTCGACCCTCTATACCCTGCTTACGCAGTTGCTGCCCCTGCAGGCCGGGCGCATCGCCATCGCCGGACACGACATTTCGACCGCCCCCCGCGCCGCGCTGGCCGGGCTTGGCATCGTGTTCCAGGCCCAGACGCTGGATCTCGACCTGTCCGTCGAACAGAACCTGCGCTACTTCGCCCGCCTGCGGGGCATGAGCGGCAAGGACGCCAGCCGCCGCATCGACGCGCAGCTGGAACGCCTGTCCCTGAGTGACCGGCGAAGAGACCGGGTGCGGGCGCTGAATGGCGGTCACCGGCGGCGGCTGGAGATCGCGCGCGCCCTGCTGCACCAGCCGCAGGTGCTGCTGCTGGACGAGCCCACCGTCGGTCTGGACATTCCGACCCGCCAGCGCATTGTCGATGATGTGCATGACCTTGCCAGCGACGGACAGGCGACCGTTCTCTGGGCCACGCATCTGATCGACGAGGCCCGGGCCGGCGACCGCATCGTGCTGCTGCATCAGGGGGCGGTGCGGACGCAGGGGGAGGCGCGTGCCCTGCTGGACGAACATGACTGCGACGACCTGGCCACGCTGTTCAACCAGCTGACCGAACGCAAGCCACAGGCCCCGCTGAAGGGCCTGACCCGGCAGGATGCGGGAGGGGCGGCATGACCAATCACTGGCTGCGCTGCATGCATGGAATCCTGATCCGGGAGACCCTGCGCTTCTTCCAGCAGCGGGAGCGGTTTCTGGCGGCACTGGTGCGCCCGCTGGTCTGGCTGATCGTCTTCGCCGCCGGATTCCGTACCGCGCTGGGCCTGTCGATCATCGATCCCTACACGACATACATCCCCTACGAGGTCTACATCGTGCCCGGGCTGGCGGCGATGGTGATCCTGTTCAACGGCATGCAGAGTTCGCTGTCGCTGGTCTATGACCGGGAAATGGGGTCGATGCGGATGCTGCTGACGACGCCGCTGCCGCGCTGGTACCTGATCTTCTGCCGCCTGCTGGCCGGATCCTTCGTCTCCATCCTGCAGGTCTACGCCTTCCTGCTGATCGCGCTGGCCTTTGGCGTCGATCTGCCCGTCAGCGGCCTGATCGCGGTGCTGCCGTCGCTGCTGCTGGGCGGGCTGATGCTGGGCAGCCTCGGTCTGGTGCTGGCTGCCGCCATCAAGCAACTGGAGAACTTCGCCGGGATCATGAACTTCGTCATCTTCCCGATGTTCTTCCTGTCTTCCGCGCTCTATCCGCTGTGGAAGATGCAGGAAACCAGCGAGACGCTCTACTGGATCTGCCAGATCAATCCCTTCACCCATGTGGTGGAATTCATCCGCTTCTCGCTCTATTGGCAGGCGGCGCCCGCACACCTGGGCTGGTCCCTGCTGGCCTTCGTGCTGTTCGCCGGTGCGGCGCTGTGGATCTATTCCCCCGCACGTGGTCTGCGGGGCGGGGGCGGCGGTCCGCCGGGGCGTTGATGCCAGCCCGGTCAAACGGCTGAACCAGCCAGTCCTGCGTCAGATCCTTCCCTGCATATCGGCTCTTGCGCCGGCAGACCCTGGCCGATTCCCTGACGCGCCGACGGAACAGCGAATGTGACAGGACAAACCGCTGGCCCCCTTCCCCTGCCCGGCCCGGCCTGTCATCATTCCTTCACACTGTTGCAAGGGGGTTGCTGATGGGAGAGGTGGTCAATCTCGACGACTACAGTACCGAAGCCCGGCGGGGACGTGCATCCGTGCCGGGCGCAACAAGACAGTCAGGAAACAGCGCCGGCACCATGGATGTCTGTTTCGACCGGCGGGAACTCGGTCGCATCCTGAATGTCTATGGCAACATGGTGGCGAACGGCCACTGGCGCGACTACGCCATCGCCCACGGGCCGGAGCAGGCGACATTCGCCGTCTTCCAGCGCGCAGCCGAATCGCCGCTGTTCCGCATCACCAAGACCCCGAAACTGGACCGCAAGCAGGGTGCCTTTCAGGTACTCTCCCGCGACGGCCGCGTGCTGAAACGGGGCCATGACCTCGATGCAGTGCTGCGTGTCTTCGACAGCCGTCGTTTCAGCGTGGTGGACGACTGAACAACGTGGCAGGGTGCATTGCCTGATACGGACCATCCAAGGTCCGGCGGCAAGGCTGTGCGAAAACGGCACTCACGATCGGGGAGGATGGATCGGCATGACGGGAGAGATCATCAGCGGCAACCGGGTTCTGACCATGGAACAGCGGACGCTGAACACGGCCAGGGCGGCGCGGGCGCTGCATGAATCAGGCATCGGCCTGGACGACTGCGTCGCACTTTACCTGCGCAATGACTTTCCCTTCTTCGAGGCCTCGGGCGCCTGCGCCCAGATTGGTGCCTATGCCACCCCGATCAACTGGCATTACACGGCGGAGGAAGCCACCTACATCCTGCGTGACTGCGACGCGAAGGTGGTGGTGATCCATTCCGACCTGCTGCCGCCGATCCAGGACTCGATCCCCGATGGCGTGCTGGTCGTCGTGGTGCCGACACCGGACGAGATCGCGGCAGCCTATGGCGTCAATGCAGCGGTGGACCTGCCGGAGGGCGCGGTGCTCTGGTCGGACTTCATTGCCGACCGGGAACCCTGGACCGAACTGCCGCCTGCCAGCCGTGGCACCATGATCTATACCTCCGGCACCACCGGTAACCCGAAGGGCGTGCGGCGTGATCCGATGGACGAGGACGCGCAGGCCCAGACCACGCAGATGGTCTTCGAAGGCTTCGGCGTTCCCGCCGATTCCTCCGGCATCCGCTGTGCCATGACCGGGCCGATGTACCACAGTGCCCCCAATGCCTATGGCCTGGCGGCGGCCCGCGGTGGCGGCACGATCTACCTGCAGGCGCGCTTCGATGCCGAGGACCTGCTGCGGATGATCGACGAACTGAAGCTGACCCACATGCATGTGGTGCCGACCATGTTCGTCCGCCTGCTACGCCTGCCGCCGGAGGTTCGCGCGAAATACGATGTCTCCAGCCTGGTGCACGTCATCCATGGCGCGGCCCCCTGCCCGCCGGATGCGAAGAAGCAGATGATCGACTGGTGGGGACCGGTGATCTACGAATATTACGGCTCGACGGAGAACGGCATCGTCACCGTGGTCACCAGCGAGATGGCGCTGTCCAAGCACGGCACGGTGGGCAAGCCGATCGCGGGCAATGTCATCCGAATCCTGGACGATGACGGCAAGGATGTACCGACGGGCGAGATCGGCGAGGTCTACATCTGGCGCCCGAACCGCACCGACTTCACCTACAACAAGCGTGATGCCGCGCGGAAGGAAATGGAAATCGACGGTTTCCTGACCAACGGCGACATGGGCTGGCTGGACGAGGACGGCTGCCTGTTCCTGGCCGACCGCAAGAACGACATGGTGATATCCGGTGGCGTGAACATCTACCCCGCCGAGATCGAGAAGGTGCTGATCGGTTGCCCCGGTGTGCGGGACTGCGCCGTCTTCGGCATTCCGGACGCGGAGTTCGGCGAGTCCCTGGCCGCCCATATCGAGGTCACGGACCCAAGCCTGGCACCGGAGGACGTGCAGTCCTTCCTGCGCCAGCACCTGGCCAAGTTCAAGGTACCCCGCAAGGTGGTGATCGACGAAGCCCTGCCGCGCGAGGATTCGGGCAAGATCTTCAAGCGCAAGATCCGAGAACCCTATTGGGCCGGGATGCCCCGCCGCATCTGAACGGCGGCGCGGTCGCCGGACAGCAGGACGTGTCGCCCCCTCACGCCGCGACGGGGGTTGCGCGATCAATCATCGGCTGCAGCTCCAGACCCGGTTCCAGGGTGCCGAAGGCGTGGCCCCAGTTGCCGTCGAGGCGGCTGGCGAGGAAGGCGTTGGCGACGGCTGTCGGCGCGTGGGCGGTCAGCAGCGTGGCCTGCAGTGTCAGCGCCATCCGCTCCACCACCGCACGGGCACGGAACTCGATATCCTCCAGCCGTCCCAGTTCCGCCATCAGACCGTCGATGGCCCGGTCGAGGCGGGTATCGCGTCCGCGCGCGGCACTGATCTCGGCCACGAAGGCCTCCACCGATTCCGGCTCCCGCTGCATGGCGCGCAGCACGTCCAGGCAGATGACATTGCCCGACCCCTCCCAGATGCCGTTCAGCGGTGACTCACGATAGAGGCGCGGCAGGATGGTCTCCTCCACATAGCCCGCACCCCCCAGACACTCCATGGCTTCGCCCACCACCACGCCGACGCGCTTGCAGGTCCAGTACTTGCCGACCGCGACGCCCAGGCGGGCAAAGGCTGCGGCCTGCTCATCGCTCGCGCCCTCGTCGAAGGCGCGGGCAAGGCGCATGGACAGCATGGTCGCGGCCTCCTGCTCCAGCGACAGGTCGGCGACGACATTGCGCATCAGCGGCTGCTGCGACAGCTTCCGCTGGAACGCCATTCGGTGCTCCACATGGTGTCCGGCCTGAATCACGGCCTGCCGCATCAGGGCCGTCGGGCCGATGGTGCAGTCCAGCCGCGTGTGGGTGACCATGGAGATGATGGTGCGGACGCCGCGCCCTTCCTCCCCCACCATCATCGCCTCGGCCCCGTGATACTCGATCTCGCTGGAGGCATTCGACTTGTTGCCCAGCTTGTCCTTCAGGCGCTGAAGCTGGATGGCGTTGCGACTGCCGTCCTGACGCCAGCGCGGCACCAGAAAGCAGGAAACACCGGCATCCTCCTCCGTATAGGCCAGGGTCAGGAAGGCATCGCACATGGGGGCGGAACAGAACCACTTGTGGCCGGTCAGCTCATAGATCTCCCCCGGCCCCTGACGGCCGCGCGCCACCGCACGCGTGGTATTGGCGCGGATGTCGGACCCGCCCTGCTTCTCCGTCATCGCCATGCCCATGGTCAGTCCCGACTTCTGCGCGGCGGGGATGGAGCGGCTGTCGTAGGACCGGCTCATCACACCTTCCTGCCAGAAGGCCGTCGCCTCCGGCTGGTGCTGCAGGGCGGGTTTCACGGCGTAGGTCATGGTCAGCGGGCAGCAGACCCCCGCCTCCACCTGATACATCATGTACAGCATGGCCGCGTGAGCCACGTGACCGCCGGGCTTGCCCTCCCAGGCAATGGAGTGCTGTCCATGCTTCATGCCCAGCGCCATCAGGGCGTGGTAGCCGGGATGGAACTCCGCCTCGTCCACCCGCTGGCCGTAGCGGTCATGGGTCTTCAGCACCGGCGGAAAGACATTGGCAAGTCGGCCGTGCTCCAGGGTCTCCGACAGTCCCAGTTCGGCACCATAGGCATCGACTGCCCCGGCGTGCGCCGCCGCACCTTCCCGCGTCAGGGCTTCCACCAGCGCCGGGTCTGAGCGGCAGAGATTGTAGTCCTCCAGCGGCGGCGGCTGGTTGAAGACGTCATGCGTCGCCAGATCGGTGCGCGGATTGTGGGCAGCCATGGCGATTCCTCCCTTGTCGCGACATGTCTCTGGCGGTGAGTATGGGCACAGCCGACAGACAATGGCAATCGACGCGGAGGAGGCGTGCAATGGTCGACCAGGAACTGGCGAAACGTATCGTGGCGGAGGTGGATCGCGGCTTCGACGCGCAGATCGCCTTCACGCAGGACCTTGTCCGCTTCCCCTCCCAGCGGGGTCAGGAGCATACCGCCCAGGACTTCCTGCATGACGCCTTTGCCGACCGTGGCCTGAAGATGGACCGATGGACCATCGACGTGGGCGACATCGAGCATCATCCGGGCTTCTCCCCAGTCAATGTTTCCTACGACAATGCGGTCAATGTGGTCGGCACCCATCGCCCGCGTCAGAAGACCGGCCGGTCCCTGATCCTGAACGGTCATGTCGATGTGGTCCCTGTCGGCCCCCTCGACATGTGGACCGCCCCACCCTATGAGCCGCGCATCGATGGCGACTGGCTGTATGGTCGTGGTTCCGGCGACATGAAGGCCGGGATCGCCGCCAACCTGTTCGCGCTGGATGCGCTGAAACGGGCCGGGGTGCAGCCTGCCGCGACGGTCTACATGCAGTCGGTCACCGAAGAGGAATGCACCGGAAACGGCGCTCTCGCCTGTCTGACACGCGGCTATCACGCCGACGCGGTGCTGATCACGGAACCGACACACGACTGCCTGGTGCGCGCCAATGTGGGCGTGCTCTGGTTCCAGGTGGAGGTGCGGGGCCGCCCGGCGCATGTCTATGAATCCACCGTCGGCTCCAGCGCCATCATCGCCGCCTACAGCCTGATCAACGCCCTGCAGGGCCTGGAAACCGAGATGAATGCGGAGAAGGGCGAGCACCGCTATTTCGAGGACATGGCCAAGCCGATCACCATCAACATCGGCAAGATCGCGGGCGGAGACTGGGCTTCCTCCGTCCCGGCGTGGTGCCGCTTCGACGTGCGGGCCGGCATCTATCCCGGCACCTCGGTGGAGGAGGCGAAGCAGCGCGTCGAGCAGGCCCTGCGGTCGGCCTGCATCGACGATCCGTTCCTGTCCAACCATCCGCCCAGCGTCACCTACAATGGCTTCACGGCGGAGGGCTATACGCTGGAACCTGGCTCGGATGCGGAGGCCTGCCTGGCCGCGGCGCACCAGCGCGTGCGGGACGTGGCCCTGACCGATGCGACCATTCCCGCCTACCTGGATGCGCGCGTGGCGGTGCTCTATGACGACACGCCCGCCCTTGTCTACGGGCCGGTGTCGGAACATATCCATGGCTTCGACGAACGCGTCAGCATCAGCTCGACGCGGGAGGTCACGCGCACGGTAGCGCTGTTCATGGCCGACTGGTGCGGCGTGGAAACGGTTTGAGTCACTTGCGCGCTGACTGAGTCGTTTGCGGTCCATGGACAAACACCACAACGGGGAGACAACAACATGAAGGCTGCACTGCTGACGACGCCCGGCATTGCCAATCTGACAATCACCGACGTGGCGGAGCCGGAGCCGGGACCCGGCGAGGTCAAGGTCCGCATCCGCGCCAGCTCGCTGAACTACCGCGACCTGATCACGGTGGAGGGTGGCTACGGCTCGAAGCAGAAGCAGGACGGGCTGATCCCCCTGTCCGATGGCGCGGGCGAAGTGGCCTCTGTCGGGGCAGGCGTGACCGCCTTCAAGCCCGGTGACCGGGTGACGCCGATCTTCTTCCCCGACTGGCTGGGCGGGGAGCCGACGGCACAGGGCATGGCCCGCGCGCTGGGGGGATCGGCGCAGGGCTGTGCAGCGGAATTCCAGTGCTTTCCCGAACATGGACTGGTGCGGACACCGACCTTCCTTTCAGATGCCGAGGCTGCGAGCACTGTCTGCGCCGGGCTGACCGCCTGGCAGGCCGTGGTGGAACAGGGTCGCATCCGGCCCGGCGACTGGGTCCTGACCCAGGGCACCGGCGGCGTCTCCATCTTCGCGCTGCAGTTCGCCAAGGCGATGAGCGCGCGGGTGATCGCCACGACCTCCTCCGATGCCAAGGCCGCGAAGCTGCGTGAGCTTGGCGCGGATCAGGTGCTGAACTATCGCGACATCACCGACTGGGGCAAGGCAGCAAAGAGCCTGACCGGCGGTGCCGGTGTCGATCTGGTGGTGGAAGTCGGCGGCGCTGGCACGCTCGGCCAGTCACTCCGCGCTGTGCGGATCGGCGGCACCATTGCCATGATCGGTGTGCTCGCCGGGCAGAAGAGCGAGGTCAACATGGGTTTCGTGCTGATGACCAACAGCCGCATCCAGGGCATCACCGTCGGCAGCCGGGAAATGCATGTGGCGATGTACAAGGCGATGGAGGCGCATGACATCCATCCCGTCATCTCCGACAGTTTCCCCCTGTCCGGGATCCGGGAAGCCATGGCGCACCAGCAGGCCGGTCGGCACTTCGGCAAGATCGCGCTGGAAATCTGAGCCAGGCCTGTACCGCCCGACCCATTGCGGACAGCGGCGCTCGCGGATCAGGTCCGCGAGCGCCGTGTCGGGGCCTCAGCCGCCGGAGATGGTCACGCCACCATCGACGCTGATGGTCTGACCGGTGAGGAAGCTGCCTTCCTTCGACGCCATGTAGACGGCGAGGCCGGCGATCTCCTCAGGCTCACCAATGCGGTTCAGCGGCGCCTGCGCCTCCGAGCGGGCGCGGAACTTCGGGTCTTCCCAGAGCGCGCGGGCGAAGTCGGTCTTGATCAGGCCCGGCGCGATGGCGTTTGCACGGATGTTGTGGTGGCCGAACTCGCAGGCCAGGTTCCGCACCAGCTGCATGTCGGCGGCCTTGGAGATGCAGTAGCCGCCGATCACCTTCGATCCGCGATGCCCGCCGATGGAGGACACGATGATGATCGCGCCGTCCTTCCGCTCGATCATTTCCGGGATCACCATCGAGCACAGCCAATGGTTCGACTTGATGTTCACGTTCATGATCTTGTCGAAGGCATCGTCAGGGATGTCGAGCGAGGAACCGTAGTAGGGGTTCACCGCCGCATTGCCGACCAGGATGTCGATGGGACCGAATTCCTTGCGGGTTTCCGCAACCAGCTGCTCCAGCTGTTCCTTGTAGGAAATGTTGCACGGAATGCCGATGGCCCTGCCGCCATTTGCGGCGTGGTTGGCATTGATGTCCTTGGTGACGGCCTCCACCGCGTCCGCCTTGCGGCTGGAGACGACGACATTGGCACCCTGCTTCGCGAAGGCCTCCGCGATGGCCTTGCCGATGCCCTTCGTGGAACCGGTAACGATGGCGGTCTTGCCGCGCAGATCAAACATCATGGTCTTGCTCTCCCCCTCAGGTTTCCGGCCCGGATGCCGGTGGCTGCCGGGCACATTAGATGGTTCTCGCACGGGATGGAATCGGTGCTGCGGCGATAGTGGCCATTCCGCTATCGCCGGACGGCCAGCGCCTCCACCGGCAGCCCGTTGCCGCGCCAGGCGGCATAGAGCTCCAGCGCCAGATAATCGTCGGAGCCGAGTGCGCCAGGTTCCGCCAGACGCTGGTCGTCGCAGAACCGGAAGCGGCGATGCACCGACCCGACCTCTCCCCAGCGCAGCAGGTACCCGGGCAGCCCATTGGTCTGACCCTGCGTCAGTTGCTCCCCCCGCAACCACAGGCCGACGCGTTCGTCGTGGCACTGGAAGCAGGCCAGGTTCATCTGGCCCCGCCGTTCGGTATAGAGGGCCCGACCGCGATCGAGGTAGGGACGGGCAGCGCCATCCACGCGCACGGCCATCGGCATCCCGTCGGAGCGTTCCCGCACGGCGAGCATCAGCGACAGCATGGCCTCCGACCCCAGCGCCAGCGCAGGTGCGGACATGCGCACCGTCCGGCAGCGGTTGATCTGTCCCTCCAGCGCGGTCAGCGCCCCATCCACCACCTTCGGAAACGTCGTGGCGGCACCGCGCAGATCAGCAGCGCCGTGACAGTCCGCGCAGGCCTTCTTCGCCGCACCCTCGACCCGGCTGAAGGCACTCTGCCCCCGCTCCAGCCAGAACAGTGCCGGATTGGCAAAGCTGTCGCGCTGCATCTCCTGCACAGCGGGGGTCGCAAGCGCATGGCCCGATACGGGCGGCGCGGGCCGGTCAGGCATGTCTTCCGCCATTGCCGGACGGGCGGGCGTGAACCAGATAGAAGCTGCAACCAGCAGCGAGAAGAGGAACCCGTTCATGTCACTGAGTATCGCAAGGATCGATCATGTTGTCCTTCACGTCAGCGAGATGGACCGCGCCCTCGACTTCTACACCAATGTCCTGGGCTGCGAAGTCGCCCGCACGGTCGAGAGCCTGGGGCTGGTCCAGATGCGTGCCGGGGCCAGCATGATCGACCTGGTACCTGGCCGTGATCCGGAAGCCTCCACCCCGGCGGCGCGGAACATGGATCACTTCTGTGTCCGCGTGGATCCATGGGACGAGACGGCCATCCGCGACCACCTTGCGGCGCACGGTGTGGCGGTGGGCGAGACCAGGACACGTGTCGGCGCGGAGGGCGCCGGTCCGTCGATCTACCTCACCGACCCGGACGGCAATGTCGTCGAACTGAAAGGTCCGGCCACCTGACCGCCATCACCATTCACTGGTAAACGCTTTGTTCAGCATGATTGGTTAGCGCTACACTGGTCTGCACCTTTCAGGCTGGACCTGTCATGACCGAAACAAGCGTTTCCGCGATTTCCGATGCCATAGGCGGTGACCGGCGCCAGATGCGTCGGCGCGCCGCGCGGGCCCTTGTGGCGCTGCTGCTCGTGGCGATCGTGGCGGTGCTGGGCATTGTCTGGTTCGCGGACAGTGAACGTGACCGCCTGACTGCCGAATGGGAGATCCGCCTGGGCCTGGTGGCCGACAGTCGCAAGGCGGCCGTGGAGGACTGGCTCAACGAACGTCGCGGCGAAGTGCTCCGACTGGCGGCAAACCGCACCGTGCAGTTCCATCTGGTCGACCTTGCCGACCCGGAACTGGCGCGGGAGGAAACCGACAGCAGCCGCCTCTATATCGAAGGGCTGATGACGTCAGAGGCAGAACGTGGCGGCTACCTGTCGCCGCGCGGTCAGGTGGCGACGGCTGGCCACGATACGTCTGCCCAGGGTGGTCTGATCCTGCTGGATGCCAGCAACAACATTGTCGCCCAGACCCCCGGCGCACCTGATCCGACATCCCTGTTGCCGGACAGTCTGCGACCCGGCCAGGTCCGGGTTTCGCCCCCGTTCGCGGCGGGTGACGGCACGGCCATGATCGCGCTGTTCAGTGCCATCAGCGCCCCCGAAGGCAGCACCGATGGCGGGATCGGCCTGCTTGTGGCCATCCGACCGCTCGGTGATGACTTCTTTCATCGGCTGGAACAACCCGGCGACACGACAAGCGGTGCCGAGACCTTCCTGACAGATTTCAACGACAGCCATATCCGCTATCTGAGTCCTCTCGACGACGGGGCCGCGCCGCTCACGCGCCAGATCCCGGCCTCCATGGCCGAGCGGGCGGCGGTCGCCCTGCAGGGCATGCCGGCCGGCAGTGGCAGCTTCGTCGGCTATGCCGGTGATGAGGTACTGGCGGTCAGCCGACAGATCATCGGTACCGGCTGGACACTGATCCGGCAGATCCCGAGCGACCAGGCCCTGTCCGGTGGCATTCGCCGCATCTGGCTGATCTCGGGCACCCTGTTGCTGGCGCTGCTGCTGGCAGCCGCCACTGTAGTCGCCGTCTGGCGTCACGCCATCAGCGACCGGCTGGCGGATGCGGCGAGCAACCTGTCGGTCGCACTGAAGGAATCCGACCGCCTGAGCCGTCTGCTGCGCAACGTGGCAGACGCTGTCCCCAACGGCATCACAGCGGTCGACCGGGAGGAGAAGGTACTGTTCGGCAACCGCGCCGCCTTCGACCACATCGGTATCCCGGCGAATGAGGCGGAGGGCATGCCGCTGATCAACCTGCTCGGCCCCGGCGGCAGCGCCCCCCTGCATGCGGCCAACGCCATGGTGCGGGAAGGCCATCAGACCATGCGGTACGTGGACGACCACGGGGCCGGGGCGAATCGTTCCGTGATCCAGCGCATTCATGTGCCGCTGGATGACGATGGCGTGCTGATTGTCGCCGAGAACTTGACCGAGATCGTCGTGGAGCGGGAAGCGCGGGCGGCACAGCTTGATGCGCTGGTCAACGTCCTGGTCGATCTGATTGACGCCCGTGACCAGTTTGCCGCGTACCATTCGCATCGGGTTGCACGGCTTTCGCGGCGGATGGCCGAAGCCATGAAGCTGCCCAGACCGCAGATCGTGGCAGCGGAAACCGCCGCACGCCTGATGAACCTGGGCAAGCTGCGCATCGATCCGGCGATCCTGACCAAGACGGAGGGGCTGACCCCCGATGAACTGGCCGAGGTCCGCGACAGCATCCTGCATTCCGCAGATCTAGTGGAGGGTATTCCCTTCGATGGACCGGTGGTCGAGACCCTGCGTCAGATGCAGGAGCGTCTGGACGGCAGTGGTCGACCGAACGGGGTCAGTGGCGACAACCTGCTGGTTCCGGCCCAGATCGTCTCCCTGGCGAACGCCTATGTTGCCCTGATCAGCGAACGTGCCCATCGGGCCGCGCGCACGCCGGAGCAGGCACTGGAACAGCTCTGGCCGGAAGCCGAGAAGACCTGGCGGCGCACGGTCATTGCGGCGCTGGTGCAAGCCAATGACGCGGCCGCAGAGGCGGAGTCCGGCGGAGACAACTGATGCGGAGCCTGTTACGGCATCTGGTTGTCGGTACGGCTCTGACCGCCGGTCTCTCTGCGGGTCTCCCTGCCCCGGCTGTCGCGGACGGCTGGTACGACCCGCACCAGAATCCACCGACCCTGCCGCGCAGCCTGCAGGACTGGATCACCCCGCAGGGTGGCAAGGAAATGCGGGAGATGCCGGAGGACAATCTGGTCGCGCTGGAGAACCCACCGGCCTTCGGCTGGCGTTCGGGGCAGGACCGCTACAGTTTCGAGGTCCGGATCGCGCGCGACGGCCAGCGCTACATGCAGTTCGTGACGCAGGCAACCGCGTTCCGGCCCGACCGTCCGATGGAACCGGGCAGATATACCTGGCAGGTGCGACGGCTGGATTCCTACGGTCGCCCCCTGCCCGACAGGAGCAGCCGGGTCGCCGATCCCGAAGGCTGGTCCACACCGAGGATCTTCGAAGTCCGACAGGATGGAATAAACCTCTCCGTCCCGCCCGTCTGGGACGCCTTCGACCGCGCCAAGGCACGCAAGCGCCCGCGGTCACTGCCTGCGGACCCTGCGAGCGGTCGGTTCGACCCCGCGCTTCTGACCCCGGCACAATGGCAGGTGTTCGAGACCGTCGCCCGCCGCTTTCTGAAGGAGGCCCCGGAAGCCGAGGCCTTCGCCCGGCAGCGCAGCGACGGCAGCCGTTCCGCCCTTCGCCAGATCATGCGCAGGATCGACGATGCCCTGGCGGTCGCGAAGGTGCATCGGCAGCAGGCGGTTCGCCGGCAGGCGACGCAGGTGGCGCTGCTCTATCTCGACAACCTGATCGGGGAGAACCCGCTGGGCCGCACCGGCCACGACGGCAATGACCTGCTGAACATCCGGCTGGCGAAGACCGTGGCCCGTGCCTACGACATCCTGAAGAGCGACATGGACCGTCAGACCCAGCTTCGGGTCCAGCGTCATATCGAGGACAGGACGCAACCGGCCTTCGACTATTTCATGCTGAACGACCACGGAAATCTGGAGCAGTTCGCACTCAGTTCGCACGGGTTCCAGATCATGACCCATGTGCTGGCCATCGCGTCACTGTTGAGCGGTGATTCCGACCGCGCCCGGCTCTGGTTCCGCGACAGCTACCCCCTCATCTCCATGATCGTGACACCTTGGGGTGGCGGTGACGGTGGCTATTCCAACGGCGTGAACTACGGCGTCTGGGAATTCGTCAATCACGTCGACAGCTGGGACGTGATCCACAACAGCACCGGCTTTCCCTATTTCGATACCGCATGGGTACGGAACTTTGCGGAGTTCCTGACCTATTTCGCCCCGCCGGGTGTCGCCTATACAGGGTTCGGCGACGGCGGCGAGTATCTGCGTCCCGAACTCTGGTCGGAGATCGCCCGACTCTATTCCGAACGCGGTCGCGGTGCCTTTGCGGACCCGCTGCTGGACGGCTGGCAATCCCATCTGGTGGCCCGGACAGGCAAGGCTGCGCCACTGACCAATGCCCTGCTGTGGCCCCGGCTGTTCAGCGATCAGAGCGACAACCCCGACCCCGCGCTGCAACTGGATGCCATCCCCGATGCAGCGATCTTCCCCGACATCGGCTGGGGTGTGATCCACACCGACATCAGCGACCCCGAACGCTATTCGGTCCTGTTCAAGTCGAGCCAGTTCGGCTCCTTCAGTCACAGCCACGCCGACCAGAACGCCTTCACCATCATGGGACGGGGGCAACCGCTGCTGCTCGACAGCGGCTACTACGACGACTACCGCTCGAAGCATCATGATGGCTGGACGCGCCAGACGCGGGCACACAACGCCATCACCTTCGACGGTGGGATGGGGCAACCCATCGACGATCCAGGCGCCAGGGGCCGCCTGCTGGGATACTGGCGCTGTGGCGGGGTCGTGGTCATGCGCGGTGATGCGTCCGGCGCCTATGGCCAGGGCATCAGCCGCGCGCTGCGGACCCTCATTTCCCTGCCCGGCGGTCGGGTGCTCGTCGCTGACCGGATGGTTGCCGACAGGGAACGAAAGTGGGAATGGAACTTCCATGCCGCCGAGCCGCTGACCGACACCGACAGGAATTTCGCCGTCGTGCGCAATGGCGCTGCCCGCGCCGCCATTCAGGTGCTCGCAGGACCGGACCTGGAACTGGCACAGTCGAAGGGTTTCCCGTTTCCGGCCAGGACGAAGAACGGCATCGCCCCCGTCGACCAGTTTCACGCCGCCTTCACCAGCCGTCGCGCCACACCGTCACTCGACATGCTGACCCTGATCGACCTGGACCGCGACAGTCGGGCGACGGACGCCACGGCGCGGATGACAGGCAGCGGTCGGGTCAGTTTCAAAGTCGGGCGCTACGCCGGTACCATCGACGATGGCAAGGTCAGCCTGAACATCGACGGTGCGGCAGTCGATCGGGCAACCTGCGCCGTTCCACCCCCCGAACCGATAGAGGCACAGAGCGTGAAACTGCGCCTCGGTGGACGGAACTAGCCAGCATCGCCCCGCCGTTCCACCCGCCCCCGATCAGAACACCTGCTCAACGCTCCAGCGCGTCTGGCCGGGCGGCGGGAAACGTCCGGCATACTGCAGTTCGATCCGCACGGTGCCGTCCGTCCGGCGCGGCAAGCCGAGGCGCAGCGTGCCCTCCGGCGTGCGCCATTCGCTGATGCGGATCAGTTCGTTGCTGTTGATCTGCTGCACGAAATCGGCACCGAACTCACCACGCTCGAACACCTCCGGGGTGCCATAGCGCTGGATCAGGATGCGCTGGATATCCTGGAACACCTGCTGCACGCCGACAGGATCTCCGGTTGCCACCAGATCGAAGATGGCAGCGGATTTCACCAGTCGGGCCCCGTCATGCAGCAGGGCAATCCGTTGCGGATTGGCGACCTGCGGCAGATAGGCCGCCTGATAGACAACCGCGCCGGGCTGTTCGACGCCTCCGCTGATCCCGGCAGCCTGCAAGCGCCCGCGTGCCTCGGCCAGCGACATGCTGGGTGTCAGGTCGATCAGGTCCAGCTCCGCCGGAAACTCACCCTCTGCAATCGGAATCAGCGACGGGGAGACGGCGGCCTGCGCAGCCTGCCGGTCTTCCGCCGTGGCCTTCTGGAACGCCAGCGTATAGAAGACGCCCACCCGATAGGCAGACGTGAACCCGCCTGGTTCCGGCTGGCGATGGAACAGATCCACCGAGGTACCGAAACTGTGGGGGCCTGTGCGGTAGGCATAGTTGGCGGACAGGGTATGCGCTGCCGACTCCAGCACGTTGTTGCCTGCCTGATCCTGGAACAGGAAACGGTAGTTGGCGTTCAGAGAATGGTTGCCGCGAAACATGTTGGCCGCCAGCGTGGCGCCGAAGTCTGCCTCGTCATTGCCCGCACCCTTGATCAGCCGCCAGAGCAGGCCCGGAGTCACGCTGCCGCGAAACCCGCCCAGTTCCAGACCATGTGTCGCGTTCAGCGCCACCTCCCGCGTCGTCGCCAGCGTGTTGGCCGCCTGATCGTCCACGTGCTGGTAGAACAGGTTGGCCCGCCCGGTCCAGCCGCTGGCAATCGGTGCCGAGAGGCCGAGACGGGATGAGGCCGTCAGGGATTCAGTGGTGCTGTTGTCGTTCTCGACATCCTGCAGGAAGCTGTCCCAGGTCATGGAGACGGTACGGCTGTCGCTCAGCCGAAGAGGGCCACTGACCGTCACGCCCGCAACCTGGGTGTCGGTGCTGTTGGCACGCGTGAAGGCGTCCGTGAACTGTTGCAGGCGACCGCGCAGTGCCAGCCCGTTCTCCAGCCTGTATCCGGCCCGCAGGTCGAACGTGCGGCGGTCGGAGGAGACGACACCACCGTTCGGCTGGAACTCCGCCCCGGTCTGGTCGAAGCGGAAACTGTAGGTAAGCGGAGAGCTTTCGGAGCGGCCACTGACCTGCGCCAGCACCGAATAGTCCAGTGCGTCGGTCTGGCCGGCACCGCCGTTGCCGATGTCCCCGTTCAGCAGCGCCATCTCGCCCTCGAAACTGAGGATCTGGCTGCCGACCCGCCGATCATGGACTCCGGCGAAGCTGCCGGTCACCTGATTGCGGTCAGGGGTGGCACCATCCGCCTGCCGGAAGCCATGCACGAGGCTGAAGGAGTAGGTGCTGCCCCCGTTCTCCGTCAGCCACGACGCCCCATTGAAATAGTCGTCGAACCAGTTCTCGAAGGCACTGCCGACATAGGTCTGCTGATTGGAACCGGAACTGAACTGCAGGGAATGGGTACCGTCGAGCCATCCGACCTGGGGCTGCAACTCAAGCTGCCCACCCTTCAGCGCACGCTGCAGGGTCCGAAAGCTGTAGAAACCGAAGAAATCGCCAGCCTCCGCGCGCAGTGGCACCGATCCGTCACCCTTGGTCCAGGTCAGGTTCGCGCGCTCCGGCACGATGCCGCGATTGGCGGAGCGAAACTCCGAACTGTTCACGACACCGTCGAAACTGCCGCGCAGGAAATTCCAGGGGGAGTAGCGCCGTTCCAGGTTCAGGTGCACCTCGTCGAAGAAATCGAAGGCATTGTCCGGATTGGGGTTGGCGCTGGCGTCACCGGCCACCCCCGACTGTTCCGCCCGGAACGTGTTGGTCCCGTCGATGCGCCATTCCGGCAGGGGATCGCCATACTGGCCGATCTCCAGTGCCTCCTGCGCACTTGCGCCTTCCAGAGCAACCGCAGCGGCTCCCGCCACGACGAGCGGGCGCAACCTCACCCCCATACGTCCCGCCCCTTCCCTCATCCGTCGATTTCCTGGAACTCCATCACGAAGTCATTGGTTCCGGTCAGCACGACGAAGCCCAGCGTCTGGTCCGTGAACTCGATCCGGGTCCGCACGGTGGCCGAGACCGTGCTGACGATACGACGCTCACCGTCATCGGTGGTCAGCCGGGCCTGCTGCACGGTCTGCACCCCCTGCACCGCCTGGATCCTCAGTACCGCATCGCGCGGGACCTTGATGTCCTGGTTCTCTACCAGCCGGGCGCGATCGACGAAGTCGTCGGCGACATAGCTGCCCTGGTTGCCGGAATTCCAGTCGCGGGCGAAATCGGCAAGGAACCGCTCCACCTCTGCCCGTGGCACCGGGTTCACACGGGCCACCCGCACAGCGCCCGTTGGCAGCAACGCCGCGGACTGGTCCGGTGTCTGGATCCGATTGAGCCGCCGCAGTTCCCGTGCCTCCAGCAGGGTCGTCGTGAACAGGATGCTCAGGATCAGAAGAATGCCGGTCTTTCCCATCATGCCACCTGCTGGATTGCATTGACGGTAAAGCTGAACTCACCACCGCCCAGCGCGGAGACCGTCACCGTGATCTGGACAGTAAATCCGTTCGTCGCCTTGATCGTGACCGTGGTCGGCGTGTCGAGCGGGACATCAACATCGATTGCACCCGGTGGATCGAACTCGAACAGGCCGACGAGCCTGTCGGGAAACACCTCCGCCGCCGTGAAGTCTACCCCACCATTCGCCGGGATCTGTGCGATCAGGGCCGAACCCGTGCTGCCGTCAGCCACGACCGTGCAGTCGCCGGTGTTGGGGTCGATATCCAGCGATGCAAAGCGGAAATCGGGCGGTGCCGTGCCGCTGGCCTGCATCTGCACCGTGACGCCCTGGCAATTGGCAAGTCCGCCGCCACCGCCGCCATTGTTGTTACCCTGGTTCGCGTTAACGGCATCTTCCAGAGACGCGAACACCTGTCCATTGTTGTTGCGCACCGGGTCGATCTGGTTCAGCGGGTTGTTGCCGTTGATGATCGTGACCTGCTTCAGCACCCGGCTGACGAACTGCCTGTTCGTCTGCAGCCGAGTCACGTTGTTGCCGCCGGTTCCGGGTGCGACGATACGGATCGAGGTCTTGCCGGTACCGACACTGACCTCACCGCCCTGCGCCAGGACGGGTCCGGCCGCGAACAGGAGTGCGCCGACGCAGCCGGCCCTGATTGCGGCCCGGAAGAGAGAACTGACCATCACTGCGCCCCCTCTTCCCGGGAGACATCACCGACGATGCGGATCAGTTCCACCTCGATGGGGGCTTCGCGGCCAATCAGCTGCGGGTCATCGGCTATGGTCAGCGTGTTGACGCAAAGTCCTGCATTGCCGCTGACCGGTGCCAGGGTGACGAAGGACCTGTCGAAAGTCCCGAAGGCCGGATCGGCCTGCCAACGGCAGTCGAAGTCCCCCGCGTCGTCGAAGGGCACATTCAGCACATTGGCGAAGATCACCACCGACTGTCCCGGCGCTGCCGTGTTGGGAATGCGGAAGGTGAATTGCGGCGGCCCGAGCACGGGACCGTCGTCGCCGAGCCGGAACTCGCCCAGCACCCGCCCGCCCTGTGCGATCACCTGGGCGGCGCGCACGGCATCGGGCGCGACCTCGGCAACAGCCTCCGCCGCCGCATCACCCTTCTCGAAGGTGCCGTCGATCGTGCCGCCGTCACGCAGCACGAAACGGGCGCGGTAGGACGCCATGTCGGCAGGGCCGAAGACCTCCAGCACGGTCTGAATGCCATTGCCGCCCTCGCGCTGCTTCACGTTCAGCTTGTTCACGGTGACGAAGGCCGAATCGCTGTTGGACCGGCGTGGCGGCAGTATGAAGCGCGGGCTGCTGCCGGGCGAAACCTCCTGCGGCGCCACCCGCGCCACGAAGTTTCCCGTGTCACGGGTGGAAGTGTCGGCACCGCCGCCCAGTGCATCGAAGCTTGCGCGCAGGGTGTCGCCGTCGAAGCGCAGGAAGCCGTTGCCGATCACCCGCGCATCGAAGAAGCGCAGCGGTGCCTCGATCCTGGGGCCACCGGTCAGCACCTGAACGCCGAACTGGCCGAAATCATTGCGCCGGGCAGGAATGAAGATGTCCTTCGCCGCAATGCCGACATTGGTGTCCTTCGCCACCAGGCGCAGGTCATTGCCGACGATGCTGGCAACCACTTCCTTGCTGCCGCGGGCCAGGATGACGCCGTCCGGTGACAGCAGTTCGGCGGTCACATTGTATCGCTTGCCCGTCGCCTCCGCGAGGTCCGTCGCGGTGAGTGAGGTCGAGGCCACGGAAACGCCGCCCTGGCTGCGGAACCGGGCCAACGGCGTGGTCACCTGCACGCCGTTGTCCGCACTCCACCTGACGCGATAGCCGGACATGCGGGCGGGGCCATCAACGATGATACGCACCGCGTTCTGGGTGACCAGGTCGATGACCGGGTCGAAGAACTCGGCGGCGGCGGTCAGCGGCTCCACCTCCATCCCGATGCCGTTCGCCGTCAGGTCAAGGGTCTTCTCGAAATACCTGTCGCCCAGATCGTCTTCGATGAAGACCGTGTAGGTACCGGAGCCCGGGCGCAGCGCCGTGAAGGCGACACCCGTCCCGTCCTGGGCCGCGTTGAAGTCACCCACGCCGGAAAAGGACAGCGGGGTTCCACGCCCGATGCGGCTGACGCCGTCCGGTGCGGTCAGCTCCACCGAGATCAGGTCCATGCGGAAACCGGTACGGAGGGCGGAAACATCGTCGTCCAGGCTGATGAAGGCATCCAGGTCACGGTCCTGATCCAGCATGTTGCCATCGGCCCTGATCGAGGACTCCAGCACCATCTCGACATCGGTGATCTTGACGACGTCGATCCTGACCTCGTCCGTGATGTCATCCATTCTCGGCAGGAAATCACGGCAGGTGGTGGCCGAATCGCCCGTGACGGTCGGGCGCTGGGTGAAGTCGACCAGCGCCCTGGCGGTCGCCACGACCCGATCGGTCCCGATCTCGCGCCCCTGGATCATGCTCACGATCCCGTCGTGTACCTTGGTGAAACGGGTACCGGAAAGCTGCGGCCGGATACCGAAGCTGGGACCGGAATCAAAGAACCGCTGGGACCGGATACGCTCCACCAGTTCATCACGCACCTGAACCTGGAAACGACAGTCGCGGCGGCTGTCGATCTGGTGCCGTCCCATCACCACGAAGGGCACCGCATGGGGAACACCGGTCATCCGCTGGGTCAGCGGGTCCGCGGCCAGACGCTGCGTCCTGCCCATGTCGATGGCCATGTTCACCAGCACGACGTTGCCACCGGCCTGCTGCGCGCGTCGGGTCTGGCGCTGCGCAATCGCATTCGGCAGTTCATCGATCAGCGCCTGCAACGCGTCCAGGGCCTTCACCAGTTCGCCACGGTTCGTGTAGGCGGGTCCCTTCAGGAAATTGACCTGCCCCTTTGATATTTCCGGACGTTCCAGGCCGGTTCGGCGGATTTCGTCGAACAGGGCGCTGACCCGCTGCTGCGCGGCATCGATCTGGTCCCGGAGGTCGCGATCCTCCCGCGAGATGATGGCGAGCGCGGCCAGCGCCTCCTGCCCCAGGGCATTGTCGCGCTGGCGCAGCGCATTCAGTTCCCGGGTCGCCTCGCTGACGGCTTCATGGGCGCGGCGGGCAACCGGGATCAGACTGGCCTTGACCGAAACGATCGGCCGCATCAGGCCACCAACACTGATCGCCTTGTCGAAACCACGCTCGAAGCTGTCCAGTTCAGCCCCAAGGGCGGCAACGCGCTTCGGGTCGCGCACGGCGGCGTCCTGCAACTGGACACCCCAGAGATCGAGCCGACGCGGCCCCTCCACAGTCAGGCCGGTACGGATCTCCCGCAGGTTCTCCACCAGTCGCTCGGTCAGTTCCAGGTCGCGCAGTTCCGCGCGCCGCACCTCTTCCCTGAACTCTGCCAGAACCTCCTGGCGGCGAGGAACGTCGAAGATGGTGATGACACCCAGTTCCGACAGCTTCCGCACCGAGCGGGCGTTGGCGATGAAGGGATTCTTGCTCGTCGTGGCGAGGATGTTCAGGCTTGCACCGAGCACGGCAGTTCCCGTGCCCTGCTTGTTGGTGTCGTCCACGATGTCCTTCACAAGGGTATAGACCTTGTGGCTGTTCTTGATCCGGTCCGCCGAACCCTTGATCTTCTGCAGCCGTTCGAACTGTTCCGCCCGCAGCTTGATGAACAGCGTCTCAAGCTGCTTGTTGATGATGGCGTTCGACAGGTTGAGGCCGGAATCGATGGCCTGGTTCAACTGCTCCGACAACAGTTCCTCATGCTCGCGCATGCTGTTGATCAGACCCCGATTGGTCTCGATGGTGTCCTGGATTCCCGCAGCAAGCTCGCCCATCTGCTCGATCTGGGTAGGCGCACTCTGGGCCTGCGCGCCGTTCGGCACAAGCGCCAGGATCACGAGTCCCGCCGTCAGCAAGGCCCCACGAAAGAAATCTACAACGGTCCCGTTGTCCATCCGCACAATCCCCTGAATACCGACCTGCATGTCATGAGATGGATAACCCGGAGTTTTACTGTTGCAACGCACAACTGCAAGACTCACCAACCCACACGTGCACATTTTTTCAGGCGGGCAACAGGCAGGGGGCGAAGGCTATTCGTCAGGAAAATCGCGAACGAGAGCGCTGTCACACTTCATTGCCCGCTCGCAAGAAAGTGAACGTGGCTCACCAGTAGCCGAAGCGGTAACCGCGCTGGAACGCCATGCCGGTCGAGTCGCGGATCCAGTCATCGCCGATGCCGACGCGGGTCCGGCGCTGGTACAGCCAGTCGAACAGCCGCGCCTGCAATCCGTCACGAATGTCGCCATGCCCCGGGTCTGTCCCCAGATCCTGCTGCTCCAGAGGATCGTTCTGCAGGTCGTAGAGTTCCGGACGGAAGCGGACGTGGTGGATGTATTTCCACCGCCCCGTCCGGATCATGCAGGCCCGGGCGTCCATGGGCGCAAGGTCCAGGGTCTTGCGGGCATGGCGCAGGGAATAGTCGCACTCCGCAAAGACCGCATCGCGCCAGTCTTCGGTACGGGCCTCCCCGAGCAGAAACGGTGCCAGCGAGCGCCCTTCCAGCCGCTGCCCCGGAACCGCGCCGCCCAGCCTCTCGATGAAGGTGGGAATCAGGTCGATGGCCTCCACCATCTCCTCGACGACCGTGCCGCGCGTCGCATCGGCAGCGGGCGACGGGTCGGCAATGATCAGCGGGATGCGCAGTGCATCCTCGTAGAACAGCTCCTTCTCCCCCAGCCCATGGTCGCCCAGATAGTCGCCATGATCGCTGGTGAAGACGATCAGCGTGTCCTTCAGCAGACCCTTCCGCTCCATGAAGTCGAACAGGCGGCCCAGATGGTCGTCGATCTGTTCGATCAGCCCCATGTAGGCCGGGATCACGGTGTTGCGGCATTCATCCTCCCGGAAGGCTATCGACTCCGGGTGCTGGCGAAAGGCGTCCAGCACCGGATGCGGCGCCTCTTCCCCCAGCCCCCGGTTTCCGGGCAGGACATCAGCCGCGCCGTAGCGGGCGTGATAGGGCGCGGGCGCGATATAGGGCCAGTGCGGCTTGATATAGGACAGATGCAGGCACCAGGGTGCCTCACCGGCCTGGGTCATGAAATCCATTGCGCGGCGGGTCATGTAGGGGGTCTCGCTGTCCTCCTCCCGCACCACGGCGGCGAACCGGGCGTTGCGCATCAGCCAGCCGGACGGATCCTCCCCGTCATCGCGCTGCACGGAATTCGCGACCTCGTGCCAGAGGTTGGTGCCCTGATAGCCCTGTGCCCGAAGATAATGCTCGTAGGCCACCTCCGGCACGTAGGGGGCCAGGCGGTGCAGGCCGTCATCCCGGTCGAAGGGCTCGAAGCCGCATTCGGCCAGGAACTGTCCCCTGCCCGTCGCGGGATCCAGCCCCAGCCGCCTGATCCCGGCCTCATCCGCCTTCATGTGGGTCTTGCCGGCGAGCGCCGTCCTCAGACCCAGCGGTGCCAGATAGTCGCCCAGCGTCCATTCGTCGGTCCGCAGCGGATAGTTGTTGTAGGTCGCGCCATGGCTGACCGCGTAGCGCCCGGTATAGAACGACATGCGCGACGGACCGCAGACCGCCGCCTGGACAAAGCTGTTCGCGAAACGGACACCACGTGCCGCCAGCGCGTCGATCACCGGGGTGCGCAGGGTCGGATGCCCGGTGCAGCCGAGATAATCGTGCCGCAACTGATCCGCCATGATGAACAGGATGTTTTTCGGCCGCGTCATCGGTCGCTGTCTCCGTCCCTGGTGCTGGTACGTGTCGCCGGGGCCAGCGCCGGGGCGGAGCGGATGCGCCTGCGCCGCTTTTCCCGCAATGGCGTGACCGCAAAGACCTGCTTTGACACCTCGACCATCACAAGCCCTGCAAAACCCGGCCAGACCCGTGTTCCCACACGCTCGAACAGCCTGTTGGCGCGCAGCAGCGGTCGCCAGCCAAGCGGTGGGAAATGCAGTGCCATGTTGGTCTGCTCCGGCAGGAACATGTTGGCGCGCAGCAGGCGTGAAAGCTGTCCGGTGGTATAGGGATGGCCGTGTCCGAACGGCGTATGCTCCGCCCGTGACCAGAGTCCGCGACGGTTCGGCACGATGAACAGGGCACGTCCGCCACTGTCCATCACCCGCCAGATCTCGCGCAGCAGGGGCCTGGCCGCTTCCGTCGTCTCCAGCGCGTGGACGACGATGATCCTGTCCATGCTCTGGTCCGGCAGCGGCAGCTCCAGCTCGTCACCCAGAAAGACACGGTTCGGACCTTCGCGGGGCCAGTGCTGGATACCCTGGTTGGCGGGCATCGCCGCAATCACCCGGTCAGCCTGCTCCAGGAACGGCCGGATGAAGGGGGTGGCATAGCCGATTCCCAGTATCTTCTGTCCGCGCACATCGGGCCAGAGCTGGGCCAGCGACTGCCGCACGTGGCGACGGACCAGGTGCCCGAGAGGTGCCGAATAGAACTGGCTGAGGTCGATGATGTCCGGACGCCACATGTGTCGCCTGCAGTCCCCGTATCAGGTTCCCATCCCGTGCCAGGATCCAGCGGCTTCCGGGTCAGATGGGATCATGCGGCGCGCGACGCAGCATGTCGAGGCTGGCCAGTACCGCCCCGCCCGTGATCAGCAGACACGCCAGCCCGACCTGCCAGGTCGCCACCGCCTGCCCCGCAGCCACCAGCACCAGCGTGGACAGAAGCGGGGCAAGGTAGGCAGCGGCACCCAGCACGCGCAGGTCGCCACGCTTCGTGGCATGGTCCCAGAGGAAGAACGCGCCCCCCACCGGCCCCAGACCAAGACCCAGGATCGCCAGCCACTCGATACCGACCGGCATGACCGTGGTCTCGAACGACAGATGCAGCACAAGCGCGCCGATGGCGGTAACGCCGCAGAAGCCCCCGACGGCATCCGTCGGCACCTCGGCAAAGCGGCGGTTGAGCACGGAATAGCTCGACCAGATCAGCGCGCAGGCCATTGCCGCCAGATAGCCTGACAGGAATGCCGGATCGAAGCGCAGTCCCTTGCGTGCAACGATCAGCACCGCGCCGGTGAACCCCAGCAGCGCCCCGACGACATGAATGGCCTTCAGGCGCTGCCCCGGCAGCAGGGCCGAGAAGAGCACGATCAGCAGCGGCCAGAGATAGGCGATCAGGCTCGCCTCCACCACCGGTGCATTGCGCAACGCCACGAAATACATGGCGTGATATCCGAACAGCCCGGCAACCCCCAGCAGCCATACCGCCGGTGGGTGCCGCAGCCGTCGCAGCGGGTTCTGTCCGCGTCGGCCCCAGACCATCAGCGCGATCAGAAAGGCTATCGCGAAACTCATCGCCGTCAGTTGCAGCGGCGGCACCGATCCACTGGCAGCCGTCATCAGGGCGAGCAGGGCCCAGGAGAGAACCGCCGCAATTCCGATAAGGGTTGCACGCGTAGTCGCTTGTGGCATCAGTGCACTCTGTGGTTCACAGGAGACGGTGCGGCGACGGTGCCACAGTCGGGAGGATCATGTCTTGGGCGAACTGGTATTCTTCCATACGGCGGACAGCAACGTCGATCTGTTCGAGACTGCCGCGCGGACAGCCGGGCTGCCCGGTGCCCGCCGTCATGTGGTCCGGCCGGCCCTGCTGGAGTCCGCCCGCATCGCCGGCGGTCTGAACGAGACGATTCGCAGCAATGCCGCGAGTCAGATGGTCGAGTCCCTGGAAGGTGCAGACCGCCTGATCTGCACCTGTTCGACCCTCGGTCCGGTGGCGGACACCCTGGCCGGGATGGGGCGTCCCGTCATACGGGTCGACCGGGCGCTGGCGGAGGCGGCGGTTACCCGGGGCCCGCGAATCGCGGCGCTGGTCACGCTGAACTCCACCATCGAACCGACCCGGGATCTGTTTCAGTCGGTCGCCGGAAAGCTGGACCGCCATATCCGCCTGGATCTTATCATCGTCGAGGGTGCGGCCCAGCTTCTGGCGGATGGGGACATCACCGGCTATGCCCGCGCCATTGCCAATGCCGTCGATGCCACCCCCGACGAATATGATGCGATCGCCCTGGCCCAGGCCTCCATGGCACCGGCGGCGCAACTGGCGCAGCGGCCCGTGATGACCAGCCCCGCGACCGCGATGCGTGCCCTGGCTGCGGAACTGGATGCCTGAGCATGACTGTCGTGCTCCGCAGATGCTCGACAGCCCTGTCGCGGCCCAATATTGTCGCGCGCAGATGATCAATTCCTGGGGAGGAGCATGAAGGATGGATCTGGCGTTCTCGCCCGACGAACAGGCCTTTCGCGCTGAAGTCCGCACCTTTCTGGAGGCGGAGCTGCCTGACGATCTGCGCCACAAGGTGCGCCAGCGCCAGGAGCTGGAGCGCGAGGACTATCTGCGTTGGCAGCGGATACTGCATGCCCGCGGATGGATCGCCGGTTCATGGCCGAAGGAGTATGGCGGCTGCGACTGGACCCCGGCACAGCGCCACATCTTCGACGAGGAATGCCATGCCGCCGATGCGCCGCCGCTGCTGCCGTTCGGGCTGCAGATGGTTGGTCCGGTGATCTTCACCTTCGGTCGACCGGACCAGAAGGAATTCTTCCTGCCGCGCCTGCTGTCCGGCGAACACTGGTGGTGCCAGGGCTATTCGGAGCCGGGATCGGGTTCGGACCTCGCCAGCCTGCAGACCGCCGCGGTGCGCGACGGTGATGACTACATCATCAACGGCCAGAAGATCTGGACCTCGCTGGCGCACCATGCCGACTGGATCTTCTGCCTGGTCCGCACCAGGAAGGAAGGCAAGCACCAGGAAGGCATCAGTTTCCTGCTGATCGACATGAAGACACCGGGCATCACGGTGCGCCCGCTGATCCTGATGGATCAGGGCCATCACGTGAACGAGGTCTTCTTCGAGAACGTCCGCGTACCGGTTGCCAACCGCATCGGGGAAGAGAACAGGGGCTGGACCTACGCCAAGTTCCTGCTCGGCAACGAACGCGCCGGCATCGCGGAAGTGGCCTGGAACAAGAAGCTGCTGCAGCGGCTGAAGGAAATGGCCGCAGATACACCCGCCAGTGGCGACAGGCTGCTCGACGATGCGGTATTTTCCCGCAAGGTGGCCGAAACGGAGGTAAAGCTTACCGCGCTGGAGTATTGCAATCTCCGTATCCTCGCCGCTATGCAGGAGGGATCGCCCCCGGGCGGTGAGGCCAGTATGCTGAAGCTGTTGGGTTCGGAGGTGACGCAGGCCATTACCGAATTGACGGTGGAGGCCTTGGGTTACTATGCCGCGCCCTATGAATTGGCAGACCGGACTCCAGGCAGCAACTGGTCTCCGGTGGGGCCGGAGGCGGCTGAGGGTGTCATGGGGCAACACCTGTTCATGCGGGCAATCACCATTGCCGGCGGGTCGAGTGAGGTTCAGAAGAACATCATCGCGAAGATGGTGTTAGGATTGTAGACGGGTGCCGCGCTGGCGGTATTCCGGGATCATGTGGCGGGGAGGATACAGGGCCCGATGGATTTCAACCTTTCGGAAGAGCAGCAACTGCTGAAAGACAGTGTCGACCGGTTCGTTCTGGACGACTACGACTTCGAGAAGCGGCGCAAGACGTCCAACAGTGACGACGGTTTCAGCCGCGACAACTGGAAGACCTTTGCCGAGCTTGGCTGGCTGGCCGTTGGTCTGCCGGAGGAATATGGCGGCTTCGGCGGTCCCGTCGAGACCATGATCGTCATGGAAGCCATCGGACGCGGTCTGGTGACCGAACCCTATCTGCCGACCGTCGTCCTGGGCGCGGGCCTGGTCGCGGAAGCCGGAACCGACGCGCAGAAGGAAGCAATCCTGGGCGCGGTGGCCGAAGGCTCCTGCATGCTGGCTTTCGGCTATGCCGAGCCGACGTCGCGCTTCAATCTCGCCGACGTCTCGACGACGGCCGAGAAGAAGGGGGACGGCTATGTCCTCAACGGCCACAAGTCGGTCGTCTATGGTGCCGCTGCCGCAGACAAGATCATCGTTTCCGCCCGCACCTCCGGTGGCGTGCGTGACAAGGACGGCATCTCGCTGTTCATCATCGACAACAACTGCAAGGGCCTGACCCGTCGTGACTATCCGACAGCGGATGGCCTGCGCGCCTCCGAGGTCGAGATGGAGAATGTCGAGGTCGGTGCCGACGCCCTGCTGGGCACGGAAGGTGCCGCGCTGCCGGTGATCGAGAAGGTCGTCGACCAGGGCATCGCCGCACTCTGTGCCGAGGCTGTCGGCTGCATGGAGATGCTGAAGGACGAGACCAACGAGTACCTGAAGACGCGCAAGCAGTTCGGCGTGCCCATCGGCAAGTTCCAGGTGCTGCAGCACCGCATGGTCGACTGCTTCATCGAGCTGGAGCAGTCCCGTTCCATGACCTACATGGTGACGCTGAAACTGGACGAGGACGAGAAGGAGCGCCGCAAGGCCGCTTCCTCCGCCAAGGCCCAGATCGGCAAGGGCGGCGTCTTCATCGGCGCCCAGTCGGTGCAGATGCACGGCGGCATGGGCATGACGGACGAACTGAAGATCAGCCACTACTACAAGCGGCTGATGCAGATCGACACCATGTTCGGTAACCGCGACTGGCACCTGAAGCAGTTTGCCGCGCTGACGCAGTAAGCCCGGCTTCAGACGTCGAGACAGATCATCCCGGCCAGGCCCCGCCTGCGCCGGGATTTTCTTTGGCGATTGCGCGACCGGGGCGGAGCGCAAAGAATGCGGTCATTCAAGGCCAACGGAATCACGCTCATGAAACGTCCGCTTCTCGCCCTGCTTCTCCTTCTTCCGCTTCTCGCATCCGGGGCGCAGGCCGCATCCCTGCCTGAGGGCGATGCACGTGAACTGGGTTTCAGCCCCGAAGGTCTCGCGGCACTGGACAGTGAATTGCTTGACCGGATCGGGAACGGGGCGTTCCCCGGGGCGGTCGTGCTGATCGCGCGCCACGGCAGGATCGCGCATCTGGGACTGCTGGGCAGCCGCACGCCCGATGGCTCGCCGATGACCGCCGACACGCTGTTCCGCATCTATTCCATGACCAAGCCGGTCGTCTCCGTCGCGGCGCTGGCACTGGTGGAGCGCGGCCTGATCGATCTCGACCAGCCGCTGAGCGACTTCATTCCCGCCTTCGCCGCCACCCGCGTCGCAACAGGTCGCCTGGACGGTGACGGCGAGATCGAGACCGTGCCGGCGGAACGTCCGATCACCATCCGCGACCTGATGCGCCACACCTCCGGCCTGACCTACGGCTTCTTCGGGCAGGGCGTGGTGCGGCAGGCCTATCGGAACGCGGCAGCAGGCGGCGCGGGCCTGTCGAACGTGCAGGCCGCAGCCTATCTCGCCACCCTGCCGCTGGAGCACCCGCCCGGCACGACATGGGAATACAGCCGCGCCACCGACGTGCTCGGCGCGGTGGTGGAGATTGCCTATGGCAAGCCCCTGAGCCAGGCACTCGCGGAACTCGTCCTGCAGCCGTTGCGGATGCAGGACACCGGCTTCGTCGTGACTGATCCGGCCGATCATCCGCGCATTGCCGAACCGAAGCCCCGCGACGGCATCGTCGGCAGCATCAGCCTGTACGATCCGCGCGTGCCCCGTCCGTCCGAGTCAGGCGGTGGCGGGCTGATCTCCACGGTCGGAGACTATGCGCGCTTCGCCCAGATGCTACTGAACGGCGGGGAACTGGACGGTGTCCGTGTCCTGAAGCCCGAGACCGTCGCCCTGATGACCCGCGACCACACCATCTCGGAAGGGCTGAAGCCCGGAAAGTACTACATCCCCGGCCGGGGCTATGGCTTCGGGCTCGGCGTTGCGGTGCGCATCTCCGACCAGGACGCAATCCTGCCCGGAACACTCGGCGACTATTACTGGGGCGGCGCGGGCGGCACCTACTTCTTCGTGGACCCGCAGCAGGACATGTTCGCTGTCTACATGATGCAGTCGCCGCAGAACCGCCGGACCCTGCGCAACGTCATTCGCAAGGGCGTCTATGGTGCCATGAACGCTCGCTAAGTTCCGGTTGCCCGGCGACCGCATCCGCGCGGCCCTGGGGGGCGAGGCCCCGGGTCGCAGGGCGATCCAGGGCTCAGTCCTTGCGGACCATCCGGCCCAGCGGGCGACCGCCGAAGATGTGGACGTGGAAGTGGAACACCACTTGGCCGGCACTGGCGCCATTGTTGGTGGTCAGGCGGAAGCCTTCGCCCGCGACGCCAGCGACCTCTGCAGTTTCACTGACGGAGCGCCAGAAGCCGGTGATTTCCTCCGCCGGGGCCTTCGCCATGAAATCCTCGAAATCGACATAGGCACCCTTCGGGATCACGAGCACATGTACCGGCGTCTGCGGCTGGATATCCTCGAACGCCAGCGCGAACTCGGTCTCGTGCACCTTCTTGCAGGGCAGTTCGCCGCGCAGGATCTTCGCGAAGACGTTGTCGTTGTCATAGCTCATCGGTCTCAGTCCTCCTTGCGGGATGCCTTTTCGGCGATACCGGAAATGCCTTCGCGCCGTGCCAGTTCGGCCATGACCTCACCCGGTTCGATGCCAAGGTGGGACCAGAGCACGGTCAGGTGAAACAGCAGGTCCGCGCTCTCGGAGACGACCTTGTCCCGCCCCTCGCTGACGGCGGCAAGCGCGGTCTCCACCGCTTCCTCACCGACCTTCTGCGCGATCTTCGAAGTGCCCTTCGCGTGCAACCGCGCGACGTAGGATGTCTCCGGGTCGGCTGACTTGCGCTGCTCCGCCAGCGCGTACAGGCGCTGCAGCATGTCCGGACTGTCACTCATGCCGTGGCCTCCTCCGCCAGCAGGCGCACCGGCACACCGGCGGCGGCCATGTGCGCCTTGGTCTCAGGGATCGAAAAGGTGCCGAAATGAAAGATCGAGGCGGCGAGGACGGCCGAGGCATGGCCGTCGCGCACCCCCTCCACCATGTGATCCAGGGTTCCGACACCACCCGAGGCAATGACCGGAATACCGACCGCATCTGCCACCGTGCGAGTCAGGGCAATGTCGAAACCGATCTTGGCGCCGTCACGGTCCATGGAGGTCAGCAGGATCTCGCCCGCACCCAGCCCCTCCATGCGGCGCGCCCATTCGACGGCATCGATGCCTGTCGGCTCCCGCCCGCCATGGGTGAAGATCTCCCAGCGGTCGGGGCCGACCGACTTCGCGTCGATGGCGACTGTGATGCACTGGCTGCCGAACTTGGTCGCCGCCTCCCCCACGAACTCCGGGCGGTGAACGGCGGCGGTATTGATGGAGACCTTGTCGGCACCGGCCAGCAGCAACTGCCGCACGTCGTCGTTGGTGCGCACACCACCGCCGACCGTCAGCGGCATGAAGCAGCGTTCCGCCGTACGCGCCACCACATCGAACAGGATACCGCGCTTCTCGTGGCTGGCGGTGATGTCCAGGAAGCAGAGTTCGTCGGCCCCGGCGGCATCATAGACCGTCGCCTGCTCCACCGGATCGCCTGCATCGCGCAGATCGACGAAGTTGATGCCCTTCACCACGCGCCCGTCCTTCACGTCGAGGCAGGGAATGATGCGTGCCTTCAGCATGGGTCAGGCCCCCGCCACGGACAGCGCTTCCGCAGGGTCGATGCGACCGTCATAGAGTGCGCGGCCAATGATGACCCCTTCGATACCGGCATCGGCCACCGCCTTCAGCCGGTGAATGTCGTCGATGCCCGCAACGCCGCCGGAGGCGATGACCGGCAGACCGGAGACACGCGCCAGCTCCGCCGTTGCCTCGACATTCACACCCTGCAGGGCACCGTCGCGGTCGATGTCGGTATAGACGATGGCGGCCACCCCGGCGTCGGCAAAGGCCAGCGCCAGATCGGTCGCCTTCATCTCCGACTGCTCGGCCCAGCCCTCCACCGCGACCTGCCCGCCACGCGCATCGATGCCCACCACGATCCGCTCCGGGTAGTCCCGGCAGGCAGCGCGGACCGTCTCCGGATCCCGCAGGGCCATGGTGCCGAGAATGACCCGCGCCACCCCGGCAGCCAGCCAGGCGTCGATCGCGGCCCGGTCCCTGATGCCACCACCAAGCTGCACCGGGCGATCCGTGGCGGCCAGCACGGCGCGCACGGCATCGGCATTGCTCGAACGGCCGTCGAAGGCCCCGTTCAGATCCACAAGATGCAGCCGCGTGAAACCGGCATCGCGAAACCGCCGCGCCTGGTCCGCCGGATCGGGATTGAACTCCGTCGAGTCTTCCATGCGCCCCTGCAGCAGCCGCACGCAGCGTCCGTCCTTCAGGTCGATTGCGGGGTAGATATTCATTTCTTCGCTCCCGGCTTGCGCCTGTGCGCCAGTTCCTTGGTGTAGAAATATCCGGTCACATAGTCCTCGCCCACCAGCGCGTAGTTCTCCCGCACGCCCCAGCGGGTGAACCCGCCCTGTTCGTAGATCTGGATCGCCGCGGTCTGTGTCTCGCGCACATCCAGGTCGATCTGCTCGAACCCATCCTTGCGCGCCACATCTTCCGCCATCTGCAGCAGGCCGCGCGCCAGACCCAACCCCCGCGCATGGGGGGCGATGAAGAAGGTCGTGAGGCGCGCGATGTGACCCTGGGCATGATTGTGGCGCGAGGGCCGCAGCAACTGGATCGAGCCGACGATATGCCCGTCCAGCCAGGCCACAAAGACCTCCCGTTCCGGCATCAGCACGACACCCTTCCAGTAGGACTCCATCACCGCGCGGCGCGGCACGGTCAGCCAGCCGAAGCCGTTGCCATCGACGATGGCCGCCTCCGTGGCGTCGCAGAGGTCCTGCAGGTCCACCTCCTCGATGGACTTGAGCTGCTGGATATCCGTTGACGGTTTCCGATCCACGGCCATCACGGGGCCCATTCAAGGAAGTTGCGGATCAGGCGCAGGCCCACTGCCTGGCTCTTTTCCGGGTGAAACTGGGTGCCGATCATGGTGTCCCGCCCGACGGCAGCCACAACAGGACCGCCATAATCGACCTCTGCCAGCCGGTGCGCGGGCTCCACATCCCTGAAGGCATAGGAATGCACGAAATAGGCGTGCGCACCCTCACCCAGTCCGGCAAAGACCGGATGCGGCGTCCGCAGCACCAGTTCGTTCCAGCCCATGTGCGGGATCTTCAGCGCCGGATCGGCCGGCGTGATCCGGTCAACCGTTCCCTCGATCCAGCCAAACCCTTCGTGATGGCCATGCTCCAGTCCCGCGTCCGCCATCAACTGCATGCCGACACAGATACCGAAGAAGGGGCGCGCGCGGGTGATCGCCGCCTCCTCGACCGCTTCCCGCAGGCCGGGGATGGCGCTCAGGCCCGCGCGGCAATCGGCAAAGGCCCCGACCCCCGGCAGCACCACCCGATCCGCCGCCGCGACCCGTTCCGGCGCGCCGGAGACTTCGATGCGGATGTCCGAGCCGAGTTCGCGCGCTGCCCGCTCGAACGACTTCGCAGCCGAATGCAAGTTGCCGGATCCGTAATCGACGATGACCGTCAGCATGGCCGTCGCCGCGCCGCACGCGCCCGCTTCGCCATGCTCACAGGCTGCCGCCCAGCACGCCCTTGGTGGAGGGCACGGCGTCCGACTTGCGCGGATCGATGTCCAGCGCATCGCGCAGCGCCCGCGCCAACCCCTTGAAGCAGCTCTCCGCTATGTGGTGGTTGTTCTCTCCGTACAGGTTCTCTACATGCAGCGTGATGCCACCTGCCTGCGCGAAGGCCTGGAACCATTCCTTGAACAGTTCGGTATCGAAATCCCCCAGCTTCGGTCGCGAGAACCCGACCCGCCAGATCAGGTAGGGCCGGTTCGAGACATCCAGCGCCACACGGGTCAGCGTCTCGTCCATCGGGATCAGTGCCGAGCCATAGCGGGTGATGCCGGCGCGGTCGCCCAGCGCCTCCGCCAGGGCCGTGCCGATGGCGATACCGGTATCCTCCACCGTGTGGTGGAAATCGATGTGGGTGTCGCCCTTTGCCCGGACCGTGAGGTCGATCAGACTGTGCCGGGAAAGCTGTTCCAGCATGTGATCCAGAAAGCCGATACCGGTGTCGATGGTGTAGATGCCGGTGCCGTCGACATTCAGTTCGACGGAAATCTCGGTTTCCTTGGTACGGCGGTCATAGCTGGCCTGGCGCATGGCGCGGTTCCTTGATCAGTCACGGCGGAGACGCGCTCTATAGCAAGTGCGGCGTCACGGTCAAAGCCACAGAGGGCCTCAGAAGCCCACACCACCACTGGGCGTGCGCCGCATCAGCACGCCCTCATCGGCGTTTCGGCTGCGGCATCGGTGATATTCCGGGTCGGATGGCCCGGCATCCGACCAGCCGCAGGACACGCCGCCGATGCGGGTCGGTCCCGTATCGACGATCTCACAGCCACACAACACGCCCACGGTCAGCAGGACGGCGAGCGGACGCAACCAGACACGGATGGCGAGAATCTGTTCCATGGGCGATATGTAGTATGTTTGGCGTTACAGGGGAATCGGTGGTTGCACATGGCACTGTCGATTTCCAGTTCTGTCCGCATCGGTCCAATCAGGCGGTGAGCATCTCCATGACCCTTCCCTTCCAGCATTTCGTCCAGCCGTCCCTGCAGCCGACCGTGGGCGAAAGCGGCCTCGATACCGGCACATACGCACAGTTGCTGGTGGACGCTGCCCCGGCAGTGGCGAGGATTCGGGCCGATCTGGCAGCGGGCGAACTCCCCTGCTTCGGACTGGCGAGTCGGCGCGACGATCTGGAAGCCCTGGTGCCGGTCGCGGACCGGATCCGCGGCAGATACCGCCATTGTGTCGTGCTGGGCACAGGTGGCTCCAGCCTTGGAGCGCAGACCCTGCTGGCGCTGGCCGCGCCGGAGGATCGGGCACGGCTGATCCTGCCCGACAACCTGGACGGACGCGGCTTCGCAGAGTTGCTGGCCGGGCTGGACCCGGAGACGACCTTCTTCCTCTCCGTGTCCAAGTCGGGCGGCACCACCGAGACGCTGGCTCAGACCCTCGTGGTGCTGGACTGGTTGCGCAAACGGCTCAGTCCCGGCGCCATTCCCGGTCACCTGATGGCCATCGCCGAACCCGGCGACAATGCCCTGCGGCGCCTGTGCGAGATCCACGGCGTCGAGGTTCTGGATCATGACCCGAAGGTCGGTGGCCGGTTTTCCGTCCTGTCGCTGGTTGGCCTGCTGCCCGCGATGATCGCCGGGCTGGACGCACATGCCGTCCGCAGCGGCGCGGCGCAACTGTTCGAATCCCTGCTGACGGACGAGGCCGCGCCGCCTGTGGCCGGTGCTGCGGTCGCCGTGGGTCTGGCGCAGCACAGGGGCCGCAGCCAGCAGGTCATCATGCCCTATGCCGGCTCGCTGGAGCGGCTGTCCATGTGGCACCGCCAGCTCTGGGCGGAGAGCCTCGGCAAGGACGGCACAGGCCTGACCCCGGTCGCGGCACTGGGGCCGGTCGACCAGCACAGCCAGTTGCAGCTCTGGCTTGATGGCCCGGCTGACAAGAGTTTCACGGTGCTGACAGTGGCCGAACCCGATCCCGGCCCGACCATCGCGCCCGATCTGGTGACCGATCCGGCCCTGGCCTATCTGTCCGGCCAGAGCCTGGGGGCCATCGTCCAGACACAGGCGCGGGCAACGATGGAGACGCTGGTTGCCACCGGGCATCCCGTGCGCATGATCCGCCTGCCCCGGCTGGACGAGAAGTCGGTGGGCGGCCTGCTGATGCATTTCATGCTGGAGACCGTGATTGCCGCGCACCTGCTGGGTGTCGATCCGTTCGGACAGCCTGCTGTCGAGACCAGCAAGCGGCTGACGCGGGAGTATCTCTCGGTCGCGGCCAGTTGATGTCCACGCTTCGCCGACTGCCGGAGACCACCGTCAACCGCATCGCCGCCGGTGAAGTGATCGAGCGGCCGGCGAGCGCGGTCAAGGAACTGGTGGAGAACAGCCTGGACGCCGGTGCCGGCCGGATCGAGATCGTGCTGCGGGAGGGCGGGCGATCCCTGATCTCCGTCGATGACGACGGCCACGGCATGAGCGCCGATGACCTGAGCCTTGCCATCGAGCGTCATGCGACCTCCAAGCTGCCCGATGACGACCTGATGGACATCCGCCATCTCGGCTTCCGTGGGGAGGCGCTGCCCTCCATCGGGGCCGTGGCGCGCCTGCGCATCGACAGTCGCCGGCAGGATGCCGACACCGGCTGGGCCATTCAGGTGGATGGCGGGCGGCTTTCGGCCCCCGAGCCGTCTTCGCGCGCGCGGGGAACGCGGGTGGAAGTGCGGGACCTGTTCTTTGCCACCCCGGCGCGGCTGAAGTTCCTGAAGACCGACCGGGCCGAATTCGGTGCCACGCTGGACATGATCAAGCGGCTGGCCATGGCGCACCCGGAAGTGGGCTTCACCCTGAAGGACGACCAGCGCACCGCGTTCCAGGCCGGGGCGGAACAGGGCGAACTGCTGGATGCCCGCGCCGCGCGCCTGGCCCGTGTCATGGGCCGGGAGTTCGTCGAGAATGCGCTGCCGGTGGAGGCGGACCGCGACGGTATCCGCCTGACCGGGCTGGCGGGCGTGCCGACCTACAACCGGGGCAACGCCACGCAGCAGTACATGTTCGTCAATGGCCGTCCGGTGCGGGACAAGCTGTTCACCGGCGCGGTGCGCGGTGCCTATCAGGATTTCCTGTCCGGCGGGCGGCACGCCGTGCTGGTGCTGTTCCTGGAGGTCGATCCGGCCTTCGTGGACGTCAATGTCCACCCGGCGAAGGCTGAGGTGCGGTTTCGCGAACCGGGTGTGGTGCGCGGCCTGATCGTCGGCGGCCTGCGCAGCGTGCTGGCGGCGGCGGGGCATCGTGCCTCCACAACTGTCGCCGGGCAGGCCCTCGGCGCCTTCCGCGCCGGCACCCAGCCGGAAACGCCCCGGTTCAGCATGCCGCTGCGCGGCGGTGGTGGCGGCAGCTACATGCCCCGTCAGGACAGCGCTGCCGCGCGCGAAGCCTTCGCGGCCTGGCAAAGCCCGGAGGGCGGATTGTCAGGCGTGGCTGAATCGGCAGTACGCGAATTCATCGACCCCTCGGGCCGCGTCGAGACGCAGGCAGCGGATGCCCCGGCCCCGTCAGCGGATTTCCCGCTGGGGGTTGCACGTGGGCAGGTCCACGGTACCTACATCGTCGCCCAGACCATGGATGGCATCGTGCTGGTGGACCAGCATGCGGCGCATGAGCGCCTGGTCTATGAACGGATGAAACGGCAACTGGACGAGAACGGTGTCGCCCGGCAGGGCCTGCTGCTGCCCGAAGTGGTCGAGATGGAAGAGACGGATGCCGACCGCATCGCCGCCCGGGCGGATGAACTGGCGTCCCTCGGCCTCATTCTGGAACGGTTCGGACCCGGCGCCATTGTCGTGCGCGAGACGCCAGCCCTGCTGGGTCAGTGCGACATTCGCGGCCTGCTGAACGATCTGGCCGACGAGCTGGCAGAGTTCGATCAGGCTACGGGCCTGAAGGACCGGCTGCAGGATGTCTGCTCCACCATGGCCTGCCACGGCTCCGTCCGCGCGGGACGCCGCCTGAACGCCGAGGAAATGAACGCCCTGCTGCGCGAGATGGAACGCACCCCGCACTCCGGCCAGTGCAACCACGGCCGCCCGACCTACGTCGAACTGCACCTGAACGACATCGAACGGCTGTTCGGACGGCGGTAGGGAAGCAGCGCCGAAGTCACCGCTGGCTCGTCTCCCTCGCCGGGTTGAGCCAGGGCGTGCGGTCGTCCGGGGTCAGCATGGAACCGCCGAGGATATCGTCGGCCATCTTCTCGCCCACCATGATCGACGGGCCGTTGAGGTTGCCGTTGGTGATCTGGGGGAAGATGGAGCTGTCGACCACGCGCAGGGCATCGACGCCGATCACGCGTCCCTGTGGGTCCACCACGCTGCGGCTGTCCTCCGGGTCGCCCATGCGACAGGTGCCGCAGGGATGGTAGGCACTCTCCACCGCCTCCCGAATGAAATCGTCCAGCGCGGCATCATCCTGAACATCCGCCCCCGGCGCGATCTCCGGCCCGGCGAAAGGTTCGAAGGCGGGCTGGGCGAAGATCTCCCGCGTCAGGCGGATGCAGGTGCGGAAATCGGCCCAGTCCTTGTCCGTGGACATGTAGTTGAACAGGATCGACGGATCGGCCTTCGCATCCGCCGAGGTCAGTTGCACCCGCCCGCGCGACGGCGACCGCATCGGCCCGACATGCGCCTGAAACCCGTGCGCCTTGGCCGGGGCCTTGCCGTCATAGCGGATGGCGACCGGCAGGAAATGGTACTGGATATCCGGGTAAGGCACCCCGGCGGCGGAGCGGATGAAGGCTGCGGCCTCGAAGTGGTTGGTCGCCCCATGCCCGGTCTTCGTGAACAGCCATTGCGCCCCGATCATCGCCTTCGAGAACAGGTTGAGGTGGCTGTAGAGGCTGATCGGCTGCAGGCAGGTCATCTGCAGATAGAGTTCCAGGTGATCCTGCAGGTTCTGCCCGACACCGGGGCGGTCGGCACGCACGTCGATTCCGTGTTCGCGCAGGTGCTCCGCCGGGCCGATGCCGGACAGCATCAGCAGCTTCGGGGAGTTGATGGAGGACGCGGACAGGATCACTTCCCGCGTCGCGGAGAGCACCTTCTGCTGCCCGCCCTGTTCGAACACCACACCGGTCGCCTTCGCCCCGTCGAAGGCCACCCGCAGCGCCAGCCCGCGCACCAGCCGTACGTTGGGCCGCTTCAGCGCCGGGCGCAGGTAGGCATTGGCCGCCGACCAGCGTCGCCCGCGCCAGACCGTCATCTCCATGGGGCCGAAGCCTTCCTGCTGCTCCCCGTTGTAGTCGGCGGTGACCGGATAGCCGGCCTGACGCCCGGCCTCCCGGAAGGCGGTGAACAGCGGGTTCTTCTGTGGCCCGCGCGTCACATGCAGCGGGCCATCGGTGCCGCGCCAATCCGCCTGACCGCCGTGATTGCTCTCCATGCGCATGAAGTACGGCAGCACGTCGCGGTAGGCCCAGCCGCGCGCGCCGGACTGTGCCCAGCCCTCGTAGTCCAGCGCATGTCCCCGGACATAGACCATGCCGTTGATCGAAGAGGAGCCGCCGATCACCTTGCCGCGCGGGCAGGCCAGTTGCCGCCCGCCCAGATGCGGCTCCGGCTCCGACTGATAGCCCCAGTCATAGCGGGACATGTTCATCGGGTAGGACAGCGCCGCCGGCATCTGGATCAGTGGCCCGGCATCGGTGCCGCCATGTTCCAGCACGATGACGGAGTGGCGCCCGTTCTCGCTCAGCCGATATGCCAGTGCCGCGCCTGCGCTGCCCGCGCCGACGATGACATAGTCTGCCCTGGCGAATTCCGGAATGTCGGTCACGGCGGGGTTCTCCTGCTGCTGCACCGCTGCTCGGGGATTTCTGCACCTGTGCCATCCATCCGGCAACCCCGGACAGTGAACCATGCGGATTGTGATCATGGTCAGTTTCGGCGCATGTCACCCTTTAGTTCAGCTTTGCCATGCCAGCGCCCTTGGCCCACACTGCTGTCCGGGGTGTGTCAAAGTCGCAAGGGGGTCCGTCCATGGCCGAGTTTCGCAAGATCAGGAAATTGCTGGTTGCCAACCGTTCCGAGATCGCGATCCGCGTCATGCGGGCCGCGAACGAACTTGGTATCCGTACCGTCGCGGTCTACACGGAAGAGGACAAGCTGGCGCTGCACCGCTTCAAGGCGGACGAGAGCTACCTGATCGGTGAGGGCCTCGGCCCCGTGAAGGCCTATCTGGCGATCGAGGAGATGATCCGCATCGCGAAGAAGGCCGGTTGCGACGCCGTGCATCCCGGATATGGCTTCCTGTCGGAGAACCCGGACTTCGCGGAGGCCTGTGCCGCCAACGACATCACCTTCATCGGCCCCTCCCCCGCCGTGATGCGCGGTCTGGGCAACAAGGTCGCCGCCCGGGACGCCGCAATTGCCGCGGGAACACCCGTCGTGCCCGCCACCGGTCCGCTGCCGGAGGATGCCGCCGAGATCACCCGCATGGCGGCCGAAGTGGGCTACCCGCTGATGCTGAAGGCCAGTTGGGGCGGCGGCGGACGCGGCATGCGTGCCATCGAGACGGAGGCGGACCTGATCGGGGAGGTCACATCCGGTCGCCGCGAGGCGGAAGCCGCCTTCGGCAATGGGGAAGTCTATCTGGAGAAGCTGGTGCGCCGCGCCCGCCATGTGGAGGTCCAGTTGCTGGGCGACCATCATGGCACCGTAGTGCATCTGTTCGAACGGGACTGCTCCGTACAGCGGCGCAACCAGAAGGTCGTTGAACGCGCCCCCGCGCCCTATCTGGACGACGCCCAGCGCAACGAGCTCTGCGAAGCAGCGCTGCGTCTGGCCCGCGCCGAAGGCTATGTCAACGCAGGCACCGCCGAGTTCCTGATGGATCGCGACACCGGCGAGTTCTATTTCATCGAGGTCAATCCCCGCATCCAGGTCGAGCATACGGTGACGGAGGAAGTCACCGGCATCGACATCGTGCAGGCCCAGATCCGCATCGCCGAAGGCGGCCGCATCGGCCATCCGGAGGAGACCGGCGTCCCGGCCCAGGAAGACATCAGGCTGCGGGGCCATGCCCTGCAGTGCCGTGTCACGACGGAGGATCCGGAGGCCAACTTCATTCCCGACTATGGCCGCATCACTGCCTATCGCGGCGCCACCGGCTTCGGCATCCGGCTGGACGGCGGCACGGCCTATTCCGGCGCAGTGATCACCCGTTACTATGACTCGCTGCTGGAGAAGGTCACCGCCTGGGCGGCGACGCCGGAGGCGGCGATCCGCCGTCTCGACCGCGCACTGAGGGAGTTCCGCATCCGGGGCGTGGCGACCAACCTCGCCTTCGTCGAGAACCTGATCAACCACCCGAAATTCATCGCCAACGACTACACCACCAAGTTCATCGACGAGACGCCGGAACTGTTCGAGTTCGCCGCCCGCAAGGACCGCGCGACCAAGTTGCTGGGCTTCATCGCCGACGTCACCGTCAATGGCAATCCGGAGGTCAAGGGCCGCGCCCTGCCCCCCGTGGCACCCAAGCCGAAGGTGCCGGAATGGCAGGTGGAAACGCCGCCGAAGGGTACCCGCGACCTGCTGAACGAACTGGGGCCGGAGAAGTTCGCCGACTGGATGCTGGCGGAGAAGCGCCTGCTGGTCACCGACACGACCATGCGCGACGCGCACCAGTCGCTGCTGGCCACCCGGATGCGCAGTTTCGACATGGTGCAGGTGGCGGACGCCTATGCCCGCAACCTGTCCGATCTGTTCTCCATCGAGTGCTGGGGCGGCGCGACCTTCGACGTGTCGATGCGGTTCCTGCGCGAATGCCCCTGGACGCGGCTGTCGGACCTGCGGGCGCGCATCCCGAACGTGCTGTTCCAGATGCTGCTGCGCGGCGCCAACGGGGTCGGCTACACGGTCTATCCGGACAATGTGGTGCAGGGTTTCGTGCGCCAGGCGGCGGAAAGCGGTGTCGATGTCTTCCGCGTCTTCGACAGCCTGAACTGGGTCGAGAACATGCGCGTCGCCATTGACGCGGTGAATGAGTCCGGCCGGCTCTGCGAGGCCGTGGTCTGCTACACGGGCGATATCTTCGACCCCGACCGCGCCCGCTATGACCTGGACTATTACGTCAGGATGGCGCGGGAACTGAAGGCTGCCGGCACCCATATCCTGGGCATCAAGGACATGGCCGGGCTGCTGAAACCGGCGCAGGCACGGGTTCTGGTGAAGGCCCTGAAGGAAGAGACTGGCCTGCCGATCCACTTCCACACCCATGACACTTCCGGCATCGCCTCCTCCAGCATCCTGGCGGCGGCGGAGGCCGGGGTGGATGCCGCCGACATGGCCATGGACTCCTTCTCCGGTCTGACCAGCCAGCCCAACCTCGGCTCCATCGTCGAGGCGCTGCGCCATACGGAGCGGGAGACGGGGCTGCAGAATGCCACCATCCGCGCCTTCTCCGACTACTGGGAGGCGGTGCGGCGCGAGTACCGGGCCTTCGAGAGTGATCTGCGCTTCGGTGCATCGGAGGTCTATCTGCACGAGATGCCCGGCGGCCAGTTCACCAACCTGAAGGAACAGGCCCGGTCGCTGGGGCTGGAGGAACGCTGGCATGAGGTGGCACGCACCTATGCCGACGTGAACCTGATGTTCGGCGACATCGTGAAGGTGACGCCGTCGTCAAAGGTGGTGGGCGACATGGCCCTGTCCATGGTCTCCGCCGGGCACACCCGCGCCGATGTGGAGAACCCGGACAAGCCGATCTCCTTCCCCGACTCGGTCGTCTCCTTCTTCCATGGCGACCTGGGCCAGCCGCCGAACGGCTTTCCCGCCGCGTTGCAGGCCAAGGTCCTGGGCGGCGAGAAGCCGCTGACCGACCGCCCCGGCAAGTCGGTTCCGCCCGCCGATTTCGCCGCCCTGCACCAGCAGGCGGAGACTGATGCGGGACGCGAGATCACGGCGGAAGAATTCCAGTCCTGGCTGATGTATCCGAAGGTCTTTGCCGACTTCGCTGCCTTCCAGGCCGAGTTCGGCCCCGTTGATCGCCTGCCCACCCCGGTCTTCTTCTACGGCCTGGAACCCGGCGAGGAAGTCTCGGTGGAGATCGAGGCCGGCAAGACACTGGTGATCCGCTGCCTGGCCGTCGGGGAAGCCGATGAGGAAGGCATTGCCCGCGTCTTCTTCGAACTGAACGGCCAGCCCCGCCGCATCAAGGTCCGCGACCGTCACGCCGCCGCCACCGCCGTCTCTCACCCGAAGGCGGAACCCGGGAATGCCAATCACGTCGCGGCCCCCATGCCCGGCATGGTCGCCACCGTTGCCGTGGAGACCGGGCAGAAGGTGCAGGCCGGTGACCTGTTGCTCACCATCGAGGCCATGAAGATGGAGACCGCCATCCGCGCCGAACGCGACGGCGAGATCAAGACCGTCACCGCAGGCGCAGGCACGCAGGTGGACGCCAAGGACCTGCTGGTCGAGTTTGCGTGATCAGTTGAGATCCACTCTGGTTCACCCGACGTAAACAGGAGACGATTGGTTAACATCGCAATCAGAAGGGGGACTGAGATCAGCGATTTCCTGATGCGCGTGGCCGCGGTTGCCACGGTCGCGGTCGGCGCGCTCGCTGCGTCGGCGGTGCAGGCGGCGGATGTGTCCGTACAGTGGTTCGGACAGGCCGCGTTCAAGATCGTGTCTCCGGGCGGCAAGGTGATCATGATCGATCCCTTCATTACCCGGAACCCGAAGACACCGGACGACATGAAGGACCTGGCAGCCATTGGCCCGGTTGACCTGATCCTCGTCACCCACGGCCATGGCGACCACGTGGGAGACACCTTCAAGCTGGCGGAGATGACCGGCGCGCTGGTGGCGATGAACGCCGACATGGGATCGACCTACAACAGCATCGGCGCGATGGATCCGAAGAAGCTGATCCGCTTCAACAAGTCCGGCCCGATCCGCCCCATCGGCGATGGCATCACCATCACCATGACCCATGCCGAACATTCCTCGTCCGTCAGCTGGAAGGACCCGATTTCCGGCAAGACGCAGGTTCTGCCGGGCGGCGAGCCGTCGGGCTACATCGTGCGGCTGGAAAACGGCTACAGGATCTATCACGCGGGTGACACCGGCGTGTTCGGCGACATGGCCTTCATCGGCAAGTACTACAAGCCGGACCTGGCCCTGCTGCCCATCGGCGGTCACTTCACCATGGGCCCGCAGCATGCCGCCTACGCCATCAAGGAACTGCTGCGCACGCCGAACGTGGTGCCGATGCATTATGGCACCTTCCCGCCACTGAAGGGCACGCCGGAGAAGCTCATTGAGGTGCTGGGCAATGCGCCCACCAACGTGATCGTCATGCAACCGGGCGAAACCCGCAAGTTCTGACCACATCAAGGCAGGGCTGAACTACGAAGGGCGGCACCCGAACGGTGCCGCCCTCTTCATTCAATGCGAAATCAGTCGAGCACTTTTTGTTTCAGGGCAACACGCCGTGGCGCTGGGTCGGGGACGGCGCTTCCGTGCGCCGGTTGAGCGCCCGTTCCAGGGCCGCGATCAGCCTCGGGCGGGTTTCCAGGGGATCGATGACATCGTCGATCTTCATCTGGCCCGCCGCCGGGACCGCACCGCAGAGGTCGGTATATTCCGCCACAAGCTCCGCGTGCCGTGCCGCCGGGTCCGCCGCGGCCTCCAGATCGGCGCGATAGGCCGCCGTGATGCCGCTTTCCAGCGGAATGGCGTTGAAGTCCGCCGTCGGCCAGGCCAGCACCACCGACTGCCCCCCGCCATAGCCGCCCATCGCCGCACCGCCGTAGCCGAAGCCCTTGTGCGTCACCAGGGTCAGGATCGGCGTATTGGCGAAGGCGAAGCTGTGGGCCACCTGCATGCCGACGCGCAGCGCCCCCTCCTGCTCCGACTTCGGGCCGGTCATGACGCCGGGCGTGTCGGTCAGAAACACCAGCGGCAGGTGATAGGCACTGCAGAGGTCCATGAAATGCCGCAGCTTCTCCCCCGCCGCCGCGGTGATCGCGCCTGACATGACCTTCGGCTGGTTGGCGCAGATGCCGACCGGGTGACCGTTCAGCCGCGCCAGACCGGTGATCATCATCTTTGCGAAGGCCGGCTTGATCTCCAGGAAGCTGTCCCGATCCACGACAGCATCGATCACCCGCTTCATGTCATAGGGCCGCCGACGGTTCTCCGGGATCACGGTGCGCAGCGACGGCTCGGCCCGGTTCGGATCATCGGTCACCGGTGCGTCCGGCGGCCAGCTCCAGGCGTTGGTGGGCATGTAGGAGAGATAGCGGCGCAGCATGCTGATCGCCTCCTCCTCCGTATCCACCGCATTGTCGCCGACGCCGGAGATGGCACAGTGCAGGTCGGCACCCCCAAGATCCTCCTTCGACACGCTCTCGCCGGTGCCGGAGGCGACCAGCGGCGGCCCGCCGGCTGCCAGCATCGACGTGCCGCGCACCATGACGATGAATTCCATCATCGCCGCCAGCAGCGATGAATCTCCGGCGCTCGGTCCCATCACTGCCGCGACCTGGGGCGACTGCCCCGACAGCCGCGCCACCTGCATGAAGTGATGCATCGGGGCCAGCCCCTGGCCGACATATTCATCGGTGCGCGCGCCTGCGCCGTCAAACAGCCAGACCAGCGGCACCCGGTCCCGCTCCACCAGTTCGATCATGCGGCACTTCTTCTCGAAGTTGATCAGCCCCAGCGAGCCGCCCAGCACCGTGAAATCCTCCGACACCACGCCGACGGTGCGCCCGTCGACCTGCCCGAAGCCGGTGACGACGCCATCCGCCGGGGTGATCTTGTTCTTGGTCGGGGTCACGATGGTCGCCGCATGGGTTGCAAGCTGGCCGATCTCCTCGAACACGCTGCCGCGATCGAACAGCATCGCCACCCGCTCCCGCGCCGTCTGCTTGCCCGCCTTGCGCTGCCGCGCCACCTTGTCCGCACCGCCCAGCTCCAGACTCTCCCGCCTGCGCCGCTCCAGATCGTCGATCAGGTCCTGCATACCCGGCACCTCCCCGCGCCATTCCACCATCGTGGCGCGCAGTATCCCCGAAAGGCGTCACGGGCCGCAATGGCACCATCCGGGGTGCCGCCATGCACGACGAAACCTTTCGCGCATTTCTGTCAGTCAGCCTATGGACAGCCCCGAACCGATCCGCTAAACAGCGGCTTCCCTGACAGGGAGAGCCCTGTTCTGGTGACCCGTGGGCGCGTAGCTCAGTTGGTAGAGCAGCTGACTCTTAATCAGCGGGTCCACGGTTCGAGTCCGTGCGCGCCCACCATTCTTCCCAACGGGTCAAGAGCGCCTCGCGCGCACCTTCGTTCCTGAAGTCTCTCAGGTGATTGCGGTCTGCAAACCGTGGATGTGGGCTGTCAGTATGCCCGCATGATCGCTGGTTGCCATGACGACCAGTCCAGCCCCGCCGGGCAGGAGGTCCGCACCAAGCAGCACCCCGTCCGGTGTCGGTTGCGCGTCCACGAAGGACAGGGCCCCGGAGATCCTGTCCGGATCATCGCAGACAAGGATCAGGGTCGCGAACCAGTCGGGCAGTTCGGGGGACAGGATCACGTCGGCCGCATTTTCGGCAATGATGCCCACCCCTTCGCGCCTGATCATCAGATGCGCATGGAAGTGGGCCGGATGGGCGTCTCCGGCGTCGGGCACGTGATAGCCGAAGATGTCGGAACAGAGCACCCGGGCATTCCCGGAGACCACGATCTCAGTCTGCAGGTCGATGTCCGCCCCCGGCAACAGGACAGACGGCTGACCGTACCAGTCCAGATGACCGCCCTGTTCGCAATGCAGGACCCGCAGCAGTCTGGCCGGACCGCGTCCCCGGTGCGCATGACAGGTCCGGGCCCCCTGATCGTGAATGCTGGCCATGGCGCCGGGGCCGACGTGAGCGCGCTCGACCAGATCTTCACCGCCGAACAGGCCGCCGGATACCGACTGGGGCATCACCGTCAGGCCTCTTCGGTCGGGCGGGTAGATGCCGGTGAGCGCATAGGGGTAGCTGGCCCGCCGGCGTTTCAGCCAGGTCCCGTCCGGCCCGGCATGGAAGGCGAGATCCAGATCGGCAGGGTGCGTCACAGACTGCGGAACAGGACGGCCTGGCTCAAACACCCGGCAACCTCCCTCACGCCCTGGCCCGACCGGCAATCGGTGACGATCACGGGCTGGCCCTGCCGTGTCGCTTCGGCCTCGGTCAGCATGCGGTCCAGGTCGACGCCGACGTGCGGCGCCAGCGTGGACTTGTTGATCACCAGCAGGTCTGACTGGATCGTGCCCGGCCCGCGTTTCCGGGGGATGTCGTCGCCGCCCGCGACGTCGATGACGAAGATCCACCAGTCGACCAGATCCAGCGAGAAGGTGGAAGCCAGATTGTCGCCGCCGGATTCCAGCAGGATCAGGTCAAGATCGGGAAACCGGTCTTCCAGCGCATCCGCCGCCGCCATGTTCAGGGTGGGATCTTCCCGGATCACCGTATGCGGGCAGGCCCCGGCCTCGACCGCAACCACGCGGCCCTCGCCCAGCAGGTTCTGACGGATCAGCCGGTCCGCATCCTCGCGCGTGACCAGATCATTGGTGATCACCGCGGTCTCGATTCCCGCCGACGTCAGCAAGGGCAGCAGCGCCTCGATCAACGCTGTCTTGCCGGATCCGACCGGCCCGCCGATGCCGACCCGCGCGGCTGTCCCGTTGCCGCTCATCTGAGCATGTGCAGTCGGTTGAGCGGCACTTCGGCAAATGGTTCGTGCCACAGTTTCCGGCCATCGGCGAAGACGTCGAAGGTCTGTGAATCCACCGTGATCTCCGGCGTCCGGTCATTCAGCACCATGTCCGACTTGCCCAGCGACCGCACGGACCTGATCGGAACGAAGCGCTTCTCGACACCCAGCCTGCGTTCGGTATCGGCTTCCATGGCCAGTTTGCTGACGAAGGTCACGCCCAGGTGCCGCCGAGAACTGCCGAGCGCGCCCCACATGGGGCGCTGGATGATCGGTTCCGTTCCGATATGGCTGCCATTGCCATCGCCCATGGCGGACCAGACGATCTCTCCCGACTTGACCACCATCGACGGTTTGGCGCCGAACGACTGCCGTGGCCAGAACACCAGATCGGCCATCTTCCCGGGTTCGATGGACCCGACATGCTCATCGATACCCGCCGCGATGGCCGGGTTGATGGTCAGCTTGGCGAGATAGCGCAGGATCCTGAGATTGTCCGCATTGTCGAACGGTTCATCCGCCAATGGCCCGTAGGTGTCCCGCATGACACTGGCGAGCTGAAAGCACTTTGCCGAGTTCTCGGCCAGCCGTCCCATGCCCTGCGTGTCGGTCGCGAAGATGGAGATTGCGCCCATGTCGTGCAGACAGTCCTCCGCGGCCATGGATTGCGGGCGGATGCGGCACTCCGCGAACGCCACATCCTCGGGGATCGCGAAGCTGAGAATATGGCACAGCATCGTCATCGGGATGCCTTCCTCCAGCGCGCCTCTGGTGAACGGATTTGTCGGGTTCGTCGATGACGGCAGCACATTGGCCGCACCGTTCACCCGGATCAGGTCCGGCGCATGGCCTCCGCCCGCGCCCTCCGTGTGGTACATGTGAATGGTCCGTCCGGCGATGGCGGCCAGGGTATCCTCGCAGAAGCCGAATTCGTTGATGGTATCGGTGTGCAGATGCACCGAATAGTCGTGCGCATCGGCGGCTCTCAGCGCACCGTCGATGACAGCGGGCGAGGCACCGAAATCCTCGTGAATCTTCACGCCAAGCGCGCCACCGGCGACGGATTCGACCGACGCATCGAAATCCATGCAGCCACGCCCCAGGAAACCGAAGTTCAGCGGAAACTCGTCCGCTGCACGGATCAGCGCGCCCAGGATGTTCGGCCCCGATGAACTCACATCGAAATGCGGGCCGGGCGACATGCCGATCATGGTGGTGAAGCCGCCTGCCAGCGCATGCCAGGCCTGTTGCGGCGACAGGAAGTGCGCGTGCGCCTCGATTCCGCCGGGCGTCACGATCTGACCGTCGCCGTGCATGACGGTCGTGTTGGGGCCGGTCGCCAGGCCCTCCGACACGCCATCCATCAGGTCGGGATTGCCGGCCTTGCCGACGCCGACGATGCGGCCGTCCCGGATACCGATGTCGCCCTTCACCACACCCAGTACAGGATCCATGATGATGGCATTGTGGATCACCACATCCAGTGCGCCGCTTTCGTAGGTGCCGCCGGGCTGGAAGCCTTCGCCGTCGCGCATGGCCTTGCCTGCGCCGGTGGTCAGCTCATCGCCGTAACTGGTGTGATCCTTTTCGATGCGTGCGATCAGGGATGTATCCCCAAGGCGAAACCGGTCATCGACGGTTGGACCATAGAGTGTGGTGTAGGTTTCCCTGCTGAGCTTGGCCATCAGGCATCACCTCCGGTTTCGGGCAGCCCCAGATAGCCGAGTTCCGCCGCCTTCCGCATCGCGCGGTCGCGCACGGCGGGATCATCCAGCGCCCCGTCTGTCAGCCCCCCGCCGCCGCGCATCGTGCGCGTGCCGCCGAAAGCAACCAGCGTGACAGTTCTGGCGATCCCCGGTTCGAACTTCGCGCCCGCGCCGGAGGGGCTGTCGAGGCGCATCCCGAATGCCGCCGCGCGGTCGAAGTCCAGTTGCCTGTTCACCTCGAAGAAATGCGCGTGGCTGCGTACCTGAATGGTCCGGTCGCCCCGATTGATGACGCTGATCTCCACACTGTCCCGCCCGGCATTGATCTCGATGTCTCCGTCCGCCGGCAGGATCTCACCGGGCGCAGGCACGGTGCTCGCGGCGCTGCCCGGCTGGATCGGATCGAACACAGTGATCAGTTTGGTACCCTCAGCCATGCTCACCTCAACCGAGACATAGGGGATCATGGCCGCCACACCCGGCAGCACGTCGTCGGCCGTCAGCAGGTTCCCGCCGAATTCGACCAGCGACGCATGATCCAGATCGCGGCGGGCCGCCGTGATGATCTCGTCGGCGATCAGCGCAATGGCCTCCGGCTGGCTCAACCGTATCCCCTGCGTGCGATAGCGCCGGGCGAGCTCGGCGGCAGTGAAGAGCGTGAGACGCTCCTGCTCCGTGGGTGTCAGGTTCATCGGAAACCTCCGTTCATGTGGCGAACAGCCGGGTATCGGACCGGCGGTGGCGCATCATTGCGATGTCCGCGAATGGGCTGAAGCTTGTGGGCAGCGCATCACCGGGCACGGTCTTGCCAGCCCAGCAGGCCAGATCGTCCCTGTGCCGCGTAACAGCCTGTTGCGCACCTATTGCACCGGTCAGACCCAGACGGATCGCCGCGTTGGCAAGGCCGGCCAGAAAGCGGTGCCCGGCGACAAGCTGTGCGGTCTGTTCGGAGATACCAGCCATCGCCAGAACAGCGCCGAGGGCCACAGGCTGATGCGGCCGCAGACGGCCCGCGCGAACGCGTGCCATCGTTTCGGCAGCGCCGGGCAGGCCGAGTTTGACCGCTGCGGTGAGAATTCCGCGCCCCGCCTGTGCTGAAGCCTCACGCTGTGCCGATGCCCAGGTCATGCGCTCGACGCGGGCATCAAGCTGAATCAGGGACGTCGGATCGGCGACGGCGCGATGCGCAAGCACAGCAATGACACGCTCGAAAGGGCCGAAACGCCCTTCGATCTCACGCGCGAAGAATGTGTCGAGCTGCGACGCCGGGATACGCCGCCCGCCCGACAGTTGCTCCAGCCCGTTGGAGGTAGCGAAACCGCCAGCCGGGAACAGGCCGTCTGCGAACTGCATTGCGCCCAGCAGTTCCGAAGCGTCCGTCATGACACCACCCTGAAACGCCCGTCCAGCGGTGCAAGCCGGGCGAGATAGCTTTCGGCATCGCCGCTGTCGAGCGCCACCTGTACCCGTCCATCGGAGAATTTCACCCGCCAGTGCAGGTTGCCGGCAGCATAGCCGAGTTCCAGGGCCGCAGCACTGTCGAGTGGTTCCAGATCCAGCCAGTCCGGTGCACCGACACGAACCACCAGCGCCAGTTGTGCGTCCAGATGCAGGACCGCGCCATCGGCCAGCCGCTGGGATCTGGGAAGGGCGACCTGAACCGGCCTGCCGTTCTCGGTGGTCGCCTGAAACCGCCTGCGCCCGAGATCGGTCTCGGCAACGATCAGGATTTCCAGACCGCCGTCGTGATCCAGCCGATGCAGCCGGCTGGCGGTATCCGGATCGTCGCGCCATGCAACGATCCGGTCCACCATCAGGGCCTCAGGCGACGGCAAGGTGTTCCGCCCTACAGCGTCTTCCAGTCCTCCGCCTGTTCGAAAGCATAGGCGGCCTTGTAGATCGTGGCCTCGTCATAGCGCTTGCCCACCAGCATCATGGAGATCGGCAGACCGTCGCCCATGCCGCAAGGCACTGCCATTGCCGGATGATGCGTGATGTCGAACGGTGAGGTGTTGGAGATCATCTCGAACGCGCACTGGATATATTCCTCACGGGTTGCATCGGGTGCGGGCAACTTGGTCGCCTTCAGCGGCACCGTCGGCATCAGCAGCAGGTCATACTCGGCCAGTACCTTATCATAGGCTGCCTTCAGTTGCCGCGACAGGTTCATGGCCTTGCCGTAGTAGCGGCTGCCATAGTTCTTGCGGATGTGCGTGCCCAGCAGTGTGAGCAGCTTGGTCGTTTCGGACATCTCGTCCGCGCGCTGGCGCCAGTTGCGATGGAAATCCATCAGGCTGGTGACATACAAGTCCTGACGGCTGACGCCATAGCCGTCGCCATACATCATGGTCTGCGTCAGGCCCTCGACCCCGATGGGCATCCAGATTGCCGGGCCGAGCAGATGCCAGGGGATGGAGACCTCTTCCACCGTCGCACCCATCTTCCGGTAGATCTCGGCGGCATGCATGTTGGCGGCATTCACGTCGGCTTCAGCGTTCTCCTGGGCGAAGCCTTCCTTCACGATTGCGATCTTCATGCCCGCGACGCCACCTTCCAGCATCTCGGAATAGGGGTGGGTCTCGACGTCGAACTGGCGCGGATCAATGCCGTCGCTGCCCGCCATGACTTCCAGCATCAGGGCGTTGTCCTTGACACTGGCGGTTATGGGGCCTGTGTGATCGACATAGATCTCGATGGGCATGATGCCGGTATAGGGCACCAGTCCGTGGGTCGGTTTCATGCCGTAGACGCCGGAATAGGCGGCGGGCATGCGGATCGAGCCGCCCTGGTCGCCACCGACGGCCATGTCGACTTCGCCCAGACCGACCAGCGTCGCGCTGCCCGACGAGGAGCCGCCCGCCGAATAGCCCATCTTCACCGGGTTGTGGACCGGACCGGTCGCGTTGGTGTGGCTGCCGCCGGAGAGACAGAAGTTCTCGCAGTGTGACTTGCCCAGAATGATCGCGCCTTCGTCCAGCATACGGGTGACGATCTCCGCATCGACGTTGGGGATATAGCCCTCCATCGTCGCCGCCCCGTTCATCATGGGCACACCGGCCAGCATGACATTGTCCTTCAGCACGACAGTCTTGCCCTTCAGCTTGCCGTCCGGGGCGCCCTCGACCGTCGATTTGACGTACCAGGCATTGTACGGATTGTCCTCCGGCGCGGGGCGGTAGCCGGGCGTGCGGGGGTATTTCACTTCCGGCAGATAGTCCGGCAGCGAATCGACCACGTTGTAGGCGTCGATGTTGGACTGCAGCAGGCCAATGTAGGACTCGACGTCCGCATCGGTCAGCGAAAGTCCCATTTCGTCCGCTGCGTCGCGGACCTGCTGGGGGGTGAGTGTGCTTACAGCCATGACAATGTGTCTCCTCGGAGGTTTCCTGTGATCAGGGGGCGAGATAACGGAGCAGCGCGGGATCGTTGCGGATGGCCTCCGCTTCCCCTTCCAGCGGGATCTGGCCGCGCTCCATCACGTACACGTAGTCGGCGACCCGAAGGGCCAGTTCCAGGTGCTGTTCCACGATGATGACACTGATCTCGCGCGACAGCGCGGCCAGCCGCTCCGCGATTTCCTCGATCACGCCGATCCAGACGCCTTCGGTCGGCTCGTCCAGCATCAGCATGGTGGGCTTGCTCAGCAGCGCGCGCCCGATGGCAAGCATCTTCCGCTCGCCCCCGGACAGGGTGCCGGCAGGCTGGGACAGGCGCTGGGACAGCTTGGGGAAGAAATCCAGCACCTTGTCGATGCCCGACTTGTCCTTCTGCGTGACCGCGCCGAGATTCAGATTGTCCTGCACCGACAGTTTGGCGAAGACCGCGTGTTCCTGCGGCACGTAACCCATGCCGTGGCGCACACGCTTCTCGGTACCGACTCCTGCCGCAGCCATGCCGTCAAAATCGATGTCGCCGGACATTGCCTTCAACTCGCCTGCCAGTGTCTTCAGCAGGGTCGTCTTTCCGGCACCGTTCCTTCCCAGGATCGCGACGCAGCCGGTACGTGGCGCGGACATGGACAGGTCGAAGATCACCTGGCTGTGGCCATAGCCGCTGTTCAGGTTCTTCACGTCGAGAATCTTGTCAGACACGGGTTGTGTAGACCTCCTGAACCTTGGTCGATCCCTCGATCTCGGCAACCGTGCCGTCATCCAGCACCTGTCCCTGGTCCAGCACGGTCAGGTTGTCACAGATATCCTTGATGAAATCGAGATCGTGCTCGACGATCACCAGCGCGCAGTAATCCCGGATCGGTTCCAGCAGTTCGCCGGTCACGCGACGTTCCTCCGGGCTCATCCCGCCGGTCGGTTCGTCGAGCAGAAGCAGTTTCGGCTTCAGCGCCAGCGCCATCGCGATCTCCAGCCATTGCTGCTCTCCGTGACTCATCTCGCCAGCCAGTGAATGCGCCTTTCCGGTGAGCCGGAACTGCGCCAGCATGTCCATGACCTCCGCGTCCAGGCGTTGGCGCGACCTGGACAGCAACAGCCCCCACAGGGACTGATGCGCCTGCAGGGCCAGCAGCAGATTGTCGTAGACGGTCAGTTCAGGAAGGATCGCGGTGATCTGGAACTTCAGGCTGAGGCCGCGTCGGGACCGTTCGGCGGGTGACATGGTGGTCACGTCTTCGCCGGCGAAACTGACCTCACCTTCGTCCGCGAAATGGTCACCCGCGATGGCCTTCAGCAGGGTGCTCTTGCCGGACCCATTGGGGCCGATCAGGCCATGGAAGGTATTGGCGTGGACGGCGACATCGACACCGTTCAGCGCGCGCAGCGTCCCGAAGACCTTGCCGAGTCCGCTGACTTTCAGTAGCGGCTCAGTCATTGCCGGTTGCCTTTCCGGTGTCATCGGTCCCGGATGATTTCCCGCCCTGCCGGACGCCGAAGGATCCGAAGCGTTCGCGCTGGCTGACCAGCAGTCCCACCAGTCCGGTCGGCTGATAGGCCACGACGACCAGCATCACGGCGCCGAGCGCGATGGGCCAATAGGCTTTCAGCGTCTCATTGTCCGAGAGAATAACGGTCAGGCCCTCGATGACGCCTGCCCCGATCACCGGACCGATCAGGGTACCGACACCACCGAACAGGCCGTAGAGCACGGCATAGGTCGATGTCGTCACACCGACGGTGGACGGACCGACGAAGCCCTCATGAAAGGCATAGATCGCACCGGCCCAGCCCGCGATCAGACCGGCGAAGGAAAACACGATCAGCTTGAAGGCCTGCAGCCGGTACCCCAGGAACGCCAGGCGGTGCTCGTTCTGGCGGATGCCGGCCAGAGCCAGACCGAACTGCGAACGCACCAGATAGCGGCTCGCCAGATAGGCGATCAGCAGGAAGGCGACGGCCAGATAATAGAAGCCGATACCCGGCTCCAGCTCTGTCCCGAAGATTGTCGCGAAATCCCAGATCGACATGCCGTTCCCGGCGCCGACCCATTGCCAGCCCGCGACCAGCCGCTCGGCGGCGAACGAGGCGGTCAGCGTGCCCAGGGCGACGAAGATGATGGTTGGCGTCCTCTTGCTGATCAGCAGGAACCAGCCGACGAACAGCGCCGAGAGCAGGCCGACCAGCATGCCGGCGGGGACAATGACCAGCAGTGAGGTCGTTCCGGTTTCCTCGGACAGCTTGGCCACGAAATAGCCGCCGATGCCGAAGAACAGGGCCTGCCCGAAACTCATGATCCCGGAATAGCCCCAGCACAGGTCGAAACTGACTGCCAGCATGGCCAGCAGGATGATCGAGGTCACACGGACCACGAAGTAGTTGTTGAAGTCGAGCGTCTCGCCCTCGGCAGTCAGATAGGTGATGAGGATCGGATAGAGCAGCAGAAGCGCCAGCATCGCGAGTTCGATGATGGGCAGCACCGAAAGGGGCAGGCGTCGCTTGCCGCCTGCCTTGTCGTCCGCGAGGTTGGCGGTCGTTTCCGTCATCTTGGTCTCATCTCCAGGCGAATGCCGTGTTGCGGGAAGGCGCGTCGGATCGTGAAGGCCCCGGCCTGCGCCGTGCAGACCGGGGCACCACGCTCAGGTCAGCCGCATTCCTGCGGCGCAACCATGTTGGCTGAACTCAGGATCTCGTATGAGCCGCCCTTGGCCTGCGCGACGTACATGTTCAGCGCACAGTGACCGGTACCCGGAACCATGCGGGAATCGCCGCCAGGCACATCGGTGATGGCAACATCATCGATCGCCGCAGACACCGCTTCCCGGCTCAGGTCGCCGCCTGTCTTCTTCACCGCTGCCTCATAGAACTTGACGGCACGGTAGGCGCCGGTGGCCGCCGATCCTGCGGTGAACAGGTACTTCGTGCCCGGGAACATCTCGGCGTATTCCTTCTGCAGTTGCGCGCCGACCGGATCGTCCACCGTGTGGAAATAGTCGAGGCAGGTGAAGACACCCTCAAGCTCGCGCTCAGGCACGTAGTTCACGCTGTTCTCGTCGAAATAGACGCAGGTATGTGCGCCCCCGTCCTTCTGGAAGCCGGACTCGTAGAGCTGCTTGGTGAATGCCTGCAGACCCGGCGGGATAACCGTGTTGAACACGCAGTCCACGCCCTCGCTCTTGATCTTGGCGACGGTCGCCGAGTACTCGAGCTGATCCAGCGGGTAATATTCCTCGAACACGACCTCGCCGCCGTTCTTCTCGATCAGGGCACGGGCATACTTGTTGAGCAGCTGCGGCCACCGGTAGTTCGCCGAAGGCATGGCGAATCGCTTCTTGCCGAGGGTGTTCATCAGGTAGGGGATCAGTTCGTCACACTGCTGTGCCGGGGTCGGGCCCGTGCAGTAAAGATGCTCGGTGCATTCCTGACCTTCGTAGAGCTGCGGATAGAGGTACAGCGTCTTGCCGCGGCGCACGATCGGGTTCTTGATCGCTTCCCGCATGGCGGAGGTGATGCCGCCCACGACGACATCGACCTTGTGCTGCTGGATCAGCTTCAGGACGTTGCCCACAGCAACCTTGGGGTCCGATGCGGTATCTTCCAGATAGAGTTCGATCGGACGGCCACCGATGCCGCCTGCATCGTTGATCTTCTTCGCCGCCAGCTGGATGACCTGCCAGTTGGAATTGCCCGACGGAGCAATTGCGCCGGTAATGTCCGTCGCGACGCCGAACTTGATCGGTGCCGCCCCGAACGCCCGGCTCGGGCGCAGGATCCAGCCACCGGAAAAGCCGGCCACCCAGCCTGCCGCAGTCAGCGCCCCCGCGCCGCGCAGCAGGGACCGGCGACTGATGCCGCCCCCGCCATTTGAATGCTTGTTCGCCATTCTAGATTCTCCCTTTTGTGATGAAGCCATCCGGCCGGAACTTGACGATGACCAGGGCGACGATGAAGACGAGCACCTCAGCCACGATGGGCTGGATCAGGTCGCCGACCATGATCCCGAACAGGGGGATTTCACGCAGCCACTGGAAGCCGGGGACCATGGCGCCGATCACGGCACTGCCCAGGATCGGCCCCTCGAAGGTGCCGACACCGCCCAGCATGACCGACAGGAACGCCTGCACCAGAAAGCGCACACCCAGATCGGCCGACAGTGAGAAGAGCGGCACCATCAGGGCACCGGCCAGTCCGGCCAGCGCGGCCCCGAACGCGAAGGTGAAGGCGTAGAGGCGGGTCGTGGAGACGCCTGACGCGCGCGCCAGACCGGGGTTCTCCAGCGCACCGCGGATCTGCAGCCCGAACGACGTCCGTGTGAGGAAAAGGAAACAGGCCACCATCAGCGCACCGGTCAGGAAGATGATGATCGCGCGCCAGGCCGAAACATCGACCCCCAGCAGCGAGACCGATCCCGGAACCGGCTCGTCGATGGCGTAGTACTGGCCGCCGATCAGCACACGGATCAGTTCACGGATGATCAAACCAATGGCAAAGGTCGCCAGCATGGCGATCACAGGGGAGGCGTAGAGCCTTCTGATGAAGGCGATCTCGATGACCAGGCCGGCGATCGCCACCAGGAAAGGCGCGGCGAGCATGCCGGTCCATTCGGGGAGGCCCATCTCGCGAAAGATGTAGACCGTATAGGCACCCAGCAGGACGAACTCGCCGTGACCAAGATTGAAGATGCCCATCATGCTGGCAATCACGGCCAGTCCCAGCACCACAAGCACCATGATGGACGAGAAAGCCAGAACATCGAAGATCAGCTTGACGGCTACGTCCAAGTGAATGTTCCCCCCTGGCAAAATGATGACCCAACTGAACCCCTGGAAACGGGCCACGTCGGGGGGATAGGCAACATGTATGCCACAAGCAAATCACCACCCTGAAACGTGGATTTCCCGAGATACCTCCTGTTGTTGGCCGTCTTCGCTGCGCATTTTCTGACGACATCTTAATCAGAAAAAATCAACACCTGCGGAATAATTGAGCAATCCAAAGAATTGGCAATCATTTGTACGCATCTGGACAACTTCGCCAGACACCCGAAGCAGCATTGAGTGCGCCGAAGAGCTGCGCCTCACAGCGCCTGTTCGGTCAAACAGGTTTCCTTTGGGGTGTCGGGATCACTGCCTGTATCGCCACGCAGACGAAGGCGCGGTGACCGAACAGGGCGGTGAACTTCCGGCATGGCATGAGACAAGCGTCACCGCTCGCCTGCGGAAATCCGGGCTGACGTACAGACCTCAGAAACTGGTGCCCGGCTTGTAGTAGCGGTCCGCCCAGATGCCCATCTGCGGTTCGTCCTCCAGCGGCAGGCGCCAGCTCTTCACCTTCGCGCCCGCCAGCACCACGCGGAACAGGCCGCGTGGCTGGTCGATGGTATTGTCGACATATTCGTTGGCACCGCGCCGCCCGACATAGCGCGCCGCCATGTCGCGATAGAGATCCCGCCAGAGATCGTCGGCGCCCAGATCATGCACCAGCTCCGCATCGCCCTCCACCAGCACCTTGCGATAGGGCAGGTTCTGGTCGTCGATGCAGAGCGCGACGCGGGGATCGCGGCGCAGGCAGGCGAACCACTCGGATTTCTCGCGCGGCGTGAACCAGATCGCCCCGTCGCGATGGATGAACCACAGCGGCGTCACCAGCGGGCTGCCGTCTTCACGCACCACCGCGATCTTCATCACGATGCCCTTCGCATCGAGGAACTCCCGGAACTCGTCGTCAGTCAGCTTCGGCATGGTCTCTTCTCCCCTTCAGAATTGCGCCGGAAGCCCGGCATGCCACCCCTGGTGACAGACTGCGGCTCACCCCCAGCCATAGCCCCGCGCCTCGAATCCCAGCAAGGGTTCGGCGAAGGTGCGGGTGGCGGCGGGCAGGCCTGCGGCCTGAGCGGCGCCGAAACAGACGTGGAGCGGCAGCAGGTGCTCCTCCCGGGGCTGGCAGAAGCGGGCACCGGGGGCATCTGCCCAGGCAGTGAGCCGGTGGGTCCGTTCGGCAGCATCGGCGGCGGGATCGCAGATCACGCTGTCCAGCCAGTCATGGAACTCGCTGGCCAGCTGCTGCCCCCCTGCCCTCTGCTGTGGCGACAGCCGACCGACCAGCGCCTGCATGTTGTGGAAGCTGAAACCGGAACCCAGCAGCACCACCCCATCGTCGAGCAGGGGACCGAGCGCCTGGCCCATCGCGATGTGCCGGGCCGGATCAAGTGACGAAAGCAACGACATCTGCAGCACCGGAATGTCGGCCTCCGGCCGCATCAGCATCAGCGGCACGAAGGTGCCATGGTCGAAACCGCGTTCCGGGTCGAGAGCGGGCGTGAATCCCGCCACGCGCAGTGCAGCCGCTGCGGCCTCCGCAAGGTCCGGCGCGCCGGGCGCGGGATAGTTCAGGCGATAGGTCTCCTCCGGGAAGCCGAAATAGTCGTAGAGCATCCCGGGGGCCGCTGAACTGCTGAAGGACGGGGTCTCCGCCTCCCAGTGCGCGGTGACGACAATGATCGCCTTCGCCCCCTGCAGGCCGGGCCGAAGGGCCGTCAGCGCCTCGACCAGCGGCACATGGGCCGGATCGCCCATCAGCGGCAGCGGACCGCCGCCATGGGGAATGAAATGGATCCTGTGCATCGCTTCAGGTGCCTGCCTGGATGAGGCTGGTCAGGTTCGTCATCGTCTGCGTGTCCACGGCAATGGTCTGTGTCGGAGTAGATATAGGACAGCAGACGCGCGATGGGCAGAACCGGCCCGTTCATTTTCCTGCCATGGCGGCCGTCATGTCACCAGCGTCCTGCGCTGAAGCAGTCGCAGCGTGATCAGGCTGCAGAGGGCCAGCAGCAGCAGCGCCGTCGCGAACAGGATCGGGGCGGCCGGGTCCCCGGTCACGTCACCCAGATAGCCCGCAACAGACGGAAGAATGCCGATTCCCAGATAATAGTAACTGAAGAAGATGCCCATCCCCATGGCCCGGTTCGCAGGAGAGAGTATCTGCACGGGAACCGCAATGATCGCCCCCGCCGGAGACCAGGCAAGCAGCCCGATGGCAATGAATGCGATGAGCCGGTCGTCCAGAAAGATGAGCGACATCGTGGCAGCGGCCCCCCCGAGGAACATCGCCACCATGAACAGATCGCCATTGATCCATTTCTGCACGATCAGGCCACCCAGCGGCACGGCGACCACGCCAATCCAGATGCCGGTACTCGCGAGTTGCCCGGCGGCAATGGCTTCATAGCCCTGGGAAACGAGGTAGGCCGGTGCAAAGCTGACAACAACGATCAGGTTGGCGTTGAACAGCATCCAGATCATTGCCGCTGTCGAGACGAGGAGAAACTCCCTCCCGCCCAGTCCGAACTTCAGCGATGCCGAGCCGCCGGGAGCAGGCACCTGCCGGTTGCTGGCCCCGAAGAGAAGCAGAAGCACACCGGCGCCGCAGAAAAGGGCTGACATCATCAGCATGCCACTCAGGGAGTAGGCCTCCGCGAATGCCGCCTGCGTCGCCAGACCAAGCGCGATGCCAAAGGGCCAGCTGTTGACATGGATCGACATGGCGACCGTCAGTTCCCGTTCAGCAAACCAGTCGGCAATCATCTTTGACGAGAGAACGTTGAACGCCACTGCACCGACGCCGCTGAGAATCCGGCCGACATACATCACGTCGACGGAGCCCGAGCGCGCCGACATGACACCACCGACGGCCATCAGCAGCATGCCGAGGACCAGCAGGGACTTTTCGCCAAACCTCTGGCCCAGCATGCCGCTGGGTATCGCGAGGAACAGTCCCGGCAACTTGTAGGCCCCGATCAGCGACCCCAGAACCGCCAGATCGATCGCCAGCTCGGAGATCAGGAACGGCCCGACGCTGCCAATCGACTGGAACTGGTATCCCATCGACGTCCGGGCGAGGAAAACCGCCGCCAGCACAATCCACCGCCTGTCCATCTCCGTTCCTCCTCCGCGCCCTGAACCCAGCATCCGACGCTATGGCATCGCGGGCAGGACAGAAATCGACCGACTGCAGTAACCTGACTGCACCATCTGCTGTATCTGCCGTGGTTCATCTGCTGTATGGCCTTACATTCCGATGGTTGTCCCCGTTCCATCCGGGACAGGGACCAGACTGCGGAGAGATGGGAACTGCATGTGCCGGAAGAACGCCTGAGTCCACGCGAAGCGGAGATTGCAAAGGCCTACGCCAGCGGCGATACCTATCACCGGATCGCGGAACGGCTGAGCATCTCGCCGTTGACCGTTCGCACACATCTGGCGGCGATCTATCGCAAGCTCGGCGTATCGTCGAAACTGGAACTGCACAAGGTCCTCAACGGCGCGCCGTCAGTCCGGGCCGACCGGGATGAACAGGCCGCATTGATTTCGGAGCTTGCCCTCAGTCTGGAGGAGTCGATCCGCCGGGAACGCGCGCTTCATGAAGTGCTGAGAATCATCAGCAGTTCCAATGGTGAGCCGGAGAAGGTCATCGCCGCCGTCCTGCACCATACGCTTGAACTTTGTGACGCCGAGTTCGGCGTGCTGTTCGAATATTTCCCCGGTCAGGGGTTCCGGTCGAAATACATGCTGGGCATCCCCCCGGCATTCGAAGAGTGGCTTACCGGTCAGGGAACGTTCCAGGTCGCGGCGGAGACGGGGCTGGGCCGCCTGGTGGCCAGTCGCGACATCGTCAATATCGCCGATGTGCGCGGGGAGGAAATCTACCGCCGGGGTGATCCATTGCGCGAAGCCACGGCCGATCTGGGTGGCGCGAGGTCATTCACGGCCATTCCCATGCTTGCGCGGGACCGGCTGATCGGTGCGTTCACGATCTACCGCCAGCGGGTGCACCCCTTCGACCCGAGAAGTCTGGAGATCGCCGGCGCCTTCGCCGACCAGAGCGTCATCGCGATCGAGAATGCCCGGATGCTCGCCAGCCGGGGATGATCCGTGCTCCGGTCAGGCTGCAGCGGCTTCGCCCTTGTCTCAAGCAGGCTCAGCCTGTGGCAGTGCCATGTCGCCGCGCGGCTCGAAGCAGATGCGGACGGGCATGCCGATGGTGACATCCTCCGGCGCGCAGTTGATCACGTTCATCATCAGCCGTGGCCCCTCCGCCAGATCGATCAGGGCGATGACATAGGGCGCGCGCTCCGCGAAGGCCGGACCGGGTGCGCGGTGGTTGATGGTGAAGGTGAAGACCGTTCCCTGCCCCGAAGCCTCCGAAGCTTCGCCGGTCTCGCCACCGCAGGCGGTACAGCTCTTCTGCGGCGGAAACTGGACGGCATCGCAGGCGGTGCAGCGCGCGAAGGTCAGTCGGCCATCGGTACAGGCATCCCAGAAGGCCTGGCTCTCGGCGTTGGGGGTCGGCAATGGCAGGACGTTTGCGGGATCGGTCATGACTGCCGCTCCAGAATCAGGGAAACATGGGCGGACAGGACTCCGCCGTCACCGTGGACGAAGGCACGGGCCGCATCCGGCACCTGACGTTCGTCCGCCTCACCGCGCAACTGGCGCACGGCCTCCACCACATGGAACGCGCCGCCCGCCGCGCCGGAGTGGCCGAAGCTCAGCAGCCCGCCGTGGGTGTTGCAGGGCAGGCTGCCGCCCAGGTCCAGTGCACCGTCGGAAACCGCCTCCCCCACCGCCCCCTTGGGGAAGAAGCCGATGGACTCCAGTTCGATCGCCAGCGTGATGGTGAAACTGTCGTAGATCTCCGCCACGTCGATGTCGGCGGTGGTCATTCCGGCCTCGGCAAAGGCATCGCGGGCGCTGAACTTGCAGCCGAAGGACTGCATATCCCGGGGGGCGGAGATCAGATGCTCATGCGTGTTCTTCTGCCCCGCACCGACAATGCGCACCTCCGCGCCGTGCCCGGTGGGCGCGGCAGAGACCAGGATACCGGCAGCACCATCGGAAATCAGGGCGCAATCGAACAGGCGCAGCGGGTCGGCGATGACCCGGCTGCCCATCACGTCGTCATGGCTCAGCGGCTTGCGCATCTGGGCGTCCGGGTGACGGCGGGCATGGTTGCGGGTAGTCACGGCAATGTGCGCCAGGTCCGATGCGGTAAGCCCGGTGTCATGCATGTAGCGCCGCGCCACCATGGCATAGGCGGCGGGAATGGTGATGCCATAGGGCACCTCGAACTGTCCGTGGCCGAACTGGGCCAGCGCCGCAACGGCGGCACCCGGTGCCATGCCGCTCAACCGGTTGTCCCCGGTCAGGCAGAGCACATGGCGGCACATGCCGCTTTCCACCAGCGCCTTTGCGGTCATGACCTGCAGGCCGCCGGTGGCCCCGCCCGCGCTGACACAAGCGGAATAGGCGGGCTGGATGCCCAGGTACTCCGCCACGACGGAGGCCAGCATCGGATGCGGTTCGGTGAAGGAGTAGGCGCAGAGCAACCCGTCCACATCGCCGAGATCCAGGCCCGCGTCGGCAACCGCGCCGCGCGCGACCTGCGCATGCAGGCCAAGGCAGGTGGATCCCTCCAGCTTGCCGCAGGCCGTATTGGCCACGCCCGTGATTACAGCCTTTGAAGTACCCATCTGCTCCCCCCGACATCAGGTTTCTCAGCCTACATGGTGGGACACTTGGCTTGAAACCCTTGAACCGCATGGCAGGGCCGACTAGATCATGGCGCGGCCAGAGGCGAGAAACGATCCGGCCTCCTCCGGCCACAATAGTCAGATGCGCAAGCACCATGTCCAGGGTCCATGATCCGGGCGCGGGAGCACAGAACGCATGATCAGGGGAGCAGTGCCGACGTGACAGCCATGCTGGAAGTTCGGAATCTGGTGAAGCAGTTCGGTCACTTCACCGCCGTGGACGGGATAAGTTTCGAGGTGCAGCGCGGCGAAGTGCTGGGCTTCCTCGGCCCCAATGGTGCGGGCAAGTCCACCACCATGAAGATGATCACGGGCTTTCTGGGTCCCACCGCCGGAACGGTCACGGTCAACCAGGTCGATGCGCTGGCCAATCCGATCATGGCCAAGACCCGCATCGGTTACCTACCGGAGGGCGCACCGGCCTATCCCGACATGACCCCTGCGGCATTCCTGAACTTCATCGCCAGCATCCGGGGCCTGGGCGCGAAACAGCGCCGTGAGCGGATTGCGGCGATCACGGAGCGGATCGAGCTCCGCCGGGTGATGGAACAGCCGATCGAGACCCTGTCGAAGGGCTTCAAGCGACGCGTCGGCCTGGCGCAGGCGCTGCTGCATGACCCCGATATCCTGATCCTTGACGAACCGACGGATGGTCTGGACCCGAACCAGAAGTTCCAGGTGCGCGATCTGATCCGCGAACTGGCACCGGAGAAGGCCATCATCATCTCGACCCATATCCTGGAGGAAGTCTCCGCCGTCTGCAGCCGGGCCATGATCATCGCCCACGGCAGGGTCGTCGCCGATGGCACGCCGGGAGAACTGATGGGCCGGTCGCGGTTCCACAACGCGGTCGTGCTGGAACTGAAGGGCGATGGTCAGCCGGATTTCGAGACCATTCGCGCCGACCTGATCCGGGTGCCGGGCGTTGCCAGTGTCGAACCGGACGGCGACCGCCGTGTCGTGGTCTTTCCGAAGGACAGCGCCACCGTCACGGATGGCGTCTCGCAACTGGCCAGTGCACGTGGCTGGCAGATCGGAGCCTTCTATGTCGATCCGGGCCGGATGGACGAAGTCTTCCGCACCATCACGCAGGGGAACTGAGCCATGGGAGCCATGACAACCGTTTTCCGCCGCGAGCTGGCCGGATATTTCGCCACCCCCGTCGCGTGGGTGTTCATCGTCATCTTCCTGCTGACCACGGCGGCCTTTGCCTTCTATCTCGGCAACTTCTTCGAGCGTGGGCAGGCCGACCTGCTCAGCTTCTTCACCTATCTGCCGTGGCTGTACCTGTTCCTGATCCCCGCAATCGGCATGCGGCTGTGGTCGGAGGAACGCAAGACCGGCACCATCGAACTGCTGCTGACCCTGCCGATCTCGGTGCCCGCTGCGGTACTGGGCAAGTTCCTGGCGGCCTGGGCCTTCGTCGGCATCGCACTGTCGCTGACTTTCCCGTTCTGGCTGACCGTCAGCTATCTCGGCGATCCCGACCATGGCGTCATCATCGCCAGCTATATCGGTGCGCTGCTGATGGCCGGCGGATACCTGGCCATCACGTCGTGCCTGTCGGCCCTGACCCAGAACCAGGTGATCGCCTTCGTCGTCTCCACGGTCGTCTGCTTCCTGTTCACGGTCTCCGGCACCCCCATCGTGCTGGACTTCGTCAGTGGCTGGGCACCGGAAATGCTGGTGGACCAGATCGCGGGCTTCAGCTTCATCACCCATTTCCAGTCGATCATCGGCGGCGTCATCGACCTGCGTGACCTGGTGTTCTTCGCCAGCCTGATCGGGGTCTGGCTGTTCGCCAACATGATCATCATCGAATACAAGAAATTCGCGGGCTGAGGACGGAACCATGAATCAGCTCAACAGATACAAGTTCATCGCCTTCAGTGGTATCGGTCTGCTGGCCATCCTGTTCTTCGCCGTCAACATCGTGGCGGATGACAGCCTGGAGAACAGCCGCCTCGACCTGACCGAGAACGGCCTCTACACCCTCTCCGACGGCACCCGCAACGTGCTCTCGGGGCTGGAGGAAGACGTTACCCTGCAGCTCTACTATTCGGCGTCCCTTGCCGGGTCGGTACCGGAGATCCGCAACCACGCGGACCGGGTCATGAGCATGCTGGAGGAATTCCGCTCCATCTCGGGCGGGCGCATCCGCCTGGAGCTGATCGACCCGGAACCCTTCTCGGAAGACGAGGACGCGGCTGTCGATGCAGGCCTGAGTGGGGTGCCGCTGGGTGCAGGTGGCGACACCTTCTATTTCGGCCTGGTCGGGCAGAACACGACCGACGATCAGGAAACCATCCCCTTCTTCCAGCCGGAGCGGGGCCGTTTCCTGGAATATGACCTGACCCGGATGGTCTATGGCCTGTCCAACCCTGATCTGCCGAAGCTGATGGTCATCACGACCTTCCCGCTGGATTTCGGACCGGGCGGGGTGCAGGCGGCAATGCGGGGCGAGAGCCGCCCCTACGCGATCACGGAGCCGCTGCGCGGATTCTTCGACGTCGATATTCCGCTGCGCCAGTGGGAGGAGATTCCCCCTGACACCGACGTCATCATGCTGGCCCACGCCCGTAACCTGACGGAACGCCAGCGCTATGCCATCGACCAGTTCATCCTGGGCGGCGGCAAGGCCCTGATCCTTGCCGACCCGTTTTCCGAGGTCGGTGTCCGCCTGCCCTCCCCCGGCGGTGCGCCGGACCCGATGGACCCGCATTCCAGCCTGTTGCCCGAACTGCTCGGCCCCTGGGGCGTGCAGGTGGAGCCGGAGACACTGGTTCTGGACCGCACGCTGGCGACGCGTGTGAACATCGGTCGCGGACGGCGGCAACTGATCGACTATGTGGCCTGGATCCAGGCGGCCGGGCCTGCGCTGAATGCCGACGACCCGGTGACCGCCGACCTCAGCCTGCCGCTGCTGCTGCCCTCCGTCGGGCACATCGAGATCGCGGAGGACAGCCCGCTGAAGGCCGTGCCCCTGATCACCACCACCCGCGAGGCCATGCGCATCCCGGCGTCGAAGCTGCGCTTCCGCCCCGATCCGCAGGGGCTGCTGGCGGACTTCCAGTCGGAGGACCGCCAGTTCGTCATCGCTGCCCGCCTGAGCGGCATCGTGAACTCGACCTTCGATGCAGCGCCTGAAGGTGTCGATGCACCGCATATCGAACGTTCCGCCGAACCGGTCAGCATGATCCTGGTGACGGACGCGGACTTCATCGAGGATACCTACTGGGCCAGTCGCCAGGCGGTCTTCGGGCAGGAGGTGACGCAGCAGACCTCGGGCAATGCCAACTTCCTGATCAACGCCATCGACAATCTCGCCGGTTCCAGCGACCTGATCGGGCTGCGCAGCCGGGGCGAAGGGGATCGTCCCTTCACCGTGATCACCGAACTGCGTCGCGCTGCGGAGCAGCAGTACCTGCAGCAGGAACAGGAACTGGAAGCCCGTCTGAAGGAAACCGAGAAGAAGCTTGCCGAACTGCAGAACCGCGCCGGTGAAGGCGGTGGCCAGTTGCTCTCCACCGAGGAGGCCAAGGCCATTGAATCGTTCCAGAAGGACGTGCTGGACACCCGCCGCGAGCTGCGCGCCGTGCAGCTCAACCTGCGGCGGGATATCGAGGAACTGCAGGACCGCATCAAGGTGATCACCATTGGCGCCATGCCTGCACTGGTGTTCGTCATCGCCATGATACTGGCGCTCTGGCGACGCGGTCGGCGGCGTCGCAGCCAGATGCTGAAGGAGGGCTGAGCCATGCGCCGCACCACCTGGATCGTCCTTCTGTTGCTGACCATTGCCAGCGTCGTCGCCGCAGCCTTCGTGCTGGACCGCAAGGCCGACCGGCTCGCGGCCCGCGAATACGGCCAGGCGCTGTTCCCGGAGCTTGCCGAGCAGATCAACGCCGTCGCCAGGCTGGCGTTCGTGACACCAAAGGGCGCCTGGAGCCTGAGCCGTGACGCAGACGGTCACTGGCATCACGATGCGCGCAACGGCTATCCGGCCGACGCGGACGAGGTGAAGCGGCTGGTGGTTGCCCTGTCGCGCGCCACCATCATCGCGCCGAAGACCAGCGACCCCGAACTGTTTGACCGGCTGGGCCTGGAAGAACCGCAGCCGCTGCCGGAGGGGGAAGTCGACAGCAGCGCCAGGACCATCAAGGTCGTTGCCAGCGATGCCGGCGGCAGCCAACTGGCCGGGGTCATCCTCGGCAAGACCAAGCAGCTTGGCGATGCCACCGAGCCGGCGAAAGTCTATGTCCGCCGCGCCGACGAGAACGAGACCTGGCTGGCGGAGGGCTTCTTCAACCTGAAACCTGCCCCCACCGACTGGCTGGACCGGGAACTGTTCAAGGTCACCAAGGATGTCGTGACCGACATCCGCGTCGCCCGGCCCGACATGCCGGTGCTGGAACTGAACCGCAGCGAGTACGGCTACTTCCACGTGACCGACCTGCCGGAAGGCCTGCAGGAACAGGAAATCCGCCTGACGGCAACAGGCCGGGCGCTGGAGTTCCTGAAACCGCGCGACGTGGCCCCAGAGGCCGAGGTGGACTTCACCGGCGCGACACGGGCGACCTTCACCACGCAGAGCGGCTGGATCGTCACGGTGGACATCCTCGATGCCGGGCGGAAGGTGGACAATACGGATGCCTTCTGGCTGCGTTTCGACGTTCAGTTCGATGCCAGCCTGATCGAGCAGCTTCCGGTCGGTATCGATGGCAAGGAACCGGATCCGATCGTTGCGGAGGATGAGGAAGTCCGCGCACGTGCGGCGGCGGCGAAGGTTGACGGCTGGGCCTACCTGTTCCCGTCCTTCACCGCCGAGAACTTCACGCCGACGCTGGAAACCCTGACCAAACCCAAGGAGGACTCCTGACCCATGACTGCCCAGAGCTATCAGTTCCAGGCAGAGGTTGCGAAGCTTCTGCACATCGTCACCCACTCGCTCTATTCGGAGAAGGAGATCTTCCTCAGGGAACTGATCTCCAATGCCTCCGATGCCTGTGAGCGGCTGCGCTATCTGGCCATTGCCGAACCGGCGCTGACCGAAGGGGACACCGACTTCCGCATCGGCGTGCATGTCGTCAAGGACAAGGGCACGCTGTCGATCACCGACAATGGCGTCGGCATGGATCGCGACGACATGATCGAGAACCTGGGCACCATCGCGCGCTCCGGCTCGACCGCTTTCATGGACCAGCTTGCCGAAGGTCAGGGCAAGGATGGCAAGGGACCGGACCTGTCGGTCATCGGACAGTTCGGCGTCGGCTTCTATTCCGCCTTCATGGTGGCGGAGGAAGTCTCGGTCACCAGTCGCCGGGCCGGTGCGGATACCGCCTTCACCTGGGTTTCCGGCGGGACGGGCGAATACACGATCGAGGAATCGGCGCGTGACGGTCGCGGCACCACCGTGGAACTGAAGGTCCGCGACGAGCAGAAGGAATTCCTGGAGACCTGGCGGCTGCGCCAGATCATCGAGACCTATTCCGATCACATCACCTGGCCGATCACCATCACCGCCAGCGACGATGAGGCGGACGCGGAGAACGAGCCCGTCAACAAGGCATCCGCCCTCTGGACCCGCCCCAGGTCGGAGATCACCGAACAGCAGTACACCGAATTCTATCGCCATGTCGGCGGTGCCTTCGACGAGCCCTGGACCGTTCTGCACAGCCGGATCGAGGGCAAGGTCGAGTACACGCTGTTGCTGTTCGTGCCGACCGAGAAGCCTTTCGACCTGTTCCATCCGGACCGCAAGCACCGGGTGAAGCTGTACGTGAAGCGGGTCTTCATCACCGATGAGGCGGAGGGGCTGGCCCCCAGCTATCTGCGGTTCCTGCGCGGTATCGTGGATTCCGAAGACCTGCCCCTGAACGTCAGCCGCGAGATGCTGCAGAACGAGCCGATGCTGCGTCACATGCGCGGCCAGATCGTCAAGCGCGTGCTGGGCGAACTGGAGAAGAAGGCGGAGAAGGACCCGGAGGGCTTCACCACCTTCTGGCGCAACTTCGGCGCGGTGCTGAAGGAAGGCATCTACGAGGATCACGAGGTCGGCCCCCGTATCCTGAAACTGGCACGCTTCGACAGCACCGCGGGCGACGAGCTGACCAGTCTCAGCGGCTATGTCGAGCGCATGAAGCCGGGACAGGAAGCGATCTATTACATCACCGCCGACGATCTGGCCGCCGCACGCCGCAGCCCGCATCTGGAGGGTTTCCGGAAGAAGGGTATCGAGGTGTTGCTGCTGACCGATGCGGTCGATGATTTCTGGCTGCAGGCGCATGGCGAGTTCGATGGCAAGCAGCTGAAGTCCGTCACCCGTGGCGGTGCCGACCTGTCAAAGATCGAGGACGCGGAATCAACGGACGACGATCAGGACAAGCCGGAAGCCCCGAAGGAGGGGGACATGGCCACCCTGATCGCGGCGTTCAGGGAAACGCTGGGCGACGCGGTGAAGGATGTCCGCACCTCCGACCGGCTGGCCGAAAGCCCGGTCTGCCTGGTGGCCGACGACAACGACATGGACATGCGGCTGGAGCGGATGCTGAAGGCACACAAGCAGGTGGACGCCGCATCGAAAAGGGTGCTGGAGATCAATCCGCGCCACGCGCTGGTGATCCGCCTGGTTGATCGCATGCGCGAGGACGGCCTGAATGCGGACATCGAGGAGGCGGCGCGGCTGCTGTTCGACCAGGCCCGCATCATCGAGGGCGAACCGCTGGACGATCCGGCGGCCTTCAGCAGGCGCATGGCGAACTTCATGTCCCGGGCGATCTGATCCGCGGACGGTCCCGGAAACAGTTCGGCCCTCCCCCTGGCCAGGGGGAGGGCCGCGCAGTTTCAGGCGCTGATCGGCGCGAAGTCCGGATCAGGCAACCTTGGCGACCGAACCGATGATCTTCTGCTGGCCGGACAGGCGGTAGGGTTCGAAACGCGGCTCCGCCGCATCCAGGGACGCGCGCATCCGGCTGACCAGTGCATCGATCTCTTCCTTCGAGTGATGCGCCATGACCTGCAGGCGGAACCGGGCACCGTTGCGGGCAACAGCCGGATATTCCACCAGGTTGACGATCGCGCCGCGGGCCTGCAGCTCCTGCGCCGCGATGCGCGCCAGTCCTTCGGCACCGATATGCACCGGCACGATGGCGGACGGGTCACCCGTCGCATCGAACTTGGCCCGTTTCAGTTGCTCCCGCAGATACAGCGTATTGTCCATCAGGGACTTGCGCAGCCTGCGGCCTTCCTCGGAGCGCACGATCTCGAAGGCCTTCAGCACCACGGCCGACTGCATCGGCGACAGGGCGTTGGAGAAGGTCTGCGGCGCGCTGTAGTACTTCAGGTATTCCTTCACCGACCTGGAACCGGCAACGACGAAGCCACCGTTGGAGGCGAAGGTCTTGGAGAAGCTGCCGACGATGATGTCCACATCATCCAGCATGTTCTGCAGACCAAGCTGACCGCGACCATCCTCGCCCAGGCAACCCAGGTCATGGGCGGCATCGACCAGCAGCGTGGCGTTGTATTCGCGGCAAAGCTCCTGCAGTTCCCGGAGCTTCGGCGTGTCGGAGTCCATGGAGAACAGGCTTTCCGTCACCACCAGGATGCCGTTCACCGTATCACGGTCACGAATGCGCTTCAGCTTCCGCTTCACGCCGTCCAGGTTCAGATGGCCGTGCAGGTGAATGTTGCGGGTTGCCGCGGCGGCACCCTGCTGCATGCAGGAATGGGCCAGAACGTCCATGACGACATGGTCATCGGGGCGGACCAGCCCCTGGATCGCACCGAAACCGGCGGACCAGCCGGTCGGGAACAGGACCGTGTGATCGCGGCCCGTGAAATCGGAGATCTCCTGCTCCAGACGCAGGGACCCGGTAGTGTTGCCAAGCAGCGCGGCGGAACCGGCGCTGTGCGCGCCATAGCGCTCCACGGCCTCGATGGCGGCGGCCTTCACTTCCGGGTGGGACGCCAGGCTGAGATAGTCCTGGGACGCGAAGTTGACACCTTCCAGCGCATGGCCGGTATCGTCCAGCGCGCTGCATGACGACGTCGGCGCGGTGGCGGTGGAACGGGAATAGGGCCAGAGCGCGTTGCGGCGACGCAGGTTCTGCCATTCGAAGAACGGATCAACCCGGCCAAGCAGGTTTGCGCCCTTGATCTCGCGGTAGTCACGCAGGCTGCCCGTCAGGGCTTCGGGTGGGATTGCATTCTCGCGGTCCATTGTCTGGCTCCTCGGCTCCAACAACCATCCCCTTCTGGGACGGCGGCAATTCTTGCTGGGCAAAGAATGCCGGTGCCGGATTTAAGATGCCGTGAATCAAGATGGTTAAGACGCGTTAACCGGGAAATTCTGCGCGTGCCGCGATGATGGGCAGGGAGGGAGAGACGTCGACCTCCCTGCCAACAGACCGCGACGGCGGCCCGGTGATCGGTCGCCGCCCCGTCGCAGCGGACGGGCGATGCGCGTTGAGCGTGAGACAGGAATTGATGGTGGCCGCTGTGGGACTTGAACCCACACGGGCATACGCCCAACGGATTTTAAGTCCGGTCTGTCTACCAATTCCAGCAAGCGGCCCCATGTGGCAAGCGGATGCGCGGTATGCGCTGGTCACAATCCGGTTCTGACGGAACCGCCGGGAACTGTCCAGAGCTTGTTCTGGCTGCGGGTCCATGGCAGAAACCGCGCGTCGGGGTGGTTGTATCGAATCAGGCGACGGGACCGGAGTGATCATGGCAAAGCGGGTACGCAAGGCAGTATTTCCAGTTGGAGGCATGGGCACCCGCTTTCTGCCGGCAACCAAGTCGCTGCCGAAGGAGATGCTGCCCGTCGTCGACAAGCCGCTGATCCAGTATGCGGTGGAGGAAGCGCAGGCGGCGGGGATCGAGGAATTCATCTTCGTCACCGGTCGCGGCAAGTCAGCCATCGAGGATCATTTCGACCATTCCTGGGAACTGCAGACCAATCTGAAGGACCGCGGCAAGGAGGAGATCCTTGACCTCGTCACCTCCGTCCTGCCGCGCGCAGGCACCATCGCCTATACCCGCCAGCAGGAGCCGCTGGGCCTGGGTCACGCAGTCTGGTGCGCGCGCAACCTGGTGGGCAACGAACCCTTCGCCGTGCTGCTGGCCGATGACCTGATCCTGTCCGACGTCCCCTGCCTGCAGCAGATGGTGACGGCACATGACCGGCGCGGCGGCAACATGATCGCCGTCATGGATGTCCCGCCGGAGCATACCAACCGCTACGGCATCGTCTCCCCCGGCAAGGTTACGGGCGATCTGGCCGAAGTACTGGGCCTGGTCGAGAAACCGGCGCCGGATGTCGCCCCCTCCACCATGGCCGTCATCGGGCGCTATATCCTGCAGCCGGAGATCTTCGGCCTGCTCGAAAGCCAGGACCCCGGCGCGGGCAACGAGATCCAGCTGACCGACTCCCTGGCGCGGCTGATCGGCAAGCAGCCGTTCCACGGCCATCGCTTCGAAGGCGTCCGCTACGACTGCGGCGACAAGGTCGGTTTCATTCAGGCGACCATCGCCTATGCACTGGCGCGGGAGGATATGGGTCCGGACGTTGCCGCCCACATCCGTGCCCTCGCAAAAACGCTCTGACCGCCAGGTACGCCGAAAGGTAGATCCACATGAAAGTTGCAATGATCGGCACGGGCTATGTTGGCCTGGTCTCCGGTGCCTGCTTTTCCGAGTTCGGCCACGACGTGATCTGCGTCGACAAGGACGCCGACAAGATCGCGCGCCTGCTGGACGGCGTGATGCCGATCTTCGAACCTGGCCTCGACAACCTTGTCGCCCGCAATGTGGAGGCGGGACGGCTGCGGTTCACCACCGACCTGGACTCAGCGTTGGCGGATATTGACGCGGTGTTCATCGCGGTGGGCACACCCAGCCGCCGCGGCGCGGGTGATGCCGACCTCAGCTATGTCTACGGCGCGGCGGAAGAGGTCGCCAGGGCGGTCTCCGGCTATACGGTCGTGGTCACCAAGTCCACGGTCCCGGTCGGCACCGGCGCGGAAGTGAAACGGATCCTGGCCAAGGCCAACCCGACGGCCAGGTTCGACGTCGTCTCCAACCCGGAATTCCTGCGCGAAGGCGCGGCGATCGAGGATTTCATGCGCCCCAACCGGATCGTCTGCGGCGTCGAGTCGGAGAAGGCGGAGCAGGTCATGCGCGATCTCTATCGGCCGCTGTTCCTGAACGAGACCCCGATGGTCTTCACCACGCTGGAGACATCGGAACTGATCAAGTACGCGGCCAACTGCTTCCTGGCGACCAAGATCACCTTCATCAACGAAATCGCGAGCCTGTGCGAGCAGGTCGGCGGTGACGTGCAGGCGGTGGCGCGCGGCATCGGCCTGGACAAGCGCATCGGCAACCTGTTCCTGCATGCCGGGCCAGGCTATGGCGGATCCTGCTTCCCCAAGGACATTCGCGCCCTGATCGCGACGGCGGAGCAGAACGGCAGTCCCCTGCGCATCATCGAGGCTGTCGATCAGGTCAACGAGGACCGCAAGCGGGCCATGGCGCAGAAGATCATCGATGCCTTTGGCGGCGACGTCGCAGGCAAGACGATTGCCGTGCTGGGCGTGACCTTCAAGCCGAACACGGACGACATGCGCGAAAGCCCCAGCCTGGACATCCTGCCCGCGCTGCAGAAGGCCGGGGCCAGCCTGCGTGCCCATGACCCGGAGGGCATGGAAGAAGCCGCGAAGATGATGCCTGGCATCACCTGGTGCGACGATGCCTACGATGCGATGAAAGGTGCGGACGGTGCGACGATCCTGACGGAATGGAACGCCTATCGCGCGTTGGACCTTGATCGGGTCAAGGGACTGCTGTCGGAACCGCTGCTGGTCGATCTGCGCAACATCTATGCGCTGGACGAGATGCGGAATGCCGGCCTGCGCTATGTCAGCGTCGGTCGCAGGACCGTCGATTGAGGGAGACCCGGACGATGAAGGCCCATGTGTTCCATCCGACCGTGCTGCGCGAATACGACGTGCGCGGCACCTATGGCGAGACCCTGACCGAAGACGATGCGCGTGCCCTCGGCGCGGCCTTCGGCACCCGCGTGGTGCGTGAAGGGGGACGCCATGTGGCCATCGGACGGGACGGACGCATGAGCTCACCGTCACTTTCGGCGGCACTGAGCGAGGGGCTGCGGAGCGCGGGCTGCGATGTGACCGACATCGGTCTCGGCCCGACCCCGATGCTCTATTTCGCCACCTACCACCTGCCGGCCGATGCGGGGATCATGGTCACCGGCTCGCACAATCCGCCGGACATGAACGGCCTGAAGATGATGCTGTCGGGCAAGGCGTTCTTCGGTGATGACATCCTGGAACTGGGCAAGATCGCCGCCGCCGGTGACTTCGCCACCGGCGCAGGCGCGGAAACCCGGCGCGACATCAAGGATGCCTACACGGAAGCAGTCGCGGCCGCCTATGGCTCCAGCCGTGAATTCTCCGTTGTCTGGGACTGCGGCAATGGTGCTGCCGGTGCAGTGATCAATGAACTGGTGCGTCGCCTGCCCGGTCGGCACATGCTGATCTGCGAGGAAGTGGACGGCACCTTCCCCAACCATCATCCCGATCCGACAGTGCCCGCCAACATGGAGCAACTGGCCAGCGCGGTGCGCGGCATTGGTGCCGACTTCGGTATCGGCTTCGACGGGGACGGGGACCGGATCGGCGTCGTCGACGGCGATGGCGTGATGCTCTATGGCGACCAGATCATGCTGCTGCTGGCGCGGGCCGTGCTGGCGGACCATCCCGGGGCAACCATCATCGCCGACGTGAAGTCGAGCCAGATCCTGTTCGACGGGATTCAGGAAGCCGGTGGCGAGCCCCTGATGTTCCGCAGCGGCCATTCCCTGATCAAGGCCAAGATGGCGGAGCTGAAATGCCCGCTGGCCGGGGAAATGTCCGGCCACATCTTCTATGCCGACAAGTGGTACGGCTTCGACGATGCGCTCTATGTGGGCGTGCGCTTCCTGGACATGCTGGCCAATGCCGACCAGTCGGTGGCGGAGATGCGCAAGGCCATGCCGGCCCTGCTCAATACGCCGGAGCTGCGCTTCGACTGTGCCGATGAACGCAAGTTCACGGTGATCGAGGAAGTGGTGGGCCGTCTGCGGGCAGCCGGCACCACATTCTCCGACATCGACGGCGCCCGCGTGATGAACGACGACGGCTGGTGGCTGCTGCGCGCCTCCAACACCCAACCCGTTCTGGTTGCCCGCTGCGAGGCGACAACGGCAGAGGGGCTGGAGCGTCTGAAGGTCTCCCTGGTCGAACAGCTGACAGCCTCCGGCCTGGAAGCTCCCGCGGACCTGTAACCGCGCCCCGCCGTATCAGATCATCGACGGCAGCCAGGTCGCGATGATGGGGAAGGCGATCATCAGCGCCGCATAGACCAGACCGACCATGACGAATGCCGGAACCGCGCGGAAGGCACTGTCCGGTGCCTCGTCGATCACGGCCGCCGCCGTGTAGACCCCGACGCAGACCGGTGGCGTCAGCAGTCCCAGCCCGACGAAGGCACCGAACACGACGTAGAAGTGCAGGATATCGATGCCCAGGTGGTCGATGATGGCGATGAACACCGGGATCGTCAGGTAGATCACCGGCACCACCTCCAGGAAGGTACCGAGCAGCAGACAGATCACACCCACCATGATCAGGAAGGTCAGAGGTGTGGCACCGAACTCGATGAAGAAGGTGACGAGGTCCTGCGGCGCCCGCGTGAAGGTCAGGATCACCGAGAGGAACGTCGCCATGGCGATGATGGAGAAAATGACGGTTGTCATGATCGCCGTCGCCTTCAGCGCCTCCAGTATCCCGCGCACCGTCAGTTCACGGTGCACCAGGAAGCCGACGATGATCGCCCAGAAGGCTGCGACCGAAGCCGACTCGGACGGGGTCAGCAGCCCGGAATAGATGCCGCCCAGAATGATCAGCGGCGTCATCAGTCCCGGAATGGCGGCAACAAAGGCCTGGCCGCGCGCGCGCCAGCCGGAGCGCTCATCGCGTTGCATCTTCCGACAGGCCCACATGACGTAGACGATCAGCAGCCCCATGAAGACGAAGCCCGGCAGGATTCCGGCGGCAAAGGTCTTCGACACCGGCACGTTGGTCAGTGCACTGAAGATGATGGCCCCGTTCGACGGTGGTATCAGCGCCTCCAGCAGGCCAGCGGTCGCAGCCAGCACGACGACGAAGCGTTTGGTATATCCACGCTCCACCATGATCGGCATCAGGATCGAACCGACCGCGGTGATTGCAGCCAGAATGGAACCGCAGAAGGCGGCAAAGAACCCCATGGCAAGCACCATGGCGATGCCGAGGCCGCCCGGCAGATGACCGACCAGCGTCACCGAGAGATGGACCAGCCGCCGCGCCACACCGGCCTGCAACATGACAAGTCCGGCAAAGATGAACAGCGGGATCGAAAGCAGCACATGCTTGGTCACCGCGCCGAATGAAACCTGCAGCAGGGTCGTGAACGGCTGGTGCAGTTCCAGGGTGGCGACAAGGCTGGAGCCAATGCCGAAGACCAGGAAGATCGGCACCGAAAGGATCAGCAGGACCAGAGCCAGAAAGGCGGCAGGTGCGATCATGTCGGTTTCGCCTCTTCACCGGGCAGCATGCCCGCCAGCAACAGGATCTCGCGCAGCACCAACTCAAGCGCAAACAGCGACAGGATGCCGAAACCGGTCGGAAAGGCGGCGTACAGGAACCAGAACGGGAACTGGATCTCAGTCTCGGTGACCTCACCCAGCATGTGGAAGAAACCCGTCGCCTCGATCCCTGCATTGCAGAAATAGATGCCGGACACGAGCGCAACCAGTCCCACGATGAGACGCAGGATCTGGGCAGGTCCGGCAGGCAGCAGGGTAGGCGCGACATCCACCGAGATATGGCGCCCGCTGCGCAGCAGGACCCCCATCAGCGGGAAGACGCACCATGGCAGCAGGAACGGCGGCAGGTCATTCATCCAGGCATAGCCCCGCCCGGTGACATGCCGCTCCACCGCCGCCGCGAACAGCGCCAGCACGGCGAAGGCGACGATGGCCATGCCCAGCCCGAGCGCAACCCGCTGGATCAGTGAATTGGTGCCGTAGAGCAGCCGATAAGCGCTGAGCAGCAGCCTCACGCCCCCGCACTCCGCGGGGACGTGATGGCGGCTACCAGCCTATTTGCCGGCTGCATAGGCCTTCAGGGCGGCAAAGACATCCGCATCGACCTCTTCGGCCAGCAGCGGCTCGACCTTGGATGCTTCCAGGGCACGCAGCTTGGCGAGTTCTGCCCCCTCAAGCACGGAGACAGTGCCGCCATGTTCGGCCACGAACTCCTCATGCACGGCAGCGGAGGCCTTCATGATGTCGGCCGTCGATTCCTCGCCCAGCCGTGCCCCCTCTTCGGCCAGCACCTGCCGCACATCTTCGGGAAGGCGGTCCAGCCAGGCCTGGTTGGCCATGATGTAGGCATCCGCGAAGGAGATCCACGGCAGCTGCACCGCGGTCAGATGCTCCCACCAGCTATAGGCCTTGATGGCCCCCGGAACGGTCGAGACCGTATCGATGGTGCCATTCTGCAGGCCGGTATAGACCTCACGCGTGGGCAGGGAGACCATCTTGCCCACATCCAGCGCCGTCCAGCGCGCACGATCCGCATTGCTCAGCACACGGGCCTTCAGGCCAGCCATCGACGCAACCGTCTCCAGCTTGCTTGCCGAGGAATAGATCGCGGCCGGGCCGACCGGGTTGTAGGCAACCACCGCAGTACGGGTGCGGGTCAGGATGTTTTCCCAGACTTCCTTGCCCTTGGGATCGTTCTCGAAGAAATTGCGCTGGTCCTCGAAGCTGGAGAAATAGCCCGGGAACGCAGTGACATTGTAGTTCCGGTTGATCGGCGGAAAGCTGACGATGCCGACCACGGCACCCATCTCCACGGAACCGGAGGCCAGCGCGCCCATGATCTCGCGGATGCCGAAGAGCTGGCCCGCCGGGAACACGTCGATGCGCAGCTTGCCCTTCAGGCGCTCGTTCACCCGGTCGATGAACTTGATGGCCTGAACGGAGGCCGGATGCTGCGGTCCCCAATGGGTGGAGAACTTCGCCACCATCTCCTCGGCGCTTGCCGTCCCGGCTGCCAGAGCCATCGTCGTGGCGAGCACCGCCCCCCTGATCAATCCCTTCATTCGTTCTCTCCCCTTGCATGTCCTGCATCCTGCCTGTTGCGGATGCCTGTTTCCGTGTTTGTGTCGTGCGGTCTCAGTGCTGCCGTGTCAGGGCTTGAAGAAAGGCCTGTCACCCTTGATCGTGACGCGGTGGCCCTTGCGCTCCTCCGGCCAGTAGTCCCAGAGCGCGCGGTGCTGGACACAGCGGTTGTCCCACAGCGCCACGTCATTCTCCGACCAGTGGAACCGCGTCACCATCAACTGCTCCTCCATGTGGCGGAACAGGAAATCGAGCAGGTTGCGGCTCTCTGCCTTGGAAAGCTCGTTGATCCGCGTCGTGAAGCCGCCGTTGACATAGAGCGCCTTGCGACCGGTCGCCGGATGGGTCCTGACCACGGGATGCACCGCCGAGGGATAGACCTTGTCCGAGTCGTCCACGCCCCGGTCGGAATATCGCCCGCGATAGATGTGCTCCGACTCGTGGGTCGCGGTCAGCCCCTCCAGGAAGGACTGCATCGCCGGCGACAGCGTGTCATAGGCGCCGTACATGCTGGCGAACATGGTGTCGCCGCCGGCGCTTGGCAGGATGTGCATCTGCAGCATGGTACCCAGCGGCGGCTCGGTATCGCAGGAGACATCGGTGTGCCAGCCTTCCCCGTTGGCGATCTTCGAATCCTTGTGGGCGTGGATGACGAAGACCGGCGGATAGCCCTCCAGATGCGGTGCCGCCGGATGGAAATGCAACGGCCCGAACATCTTCCCGATCTCGACCTGCACACCGGGGTCAATGCGTGACTGGTCCTTGAAGAACAGCACCTGATATTCGTGGAATGCACGCTCCACCTCGGCGAATTCCTCTGCCGTCAGCCCGTTGGCCAGATCGACACCCCGAACCTCCGCCCCGATGTTGGGCGACGTACGACGCACATCCAGGATGGCGTAGCCTGTGCTCATGTCATTCATGCTGGTGCTCCTTCTGGAACGCCGGACCGGCACGGTGCCGGCACGGTGATTGTGCCCCTCAGACGGGCCGGTCGCCCTTGACCGTGACCCGGAAACCGGACCGGACATTGGGGAAATAGTCCCACATCGCGTGGTGCAGGGTGCAGCGGTTGTCCCACATGGCGACCGAGTTCGGCTGCCAGCGGAACCGGCACTGGAACTGCGCCTTCTCGATGTGGTTGAACAGGAAGCCGAGGATGGCGTTGCTCTCGTCCTTAGGCACACCGTCCACATGGGTGGTGAAGGCACGATTGACGTAGAGCGCCTTGCGGCCCGTCTCCGGATGGGTCCGCACGATCGGGTGCGAAGAAGCCGGATAGGCCTTGGCCGAGGTATCGACACCCTGGCGCCCGGCACGGTCGCGATAGTTGGGACCGCCGTCATGGGTCGCGGTCAGCCCGTCGAGCAACCGCTTCATCGGGTCCGACAGCGCGTCATAGGCGGCGTACATGCTGGCGAAAAGCGTGTCGCCCCCCAGCGGCGGCAGCGTGTGCAGACGCAGGATGCTCATCATCGGCGGCTCGGCATCGCAGGAAACATCCGAATGCCAGCTGTCGCCCGCCGTCCGTGTGGTCTTCTCGTCCGCATGGATGACCAGGATTTCGGGATGATCCTTCACCCCGTCGTTGTAGTCGTTCGCGGCCGGATGAATGTGCAGGTCACCGAACCGGAGGCCAAGCGCCTTGTGGGCATCGATGCTGATATCCTGGTCCCGGAAGAACAGCACGCTGTGATCCAGGAATGCCTTCCGGAGAGCAGAGAACCCGTCATCGTCGATGTTTGCCAGATCCACCCCGCTGACTTCCGCACCGATGATCGGAGTCACCGGTGAGACCGTCATGCCTGCTGCCATGATGCCCTCCTCCCCAGGAAAGCAGGCATCGTGTCCCGATGCCTGTTACTGATTAATGTAACTGCATCACATCACTTTGGCAAAGCGTGATATGGAACAAACGCGGGTATGTCAGTCGTGCGGTAGGGCTGAGCGATGCCCGCCGGATGCCCAGTGGTTCAGCAACCGGTCCGCCATCCAGGCATGAAAGTCGCGCGTCGTGGTCTCAAGGACCGGCGTCAGGACACCCCCATCGAACGCCGGTGAATGGCGTCCCGCCTGCATCCGTTCCACGGGAGAGATGTCCTCCCCGAACACGACCTGCCAGAGGCGGGTGTTGGCTTCACGCAGCGCCGCATAGTCCACCCCGGTTGCGGCATCCTCAGAGAAATAGCCGATACGGATGCGCTCCTGGGTACGCTCCGGGCCGTCCGGCAGCAACAGGATGGAGAACCAGTGGTCGGAATGCACCCCGAGCAGCAGGTTGGGATACAGCGCGACATACTCCCCGCGGGTCTGCCAGTATTCGCCGAGTCCCCCCACCTTGGGGAAGCCCAGCCCGTCCGCGTCCAGCACCGGTCGATAGACCAGACTGATCTGCCCGGCAAAGCCATCATCGCCCACCAGCAACTCATGATCCTCGATCCGGGAATAGCTGTTCAGGGCAGGGTGCACGGACGGCAGGTGATAGCTCTCCAGATAATTCTCCACCGCCAGCTTCCAGTTGGCGTTCAGCACCATATCGAAGGTACTGTCCGCGCCACCGCTGCGGAAATCCGCGTCGGCGAACGCGGACCAGCGCGCCTGCAGGCCGGACCTGGCTGCATCGAAGGCGGGGGCAGTGCCGGACAGATCGACGAAGACCGTGCCGAACCAGACCGCCGACCGCACCTCGATCAGGCCCAGTCTCGTCGGGTCCAGGTCGGCATGGGTATCCTGGCCCACGCCACCCACATGCGGTGTCCGGTCAAGACTGCCATCCAGCCTGTAGCACCAGGAGTGATAGGGGCAGCGGATCACGCGGCCGGTGCGGCCCGGCTCCACCACCAGCTTCATGCCGCGATGACGGCAGACATTGTGAAACACGCGCACCACGCCGTCCCTGTCGCGCACCAGCAGCAGTGGCGTGTCGGTCAGATCGACGGGAAAGACCGTACCGGGCCGGGGAACGTCCGCCTCGAACGCGATGCCGATCCAGGCTTGACGCAGAACCGCGTCCGCTTCCGCCGCCAGCGTCCGCGCGTCGGTATAGGCTTCGTTGGGCAGGGCCGCGGTCGTATTGGCGCGGTCCGCCACGTGACGCAGGGCGGCGACCAGGCTGTCATCGACAAGATTGCGTCCACGCGGGCTGTCCATCGTAACCTCCTGATCCCTGATCAGGCGATGATCAGCCCATTGCGGTCAGCGCGGAATGCTCCGACGCGAACACTGGCTGTTTCGTTCGCGACGCCCCCTGCCATTCAGCCGTCGGCGACAGTGACCTCGGCACGGATCTCGTAGGCCCCCATGGCTTCCCTCACCTTCGCTGCGGCGGCCTCCCTGTCGCCCTCGCCGGAAATAGTCGCGGTTGCCAGCGTGCCATGAAGCTTGTCGGTGCGGACGTCGATGGCGATCTCGACCTGCATCTCCTTCGCCAGCGGCGCGAACTCCCGTTCATAGACCCGTCGCGCCGCGTCCAGCCGCAGTTGCGGCTTGAAGATCTTGCCGACGCCGGTCAGCGGCATCTCGGTCATCGCGATGATCTCGACCGGGTTCGCGGCACGCTCCGGAATGCGTTCGGCAACAAAGGCTTTCAGATTGTCCACGGTCTCGGTCTTGCCGGCACCGAACTGGACATAGGCCACGGGAATCTCACCAACGCGCTTGTCCGGGCGTCCGACCGCAGCCGCCAGTTCCACCGCCGGATGCTGGTACAGCACGTCCTCGATGGTTGCCGGATCGATATTGTGGCCGCCGCGAATGATCAGATCCTTGGCCCGTCCGGTCAGCCAGACGTAGCCATCCGCGTCCATCCGGCCCAGGTCCCCGGTATCGAACCAGCCGCTGTGGCGGTCCCCGCCCAGCCAGGCCTTCGAGTCATGGACTTCATCCAGATAACCGCCGAAGACCTGCGGACCACGCACCACCACCAGACCGATCTCGTCCGTGCCACAATCCCGCGCGATACCGCCCTTGCCGTCCGGTTCGACGATGCGCAACTGCATGTAGGGCTGCCGCAGCCCCACGGAGCCGACGCGAATGTCCCCCAGATAGGGATTGATCGTCGCAAAGCCGTGGGTCTCCGTCATGCCCCAGCCCTCGACCAGCGGAATGCCCAGCTTCTTCATCGCCGCATTGGCAACCTCGACGGAGAGTGTCGAACCGCCGACGCCGCCGAACTGCACCCGACTGAGATCATGATCTCCGACCGGCATCTGCAGCAGCATCGACCAGACCGTCGGCACGATGGGGATCTTGGTCCAGCCGAGGCGCGCGCAGTTGGCGTAGAAATCGCGCAGGGAGTTCGGGTTGCGATACCCCTCCGCCCCCAGCATGGTCACCGTCCGGCCCCAGACAAACGGCATCAGGCTGTAGCAGGTGCCGCCACCGACATGAAACAGCGGAATGCCCAGGGGATAATGCTGCGGCCCGTGACTGCTGTCGGTCGGGTCCGGCATGCAGTTGCCGAAGGTCCAGCTGTGCAGCATCAGGCCCTTCTGCGTGTGGCGCGCCAGCTTCGGCACCCCGGTGGTGCCCCCAGTGTGGAAGTAGGCGGCGACGTCGTCCAGATGGAAGTCGCGATCGAACGTCAGCCGGTCGTCCGCGACACCCTTGATCGCCTCCTCGTAGGAAACGACATCGGGTGTGCTTGCAGCCGGGCCACCGACCCGGATCAGCGTGATATGCGGCAGGGCCGCCTTCACCGCTTCCGCCTTGGGCCAGGGATCGGGGCTGATGGACGGATCGCAGGCGACCAGAACCTTCGTCCCCGCCGCCTTGCAGATGCCGACGATATGATCGACTTCCAGGAAGGGGTTCACCGGGTTCGCGATGCCCGCTGTTTCCGAACCCCAGAGGAAATACTGCGTCTCCGGGATGATCGGCATCAGCAGGGTCACGACATCCGTATCGCCGATCCCGAGATCACGCAGCAGGTTGGCGGTGGCCGTGATGCGGGCCAGCAGGTCGCGATACAGGATCGTCTGGGGTTCGTCATCCAGCTGCCCGTGCGCCAGAAAATGGATGGCAGGCCGGTCGGGCCAGGCGTTCGCCGACTTCGCGATTGCCGCGTAGACGTTCTCCGCCATCAGCCTGTCCTGCCAGGGGGTCTGCTCGACCTCCTCGACTTCCGCCAGCGTCGTCGGGATCTGTCGCACGATGTTCATCCTCCCCAGGGTGAAGTTTCTCTCTGCTGCAACGATAGCCATCCCCGATCCGCCGTCCAGCGTTCAGGCTGACCCGGGTCGGTATCGGTGACATGATGCGTGCATGGACATGCCCGATCAGCCAGCAGGCGACGAGACCTGCCCGCCCCTGCCCGCCGACCTGCGACCGTTTCTGGTCCGATGGGCCGGGTTCGCCGACATGGCTGCACCACCTTTCACCCACCGGATGCCGGCCACCACCTTCCTGCCGCTGATCATCAACTTCGCTGACCCTTATCTGATCCATGCCGGGCACAGGCCAGGCGCGGAAGCCGCCCACCACACGTTCACCGCCGGTCTGATCGACCGGTTCACCGTCGTGCGCTCCGTCGGCCCGGTGCATTGCGTGCAGGTGGACTTCACGCCTGCGGGTGCACGCGCATTCTTCCGCATCCCGCTGACGGAGATCACGGGGCAGGTGGTCAGTCTGGCGGATCTGCTGGGGCAGGATGGCCGCGACATCGTGGAAAGGCTCGCGCTCTGCGGCAACTGGCCGGAACGGTTCCGCATCCTGGAGCAGTTCCTGCGCGAGCGTATCCTGCCGGGAGCGCGGCAGAGTGCGGCTGTCATGCAGGCATTGCGGGCGATCGAGGCCAGCGCCGGTACGGCCCGGATCAGCCGACTGGCGCAAGAACTGGATATCAGCAGGGAGCATCTGACCCGGCGTTTCTCCGCCGAGGTCGGCATTGCTCCGAAGGCCTATGCCCGCATTGTCAGATTCGAGAATGCACTGCAGCAGCTTCAGGACGGATCGGACAATGTGGCCGCCATTGCGCACGGGACCGGGTACGCCGATCAGGCCCATCTGACGCGGGAGTTCGCGCGCATGGCGGGGACGACACCGGGGCAGGTCTGAGCAGGTCACATTTGTTCAATCCGCCTGCCCGGGCACTTGTCATCATGCCGGTCCGAACCATTGGACAGGAGGACCGCAAATGGCCGACGCCCCCATCGAACCACCACGCATCTACCTCACCCGCCGCTATCGCAACTGCCCGGCCATGATCGACTGGCTGGTGGACGTGATCGGCTTCCGGCGCCATTTCGTCGTGGAAGACGGCCAGGGCGGCATTGCCCATGCCCAGCTTGCCCTGGGTTCGGCGCTGATCATGGTTGGCAGCGCCCGTGATGACGAATTCGGCCAGGCCGTTGGGCAGCCCGGACCTGCCGCAGGCGACGGGACGTCCGTCTACATCGCCATCGATGATGCAGACGCACTCTGCGCCAGGGTCATCGCATCAGGTGTGGAGGTTCCAAGGCCGGTCGAGGACACGGACTATGGCAGCAGGGAATTCTCCTGCCGCGATCTGGAGGGGCTGTACTGGAATTTCGGAACCTACTGGCCGCAGGCCAGCGAGACGGAAAGCACGTCCTGAAGTCAGGCATCAGACCTGACGGTCAGCAGCCTTTCAGTCGGCGGCGTCCGCAATGCGGACGTCGTCCCAGTCCGTGGAGACCGCATTCTCGATGACATAGGCGGTCGGGTCCGCGAACAATGCATGCAGCAGCTTGTTGTTCAGCGCATGACCGGCCCGCTCACCATGGTAGTGGCCGATGATCTGGTAGCCTGCGGTACGCAGGTCGCCGATGGCGTCCAGCAGCTTGTGCCGCACGCTCTCGTCACCGAAACGCAGGCCTTCCGGATTCAGGACCTTGTCGCCCTGGACAACGACCGCATTGTCGAGGGAGCCGCCACGGGCAAGGCCCATGGACCGCATCTTCTCGATCTCCTCGAACAGGCAGAACGTCCGTGCGGGCGCAATGTCCTCTTCGAAATCGCCGAAGTCGGGATGGAACTGCGTCGACTGGCTGGCCAGCAGCGGATTGTCGAAGGCGATGTTGAAGCTGAGACGGAACTCCTCCGACGGCGTCAGGCGGGCCCAGTAGTCGCCTTCACCGACGCGCACTTCCTTCAGCACCCGCAGCACGCGGCGCGGCGCATTCTGTTCGACGATACCGGCTTCACGGATCATCTCCACGAAAGGACCGGCACTGCCGTCCATGACAGGTGTCTCGGCGCCTGAAACATCAACGATGACATTGTCCACGCCCTTGCCGGACAGGGCCGCCATGACGTGTTCGATGGTCGCCACACTGGCACCATGGGCGTTGGCGATGACCGTGCAGAGCCGCGTATCGGCAACATGGTCATGGCGTGCGGGGATCAGCGCGGCGTTTCCGTCCATGTCGGAGCGGCGGAAGACAATACCAGTCCCCGGCTCGGCAGGCGAAAAGGCAATCGTCACGTCCAGCCCCGAGTGCAGCGCTGTTCCGTGGCGTTCGACGCGTCGTGCGATGGTCCGTTGCAGGCTCACGCGATGTCCCCTCTGGACAGTCGGCTCCCCGCCGACAAATGAGTTCGATGCCACTCCCCACACCGGCCCTGTGCCGGTCAGCATCCACCCGCCCTTCCCCGACCCGTTAAACAGACAAACGAATCAATGAAAGATAAGGCGCTGTCAGGGGTTATATGAATCGCCCTGACAGCGCTCAAGTCACTCTTTGTTACCCACTGTTACCCTTTCCGTCAGGCACGGCGAACGCTCAGTTCGCCTGCCTGCGCAGGAAGGCCGGAATGTCCAGGTCATCCTCGGAACCCGCGGATTTCCGCGGCTCCGCCTCAGGCAGGGACAGTCCTGAAAGCATGGGCTCCGCCCGCTCGGCCTCGGATGCCTGTTCACTGCCCCGGTTCGGGAACAGCGGACGCTTCGGCTGGGCATTGGTCTGGGTCTCGTCGGCGGACCGGGACTTGCCCCGCAGCCGGTTCAGGAACCGGCGTGCACCCGTCGGCTTTTCCTCCGCCGGGGCCTGCGTCACAGGTGCGGGCGGTGCGGTGTCGATGGTCCGCGCCGTCTGTGCGGACGGTGCCAGGAAGCCATCATCCAGCCCGCTCTCGGAGGCCGGAATGTGCCGCGGTTCCGGGGCCGAACGCGCCGGATAGGACGGAATCTCGTAGGTCCGCTCCGTCACACCCTTTGCCTCGACCTTCTCCTCGACCGGTGCCTGGAAGATGTCGTGATCAGCGACGTCGTCGACAACCGGCTGGGTTTCAGCGGTGCCGACGGCTTCCTCGGCGTCGAGATCGGTTTCCATCTCCATTTCCGGCTCGAGCTTGCGCGCCGTGGCGAAATTGCCGCCGGACGGGATCGTCCCACCCGACATCGGGCGGCTCGCCGTCAGTTCAGCCGGTGCGGTGACGGAACGATCCGCCGTGGCAACGACACGCGGGGTGAAGCCCTGGGGTACCGCCTTCTCTGCCTGCATCACGTCGATGCCGGTGGCGACGATGGAGACGCGCATCTTGCCGTCCAGCGACGGGTCGAGGATGGAGCCGATGATGATGTTGGCGTCCTCGTCAACTTCCTCGCGGATCAGGTTCGCGGCCTCGTCGACCTCGTGCAGGGTCAGATCCATGCCACCGGTCACATTGACCAGAACACCCTGTGCGGTGCTCAGCGACATGTCCTCCAGCAGCGGGTTGGCGATTGCGGCAGAGGCCGCGGCCTGCGCACGATCCTCGCCCTCGGCCTCGCCCGTACCCATCATCGCCTTGCCCATCTCGTTCATGACGGTGCGGACATCGGCGAAGTCGAGGTTGATCAGGCCCGGTTCCACCATCAGATCGGTGATGGAGCGGACACCGGAGTGCAGCACCTCGTCAGCGATCTTGAAGGCATCCGCGAAGGTCGTCTTGTCGGTCGCGACCTTGAACAGGTTCTGGTTCGGGATGACGATCAGCGTGTCGACGCTCGACTGCAGCTCACGCACACCCGCGTCGGCAATGGCCAGACGGCGCTTGCCCTCGAACTGGAACGGCTTGGTGACGACACCGACGGTCAGCACGCCATGCTCCCGCGCGACGCGGGCGATCACCGGTGCCGCGCCCGTGCCCGTACCACCACCCATTCCGGCGGTGATGAAGCACATGTGCGCGCCTTCCAGATACTCCAGGATCAGCGGCATGGCCTCCTCGGCGGCCTGACGGCCGACGTCCGGCTGCGCGCCCGCGCCCAGTCCCTGCGTCAGACCGGCACCAAGCTGGATGCGGTTGGTCGTCTTGGACTTGGCGAGTGCCTGGGCGTCGGTGTTCGCGGCGACGAACTCCACACCCTGCAGCTCCGATTCGATCATGTTGTTGACGGCATTGCCGCCGGCGCCACCGACGCCAAATACCACGATGCGTGGCAGCATCTCGGTGAGTTCAGGATTGGTCAGGTTAATGGCCATGTCGATGCCTCCTTATGTATGCCCGACAGACGGTTTCAGTGGGGAATGCCTGGTATGTGCGGTGCTCCGGGCTTGGGTGTTGTTGACGGACTCACCCTTTCCGGCGTTCCGACGCGAGGGGGCCTCATGGAACGCAAACATCAGAAGTTCTCCCTGAGCCAACGACCCAGGCGGACAATCCGCCCGACACGGCCAGGAAGGGTGGCTGGCACGTCAACCGCATGACGTGCTTCGAGACGACGCTCGGCGAAGGCGATGGTGCCTGCCAGCGTTGTGAAATCAGGTCCGGACATGTCCTTCTTCAGACCGGCCAGACCAATCGGACGACCCAGGCTGACGGGCCGGTCGAGAATGTCGCGCGCGACGGCGTCGATGCCGGTCAGCAGGCTGCCGCCGCCCGTCAGGACGACGTTGCGCCCGGCGATTGCCGCATGACCCGAGGAATCGATGATGTCCCGCACGGTTTCGAAGATCTCCTCCACCCGCGGGCGGATCACACCGGTCAGCAGCGACAGGGCCATCTGCCCTGTGCCGTCCGTCCAGCCCTCCACGAAGGATGGCAGCGCGACGGTCACATCGTCGTCGTTGGGACCGACGAACAGGCTGCCATGGCGGGTCTTCAGCCGTTCGGCGAAGGCCAGCGTCAGCCCGGGAATGGAGGCGATGTCGTTGGTGATATGCGCACTGCCGATGGGGATCGCGTCGGCGAAGATCAGCGTGCCGTTGCGGAAGATGCCGATCTTGGTCACGCCCGCGCCCAGATCGATGACGACGGAGCCGAGATCACGGGCATCCCAGCTCAGACAGCCAAGTCCGGCGGCATAGGGGGCCGCGACCAGATCGACCGGGCGCAGCAGGCACCGCTCGATGCACATCTTCAGGTTCCGCTGCGCGCCTTGTGCGGCGGAAAGCAGGTGCACCCGCGCACTCAGCCGCCGCCCCACCATGCCGCGCGGGTCCTGGATACCTGTCTCTCCGTCCAGCGCGAAGCCGACCGGAATTGCGTGCAGGACGGAGCGCTCTCCCTGCTCCTCCCGCGTGCCCGCAAGCTGCAGCAGCCGCCGCACGTCCTGATCCGTGATCGGCCGGTCGGGGGCGGCGATCTCCACCTCCGCCACATGACTGGACGGCATGCCGCCGGAGAGGGAGACGAAGACATCATCCACCGCCACGCCTGCGCGCTGCTCCGCCTGATCCACCACATCGCGGATCGCGGCCTCCGCCGCATCCATGTCGGTGATCACGCCACGGCGCAAACCCTCCGCACGGCGCGACGCCGCACCAAGCACGCGATAGCCGTCATCCAGCGGCTGTGCCACGGCACAGCTGATCTTGCTGGACCCGACATCCAGCGCCGCAATGAACTGGGATCGTCCGTTCGCCATTACCCTGCAGCCCCTGTTCGACCCTGATCCGCCCTCTGCATGATCAGGTCTCCTGTTCCTGCGGCTTCTGATCGCCGCCACTGTCCCTGCCCCGCACGATCACGCGCCCCGGTATGCGCATGTCCACGAAGCCAACGTCGTCCGCCAGCAGTCGCTTGCGGTGTTTCGGTTCATCCAGATGCTGCCAGGCGGCGTCCGCGCCCTGCTCCGGCAGGCTGATGGTGATGCCGCTCTCCAGGGTCACGTCCCAGCGCCGTTCCCGGATCAGGCTGGCCGACTGCACCTGCCGCGCGAGGCGGGGGGAGCCATCCAGCAGGTCCAGCAGTTCCGCCGCCCGGACATTTGCGCCGTCGCCGACAATCCGGGGCAGATAGGCAAAGCGGTGACCGACGTCGGACAGGATGATCTCCCCATCCCGGTCGATCAGGCTGGTCCGGCCATCGCGCTGCCAGCGGGCAAAGGCCACACGTTCGGTGATGTCGATATGCAGACGGTCCGGCAGGTGACGCTGCACCTCGGCCGATGCGATCCAGCCAACGCTTTCCAGACGGGCCTGAAGCTCATCCAGGTCGAGGCGCAGGATCGGGGTCCCGACTTCCACATCCAGGGCGCGACGCAGGGCATTCATGCCCGCCTTGTCACGCCCCGTCAGGGTAACCTCTTCCACCGTCAGACCCACGACGCGATAACCGTCGTCGACCATCTCCCCCAGAGCGATGAAGGCCTGTGCGTGCCAGCCTTGCCGCACCGCATGGAAGGTCGCGCCAATGACGCCGATCATCAGGGCGACGGCGATCCAGCTCCAGACCCGGCGGCGGCGCTCCCGCCGCGGCATGGTGCGCTGCTGCTTCCCGGACCTGCGGTTTGCCTTCGCGGTCTTGGTCTCCTGCAGGGGACGCTCGGCGGCCTTCGCGGTCAGCGATCGCATGATGCATCCTCCACCAGTCGGGTACACAGCGTCTCGAAGTCGATGCCCTGGTGCAGTGCGATCTCGGGCGCCAGTGATGTGGGTGTCATGCCAGGCTGGGTGTTCACTTCCAGCAGGAACAGTTTTGCCGGCCCCTCCCCGGTATCGTCATAGCGCAGGTCGGAACGGGTGATGCCGCGGCAGCCCAGCAACCGGTGCGCCAGCAATGAGATCTCGCAGGCGGCGCTATAGTCGGCCTCCGGAAGCGGTGCGGGCATCACGTGACGCGACCCGCCGGGCGCATACTTGGCCTCGTAGTCATAGAAGCGCCCCGGCGACAGGATCTCGATGGCACCCAGCACCTCGTCAAAGGCCACGGCCACCTGGACCTCGCGCCCCGGGATGTAGCGTTCCACCAGCACCGGCGCCTCCGGGTCGCCGGTTTCCAGCGGCGGGATGTTGTCGCCCTCCAGAATGATGTCGACACCGACCGAGGAGCCTTCATTGATCGGCTTGATGACCAGCGGGGCCTGCCAGTCCGAGCGCGCGGCCAGGGCACGACGGGTCAGCACCTCGCCATCCGGCGTCGGGATTCCGGCCTCACGGAACAGCGCCTTGGCAGCGGGCTTGTTGATGGCAATGGCCGACGCCAGAACACCGGAGTGGGTATAGGGAATACCCATCATCTCCAGCATGCCCTGCACCGTTCCGTCCTCTCCGAAGCGGCCATGCAGCGCATTGAAGACCACGTCCGGGCGAACTTCGGTCAGCCGTGTCGCCAGGTTCCGGTCCACGTCGATGCGCGTGACCCTGAACCCGCAGGCTTCGAGCGCATCCGCACAGGCCGCACCTGTGACCAGCGAGACCTCGCGTTCGACCGACCAGCCACCCATCAGGACTGCAACATGTTTCATGCGCTGCCCCCCGGACCGACACCGATGCGTCGGATCTCCCAGTGCAGTTCCACACCGGATGTTTCAGCCACCCGGCGGCGCACGGTCTCGCCCAGAGTCTCGAGGTCCGCAGCAGTTGCATTGCCCCGGTTGATCAGGAAGTTGCAGTGCTGCTCCGAAACCTGTGCATCGCCCACCACCAGGCCCCGGCAACCGGCCGCATCGATCAGTTCCCAGGCCTTGGCACCCGGCGGGTTGGCGAAGGTGGAACCGCCCGTGCTGGACTTCACCGGCTGGCTGAGATTGCGGGCGGCACTGATTTCCTTCATGCGCGCATCGATGTTTTCACGCTTTCCGGGAACGGTCCGGAACAGCGCATCCACGAAGATCGCGTCCGAGGGCGCCGCACAATGCCGGTAGCCGAAGCCAAGCTCCGTCACCGACGATTCCTGCATTTCCCCGGCAGCGTCGATCCAGCGCGCGGAGACCAGAACATCCTTCACTTCCGCCCCGTAGGCCCCGGCATTCATGCGCAGCGCGCCACCCACCGTGCCCGGCACGCCACGCAGGAACTCGAGGCCAGAGAGACCGGCATCGCGGGCCTTCATCGACAGGTTCACGTCGCTTAGGCCGGCGCCCGCACGGATCGCGACTGTTCCTTCCGAGCGGATCACCTCGAAATCGCTGAAACCACGTCCGAGGCGGATCACCACGCCCGGCACACCGCCGTCGCGCACCAGCAGGTTGGAACCGACACCAATCACCGTCACCGGCACATCAGTCGGTTTCGCCGCCAGGAATGCCATCAGATCGGCCTGATCGGCGGGGCGGAACAGCACCTCCGCCGGGCCGCCGACACGGAACCAGGTGAGCGCACTCAGGGGCGCATCGGCGGTGTAGCTGCCCCGGACGTCGGGCAGTCGGCTGATCAGGTCGTTGCGGGGGATCGGGGTCATGTCGTTCATTGCCCTCCCCCCTGCAGCGCACGCAGGGCTTCCGGCAGGGCGTTGGCCCAGAGCGAGATGCTGCCGGCACCCAGGCAGACAACCAGATCGCCGGGACGGGCCACATCGGCGACGGTGCGGGCCAGATCCTCCGGCGCGCCGAGGGCATGGACATCGCGATGGCCGCGCTGGCGCAGTCCGGCGACCAGCCCCGCCTTGTCCGCGCCCTCGATCGGCTGCTCGCCCGCCGGGAAGACGTCGGTGACGATCACCGTGTCCGCATCATTGAAACAGGTGCAGAAATCCTCGAACAGGGCGGCGAGGCGGGTGTAGCGGTGCGGCTGGGCGACCGCGATGACACGACCGCTGGTCGCGTTGCGCGCCGCCTTCAGCACCGCATCGATTTCCACCGGATGGTGGCCATAGTCGTCGATCACGGTGATGCCGCCGGCTTCGCCCGTGCGGGTGAAGCGCCGCTTGACCCCGGCGAAACCCGCCAGCCCGTCCCGGATCAGGGTATCGCTGGCACCAAGTTCGCGCGCCACGGCAATGGCCGCCAGGCTGTTGAGCACGTTGTGACGGCCCGGCATCGGCAGGACCAGGCCCGTGATCTCGCTCTCGCTGCCGCTGCGCCGGTCGCGCAGGGCCACGTCGAAATGTGCGGAACCGCCATCGAAGCTCAGGTTACGGGCCTGAACGTCGGCCTGCGGACTGAACCCGTAGGAGATCACCCGCCGGTCGGTGATCCTCCCCATCAGCGCCTGGACCTCCGGGTGGTCGATGCACATGACCGCCGCGCCGTAGAAAGGGATGTTCTCCAGGAAGGACAGGAAGGCGTCGCGGATCTCGTCGAAGTCGCTGTAGTAGTCCAGATGTTCCGGATCCATGTTGGTGACGACCGCGATGGTCGCGGGCAGCTTCACGAAGCTGCCGTCGGACTCATCGGCCTCCACCACCATCCATTCGCCATCACCCAGCCGCGCGTTGGTGCCATAGGCGTTGATGATGCCGCCGTTGATCACCGTCGGGTCCAGCCCGGCATGATCCAGCAGCGCCGCAACCATGGATGTCGTCGTGGTCTTGCCGTGCGTGCCACCCACTGCGACGGACCATTTCAGGCGCATCAGCTCGGCCAGCATCTCCGCGCGGCGCACTACCGGGATCAGCCGTGCGCGCGCTGCCACGACTTCCGGGTTGTCCGGCTTCACCGCCGAGGACACCACAAGCGCCCCCGCATCGCCCAGGTTCGCACCATCATGACCGATGGCGACACTGATCCCGAGGCCGCGCAGTCGCTCCACATTGGCGTTGGCCGAGATGTCGCTGCCCTGCACCGCGTAGCCGAGATTGTGCATCACCTCGGCGATGCCGCTCATGCCGATGCCGCCGATGCCGACAAAGTGGATCGCGCCGATGTTCATGGGGCTGCGGGTCATGACTGCGCCCCGCTGCCAATGTGCTCCGCCAGGTCAGCGAGCTTGCCTGCCGCGTCCAGCCGGGCGCTGTTTCGGGCGGCCCCGGCCATGCGGGCCAATGCTGCCGGGTCCTCCAGCAGCGCCATGACGGAACGGGCGCAACTGCCCCGGTCGAACCGGTCGTTCGGCACCATCCATGCGGCACCCGCCGCGCGGACAGCCTCCGCATTTGCCGTCTGATGGTCGTCGGCGGCGTGCGGGTAGGGCACCAGGATCGCCGGACGTCCGGCAGCCGCCAGCTCGGTCACCGTCGATGCACCGGCGCGCGCGATGACCAGATCCGCCTCCGCCAGCAGGCGCGGCATGTCATCGAAGAAGGTTTCCACCGTCGCCGGGATACCGGCGGCCTGGTAGGCTTCGCGGACGCGCATCAGATCCTCCGACCGGGCCTGCTGCACGACATGCAGGCGCGTGCGCATGCCCGCCGGGATGTCGGCCAGCGCATCGGGCACGACGTCAGAGAAGATGCGCGCGCCCTGGCTGCCACCGAAGACAAGGATGCGGACCGGGGCCGTGCCGCGCGGATCGGGCGCGACATAGGCAAGCTCCCCGACGCGGGCCACTGCAGCCCGCACGGGATTGCCGACAACGATGGTCTCACCGGTTGCGGCGCGGGTTTCGGGGAACGTCAGCGCGATGGCGCTGGCGCGGCGGGCCAGCTTGCGGTTGGCCCGGCCCAGATGGGCGTTCTGTTCATGCAGGATGCTCGGGATACCCATTGCCTGTGCCATCCAGACCGTGGGCAGGGAGGCATAGCCGCCAAAGCCCACGACGGCGGCAGGCCGCAGCGCGCGAAGGATCGCGCGGGCATCCATGGCGCCGAGAGCCAGCAACATCGCCGCGCGAAAACGGCCAAGCAGGCTGCCCACCGGTGCGGCGGCACGGATCACGCGAACCGCGATACCGGGGAAGCGTTCCGCCAGCCCGCTGGCCCGAAGATCAGTGACCAGGACCAGATCGCGGCCACGCCGCAGCAGCTCCTCCGCCAGCGCCTGCGCCGGGAACAGGTGCCCGCCCGTGCCGCCAGCGGTCAGGACGAAGGGTGCCATGCGTGCGGAAGACGTCATCGCCGTGCCTCCCCGCGTGCCTGGCCTGGTGTCTGGCGGCGCATCAGGGCGAGCAGACAGCCCGCCGAAACCGACAGCGCAAGCAGGGATGATCCGCCGTAGGAGATGAACGGCAGTGTCATGCCCTTCGTCGGCAGAAGATTCAGGTTCACCCCGATGTTCACCGCTGCCTGAAGTCCGAACAGCGTCAGGAAACCGGTGCAGGAAAGGACAATGAACAGGTCGCCCTCCCCCCGCATGCGGAACAGGCCCCGCACCACGATCAGCGCGAACAGCAGGATGCCGAGGATGCAGGCGATGGCACCGAATTCCTCTGCCGCGACGGCAAAGATGAAATCCGTATGGCCGTCGGGCAGCAGGTACTTGACCTCCCCCTGCCCCGGCCCGCGCCCGGTCAGCCCCCCGGCCTCGAAAGCCTCCATGGCGCGGCGGACCTGATAGTTCTCCGCCGCGGGATCCAGGAACCGGTCAAAGCGCGACTGCACATGGTCGAACATGTGATAGGCGCCGAACATCGCCCCGGCGCCCAGCGCCAGCAAGGCGCCGACCATCAGCATCGGCATGCCGGCAACGAAGTACTGCGCCGCCCAGACACAGGCGATCACCAGCGACATGCCGATGTCCGGCTGCAGGGCGAGGATGGCGATGATCGTGACACACAGACCTGCCGAGACCCCGACACCGGGCAGCGTCGGGTCACGCCGTCCCGCCGCCATCAGCCAGGCCGAGACGATGATGAAGGTCGGCTTCAGGAACTCGGAAGGCTGCACCGACAGGGGGCCGAGACGCAGCCAGCGGGAAGCGCCATTGACCTCATGCCCGATGACATGGGTCGACAGCGTGGCCAGCAGGACAAGCCCGAACAGGGCGATGGCGTAACGTCGGATGGTCTCCACGCTCAGGATCGACAGTCCGATCAGGCAGATCAGGGCCGGGCCGACATAGGTGAGCTGGCGCTTCACGAAGTGGAAGTGTTCCAGGTTGTTGCGCAGCGCCGTAGCCGGTCCCGCGGCGAGCGTCAGGGTGATGCCCAGCGCGATCAGCAGCAGGAAAGCCACGAGGGTGAAGCGGTCCACCGTCCACCACCAGCGGCCCAGGGTCGATGTATCCGTGCGCCCGAAGCCGATCATGACACGACCTCCGCGCTCAGCAGGTCGGCCACCAGGGCGCGGAATGCATCACCGCGCGCCTCGAAGTCCGTGAACTGGTCGAAGCTGGCGCAGGCGGGGGACAGCAGCACGACACCGCCACCGGCCGCCTCGGCATCGCTGGTCGCCTGAGCCACAGCGCGCGCCAGCGTGCCGCTCGGCACGCAGTCGGTGCGACCGGAAAGCTCGACCGCAAACCGCGCTTCCGCCGCGCCGATCAGATAGGTTCTGGCCACGCGATCAAGGAACGGCAGCACGGGCGCGAGCGGGCCATCCTTCGGCACGCCACCCGCGATCCAGTAGATCCGCTCGAAGGAAGCGAGCGCCCGCGCCGCAGCCTCGGGGTTGGTCGCCTTGGAGTCATTGTAGAAGCTGACGCCACCGCGTTCGCCCAGCCGCTCGATGCGATGCGGCAGGCCCGGGAAACTGCCGATACCCGCCGCGATCTTCGCGGCACCAAGGCCGAGCGCCTGACAGGCGGCAATGGCCGCCGCCACATTCTGGTGATTGTGCTTTCCGGGCAGGGTGGGATGGCCGTTCAGGTCGATGATGCTAAGGCCGTCGGCAAAGGCACGACCCTCAAGCACATAGACGGAGCCGGGACGGGGGCGTCCGACGGCAATCGGACATATCTTCAGGCCCTGGACCTGTGAGAGGGTATCGACCAGATCACGGCCATAGCGGTCATCGATGCCGATCACGGCAGTACAGCCGCTGTCCATGCGGGCAAACAGCTTGCGCTTCGCATTCACGTATCCGGCCATGCCGCCATGTCGGTCCAGATGGTCCGGGGTGATGTTCAGCAGGATACCGACCTCGGGCCGGATCGAGGGGGTCAGGTCGATCTGGTAGGACGACAGTTCCAGCACGTGCACGCGGTCCGGCGTTCCCGGCGCCAGTTCCAGCACGGGCACGCCGATGTTTCCCGCGATGGCCGCGTCGAGGCCCGCTGACTGCAGCACATGTCCGATCATTGCGGTGGTCGTGGACTTGCCGTTGGTCCCGGTCACGGCAACGATCCGCGCATCCGGCATCTGCCGCACGAACAGCTCCACATCGCCGATGACTTCCACCCCGGCATCCGTCGCGGCGACGACCGCGGGATGCGGCTTCGGATGGGTCAACGGGATGCCCGGCGCCAGCACGAGCATGTCGATTGCCGACCAGCCGGCCTTGTCCGGGGCGACCATCTCCACGCTGCTGACCCTTGCGCGGGCGTCCGCAGTGTCATCCCAGGCCAGGACACGGGCACCGCCGGCCAGAGCGGCGGCAACCACTGCCCGCCCGCTGCGCGCGAGCCCCAGCACGAACAGGGTCTTGTCCTTGCAAATGGTGAGCGGGATCATCGGCCTACCTCAGCTTCAGCGTGGCGAGGCCGACCAGCGCCAGAATGAAGGCGATGATCCAGAACCGGATGACGATGGTGGGCTCCTGCCAGCCCTTCTGCTCGAAGTGGTGATGCAGCGGGGCCATGCGGAACACCCGCTTGCCCGTGGTCTTGAAGCTGGCGACCTGCACGATCACCGAGACCGCCTCCAGCACGAACAGGCCGCCGACGATGGCCAGCACCAGTTCATGCTTCACCACCACGGCGATGGAACCGAGCGCGCCACCCAGTGCCAGCGAACCGGTATCGCCCATGAAGACCATGGCCGGCGGGGCGTTGAACCACAGGAACCCGAGCGCGGCACCGACCAGCGCACCGCAAAGGACGGCGAGTTCGCCGGCACCGGCGATGTACTGGATCTGCAGGTAGCCCGCGAAGATCGAGTTGCCGGTGACATAGGTGATCAGCGCAAAGGTTCCGGCGGCGATCATGACCGGCACGATGGCCAGACCGTCGAGGCCGTCTGTCAGGTTGACGGCGTTCGATGACCCCACGATCACGAACATGGCGAAGGGTACGAAGAACCAGCCGAGGTCCAGCAGCACATCCTTCAGGAACGGCAGCGCCAGCCGGTTCTCCAGGGAATCAGGCGAGATCGCGCCGAGCCAGAGCACGGCAACGAGGCAGATGGCGAACTCCACGGCCAGCTTGGTCTTGCCGCGCAGGCCCCGGCTGGAGGCTCCGGTCACCTTGGCGAAGTCGTCCATGAAGCCGATGGCGCCGAAACTCAGCGTCACGAACATGACGATCCACACGTAGCCGTTCGTCAGGTCGGCCCAGAGCAGGGTCGCGATGGTCACCGCAAGCAGGATCAGGAATCCGCCCATGGTCGGCGTGCCCTGCTTCGTGATCAGGTGGCTGGCCGGCCCGTCATCGCGGATCGGCTGATTGTAGCGCGGTCGGGACTTCAGCCAGGCAATGAAGCGCGGCCCGACGATGAAACTCACCAGCAGCGCGGTGATCACCGCTCCGCCGGTCCTGAAGGTCAGGTAGCGGAACAGGTTGAAGACCTGGAAATCGTCGGCCAGCGGGAAAAGCAGATTGTAGAGCATGTGGCGCGTCCCCCCTTCAGCCGCAGGCCGCGCGCGGAAGTTCCGCTGCGGCCTCCAGGTTCGTCAGGGCGGCAACCACGGGTGCCATCCGGCTGCCCAGCGATCCCTTCACCAGCACCACATCGCCCGCATGGACCTGCGTCAGCGCCGGGTCGATCAGTTCGGCGGAGGTCGCGGCATGCAGTACGGTATCGATCCGGCCGGTCAGCGCATCCGCCAGTGCGCCCATGTCCTTGCCGCAGAGCAGGGCGACATCGACAGCCGCAGCCAGAACGTCAGCCGACAGCTCGCGATGCAGCGACGCGGAGGTCTCGCCGAGCTCCAGCATGTCACCAAGGATGGCAATGCGCCGCCCGCCTGCACCGGGTGCGGTGGTGCCCAGCACACCAAGGGCGGCACGCACACTGGCCGGATTGGCGTTGTAGCTGTCGTCGATCAGCCTGAAGCTGCGACCGTCATGCAGGACAACCGTCTGCTGCGCGCCCCGACCGGCCACGGCCTCCAGGGTTCGCAGGGCTGGTGCAGCCCGACCCATGTTGCCGCCCGCCTGATCGATTGCCGCCATCACGGCCATGGCATTGCTGACCCAGTGCTGGCCGGGAATGCCGATGCACAGCGCCGCCTCGTGCCCGTTCAGCCGCGCCTCGACACAGGAAGCCTCCGGCTTCAGGGAGATACGGACAGCGCGATATTCCGCCGTCTCGGCCAGGCCGAAGTTCACGATCCGGGCGACCCCGGCCCGCTGTGCGGCAGCAACCAGTTGCGCGTGGCAGTCATTGTCCGCGGGCAGCACGGCAACGCCGTCGTCCGTCAGCCCCTCGAAGATCTCCGCCTTGGCATCCGCGATCTCGCTGATCGAACCGAAAGCCGCCAGGTGTGCGGCCTCGACCGTCGTGATCACCGCAACATCGGGGCGCACCATTGCGGTCAGCGCCCGAATCTCGCCCGGGTGGTTCATGCCCATCTCAAGCACCGCCACCCCGGTCTCGCGGGGCATCCGGGCGAGTGTCAGTGGCACACCCCAGTGATTGTTGTAGCTCTTCTCCGACGCATGCACGGCAACACCGGATGCGGTCAGACAATGCGCCAGCGCCGCCTTCGTGCTGGTCTTGCCGCAGGAACCGGTAACACCGATGATGCGGGCATCCGTCCGTGCCCGGGCGGCAACGCCCAGCGCCTCCAGCCCCGCCATGGTATCCGTGACCAGCAGCAGGCACGCCGGATCCACACCTTCGGGCCGGGCATGAACCATCGCCGCAACCGCGCCGGCATCCAGTGCGGCGGCAACATGGTCATGACCGTCGGCATTGGGTCCGGCAAGGGCAATGAACAGGTCGCCCTTCGCCAAGGTCCGGCTGTCGATCGAAACACCCGTCGCCGACCATGATCCGGCGACTGCGCCGCCGGTGGCATCCGCGGCTTCACGGGCTGTCCAGAGCACGCTCATGCCTGGCCCTCCAGTGCCGCGCGGGTCTCGGTCATGTCATCGAAGGGAAGCACCCGGTCACCGATCTTCTGTCCGGTCTCATGCCCCTTGCCCGCGACCAGCAGCACATCACCGTCCTGCATCAGGCCGACACCGTGGCGGATTGCGGCTGCCCGGTCCCCGATCTCGATACCCCCGGGACAGGCGGCCATGATGGCCTGACGAATGGCTGACGGATCCTCGGTGCGCGGATTGTCATCGGAGACGATGGCGATGTCGGCCAGGGTCGCGGCAATCTCACCCATCATCGGGCGCTTCTGCGTGTCCCGGTCCCCGCCGCAGCCGAACACCACGATCAACCGACCGGCCGTCAGGGGGCGCAGCGTGCGCAGCACGGCGGCAAGCGCGTCCGGCTTGTGCGCATAATCGACAAAAGCGGCGGCGCTGCCCCTGGACCCGGCCAGGTGCAGACGGCCAGGTGCCCCCTCAAGCTCGGGCAGCGCCGCCAGGCTCCCTCGGAACGCGGAGCCGAGGGAAACGGAAAGGGCGACCGCAGCAGTGACATTCTCCGCCTGGAACGCCCCGATCAGGGGAAGCCGGATGGTCAGCGTCTCGCCCGCGTGGCTGATCGTGACGGTCTGGCCATCCAGCCGCGCGTCATCGATCGAGAAACGGAAATCGGCCTTGCCGGTGCCATAGCTGACGACCCGCAGGCCCGCGGCCCGTGCCGCCTCCGTCACATCAGCCGAGACCGCATCATCGGCATTGATGACCGCAGGCGCACCCGTCGGCAGCAGATCCCGAAACAGCCGCAGCTTTGCATTCAGGTAGTCGGCACGGTCCCGGTGATAGTCGAGATGGTCGTGCCCCAGGTTGGTGAAGATCGCACCCGACAGCTTCAGCCCGTCGAGACGTCGCTGTACAAGTCCATGGCTGGAGGCTTCCAGCGCCAGATGGGTGACGCCGCTGTCCGCCAGCGCCGCCACGTCGCGATGCAGTGCCACGGGATCAGGTGTCGTCAGCGATCCGGCGGAAAATCCGTCCGGCCCCTGGATGCCCAGCGTGCCGAGGCTCGCCGCCCGCAGGCCCTGCGCGGCCCATATCTGGCGCAGGAACCAGACGACCGACGACTTGCCGCTGGTGCCGGTCACCGCCGCCACCGTCTCCGGCTGCGTGCCATAGAACCGGGCCGCCATCCGCGCCAGGCAGCTCCGGGCGTCCTGCCCGACGACCACGGGAACATCCGCCGACAACGGACGTTCCGCCAGCACCGCAACGGCGCCGCGGGCGACCGCATCGGCCACGAAGCGGCTGCCATCCGTCTGCGTGCCGCCAAGGGCCGCGAACAGGAAGCCGGGTTTCACATCCCGGCTGTCCGCCGTGATGCCGGTGATCTCCAGTGCGGCGTTGCTGCCTGCCTTGCTGCCCATCAGGTCAGAGAGTCGCATCGCGTCCTCCCCTGGCCTTCTTCGCGAGCGGGTCAGCGGAAGGCGGCAGCGCCAGCGCGCGCAGGATCTCCGGATCCAGCTCATCGACCGGGGCAACACCCAGCAGCGGCGCCACGCGCCTGATGATGCGTCCGACGGTGGGCGCCGCGTTCCAGCCCGCCGTCATGTAGTTATAGGTCTGCTTGGTCCCCTGCGGCTCGTCCAGCATGGCGAGCACGACGTAGCGCGGGGCCTGCATCGGGAAGACGCCAACGAAGGAGGTGATCAGCCGCTTGCGCGCATAGCCCTTCTCGATGGCCTTCTCGGCCGTGCCGGTCTTGCCGCCGACGACATAGCCCTGCGCCGCCGCACTGCGTCCTGTCCCGTCCGCCACGACAAGGCGCAGCAGCTTGCGGATGCTGTCGGATGTCTTCTCGGAAATCACCCGACGCAGGGTTGCCGGATTGTCCAGAGACCGCTTCAGCAACGTCGGCTCGATCAGGTTGCCGCCATTGACCATGGCACCGATGGCGGTGGCCAGATGCAGCGGCGATACCGAGAGCCCGTGCCCGAAGCCGATGGTCATGGTTTCCAGCTCACCCCAGCGATAGGGCAGTTGCGGCGCCACCAGTTCGGGGATCTCGATCGCCGCCCGCTCCAGCAGACCGAGCGAGCCGAGAAACTTGCGCTGGTTCTCGGTTCCGACATCCACGGCCATCTTCGCGGCACCGATGTTGGAGGAGAACTTGAAGATCTCCGCCACCGTCATCTCACGCTTCTTGGCGTGATGGTCGCGAATGCGGAAACGGCCGAAACGGATCGGGTCGGTGGCGTCATAGCTGTCGCTCAGCCGCTTGCCCGCCTCCAGCGCCATGGCCGCCGTGAAGGTCTTGAAGGTCGACCCCATTTCGTAGCGGCCATAGGTGGCGCGATTGAAGAACGCATCCTCGCGCAGCGACTCCCGCAGGTTGGCATCGAAATCCGGCAGGGAGACCATGGAGAGGATCTCGCCATTGGTCACATCCATGACCAGCGCCGCGCCACCAATTGCGGAGAAGGTCTCGACCGCCCGCGCCAGTTCGGCCCGCACCGCATGCTGCACACCGAGATTGATGGAGCTCGCGACCGGCGGGTTGGAGGGATCCAGAAGCCGGTCCTCGACACCACGCTCCAGCCCCGCACGCCCCTGACGTTCGGAGTCCATGAAGCCGACCACATGGGCAGTCAGACGTCCGTTGGGATAGCTGCGGGTGACCGTCGGCACCAGACTGATGGACGGATCACCGACGCGCATCACCGCCGCCACCTGATCCGGCGTCAGGCGCCAGCGCAGCCAGAGCGCGCCCTTCGCCTTCTCCAGCCGCTCCAGCACCCGCGCGGGCGTGGTGTCCCCCAGCGCCTCAGCCAGACGCCAGGCCAGCCGGTCCGGCCTCCGCACCTTGCGGGTCTCGATGGACAATGCATGTGTCGGCAGATCCACCGCCAGCAACTGCCCATCCCGATCAGTGATCGCGGAGCGGGTCCGCCATTTCGCAGGCAGCTCCGGCGCCACGGCAACCGTTGCCGCCTCCGCCGCCATGCCGGACCCCAGATCCGGCTTGGACAGATGGATCACGCGGGCAGAGAGCGCCGTGAAACCGATCGCGAAGGCGAGTCCCAGCATGGTCAGGCGTCGGCGCACGCGGGTGATGTCGCTGCCCGGCAACTGACACTGCAGGTCGCTCTGCGCCAGTTCGGTGCCGGGCGGCCTGTCGAACAGGGTCCGGTTCATGGCCGCACCTTCCCGCTCGACGGATCAACGACGCCCTTCGCGACCGTCAGGCCGTTCAGTTCGTCCATCAATGGCTGCAGGTCCGCATCGGAGGCGATCATGCGACCCACATCCGGTGGCGCCAGCGGCAGATGCAGTGCTGCCAGCTCCTCCAGCCGTTCGGGCCGGGTCAGATAGCTCCACTCCACATCCAGCACATGGATGTCGCGGCGGGTTTCGGCGATCTCGTGCTCCACCCGCACCGCCTCGTCTTCCGCGGCGTCATAGCGACGTTCGCTCTCGTAGACCGCACCGATGGCGAGGGCAGCGATGAACAGGGCGAGCATGAGGAACAGGCGGCTCATGCGGCCAACTCCTCGAAACCTTCGGATTCGGGCCAGGCCGGGGCATCAAGGCGCTCGGCCAGACGCAGACGGGCAGAGCGGGACCGCGGGTTCGCGGCAACCTCCGCCTCGTCCGCCTTTTCCGCGCCACGACTGACCAACCTGAAGGAGGGCGCCGGAGCCTCCACGATCACCGGACGATGCCGGGAAGCACCCGGCGCGTTGCCCGTGCGAGGCGTCAGGAACCGTTTCACCATCCGGTCCTCGAGGCTGTGGAAGCTGACAACGGCCAGCCGTCCGCCGGGACGCAGCAACTGCTCCGACGCGATCAGGCCACGGCGCAGTTCCCCCAGTTCGTCGTTCACGACAATGCGGATCGCCTGAAACACTCGCGTGGCCGGATGAATGCGGCCTGGCTTCGTCGGCGCGGCGCGCGCGACGATGGCGGCAAGCTCCGCCGTGCTGCGGATCGGCCGGTCAACCCGCACCTTGTCGATGGCGCGGGCGATGGGTCGGGATTTCCGCTCCTCGCCAAAGCGGTAGAAGATGTCGGCCAGACGCTCCACCGGCCAGTCGTTGACGATCTCCGCCGCCGTCAGCGGACCATCACCCATGCGCATGTCCAGCGGGCCATCATGCTGGAAGGAGAATCCCCGCTCCGCCTGATCCAGTTGCGGTGAGGACACGCCGAGATCCATCGCGATACCGTCCAGGCTGTCGATGCCGATGCCCGCCAGCAGCGCGGCCATGTCGCCAAAGCACCCTTCCAGCACGGTCAGCCGACCGTCGAACCGTTCCGCGTCCTGCCTTGCCGCCGCGATCGCGCGCGGGTCACGGTCAATCGCGATCACCTGGCAGTCACAGGCATTCAGCCACTGACGGGTGTAGCCGCCCAATCCATAGGTGCAGTCCAGGTAGCGCCGTCCGGCGGACAGGGCCAGCCCCCGCGCCACCGCCGTGCCCATGACCGGAACATGACCCTCGCGCGGCTCGACAGATGCGCGTTCCATCATGCGTCCTCGTCTGGCAGCGAGGTGACCTGAACCTGTGGCGCCCGACGGCTCCGCGCCAGCGCCCCGCGATGTTTCTCGCGGGAGCGGATGCGCGCGGCCTCCAGCACTTCCCTGGAGCGTTCCGGGCTGAGCAGATAGAACCGGTCGGCGCGCCCCATGAAGACGACCTGATCGGTGACGCCAATCGCTTCCTGCAGCTCCGGCGACAGCACGACGCGGCCATCCTTGTCGAAGGACAGGGTATTCGCCCCGCCGAACAGGTAGGTGGCAAGATCCTCCACCTCCTCCGACTGCGGATCCTTTTCCTCCAGCCGTTCGAAGATGCCTTCCAGCACCCGGCGCGGAAACGCCTCCATGACCCCATCCTTGTAGGACGGGATCACCATCATTTCGGAATCTCCCTGTTCTTCCAGAAGCGCACGAAAGCGGGCCGGGATCGATACACGGCCCTTGCCGTCGATCCGGTGCGTGAAACTGCCGGAGAAGTAATTCGCTCCCGGCACATTCGGCTCCACTTGTTCGTGTTTCGGCCCTATCGCCCTCCGCCCTGGATGCCAATGGGATGGTGATGGGTCGGCACACCTGCCTCATGGCACTTCACGGGATCACACGGGAATACGTGGTCTCTCATGGTAAGTCAATGGGTGAGAGACGGGTTCGACAGTTCTCCAGCCAAAAATCCGACACAAATCTGTTAATGTGACCAATGACTTGTGTTAACAATTGCCTGGCCCATGAATGAAACAGGAACATGGCTTTCACACGGCAATCCGGGGGAGGAACAGGGGCATGACCGAGACGCGATATGCGATTTCAGCGTTCAACACGGCGTTCGAGAGCGAGAACCGCATCCACGATGACGGCGTGGCGCAGAGGTTCGGCTTCGAGGGCGGGCTGGTGCCCGGTGTCGATGACTATGCCTACATGACGCGGGCGGCGCTGATCCTGCTTGGCCCGGATTTCCTGGCGCGCGGGCACATGACCTGCCGTTTCGACAGACCGGTCTATGACGGTGAAACGGTCGATGTGATCGGCGAGACCACGTCCGACAATGGCGTCGATATCCGGATCGAGGCACGCGGTGCGATCGCCGCGACCGGCACGGCACGGCTGACCGAAGACTCGGCGCTGCCCACCCCTGATGTGGCCGGATTCCCGACCGGACCCATGCCGTCCCATGACGAACGACCAAAGGCCGGACCCGAGAGCCTGCCGGAGGGCAGGGTGATGGGCACAATGCACGAGACCATCGACGCGGCGACACACGCGCAGTACCTGAAGGACGTGCGGGAGGAACATCCGCACTACGCCGAGTCCGGGCTGGTGCATCCCGGCTTCCTGCTGCGCCGTGCGAACACCATCCTGCGGGACACCGTCCGGCTCGGCCCCTGGATCCACGTCGGCAGCGCGATCCAGCATCTGGGCACCCTGAACGTCGGCAGCACGCTGGAAACCCGTGCCGTGGTTTCCCGCCTGTACGACCACAAGGGCCATGGTTTCGTAAAACTGGATGTGCTGCTGATCGGTGACGGCAGCAAGCCTGTTGCCAGCATCCACCATACGGCCATATACGAACCACGTCAGATCCGGGCAGCCTGACCCTCGGCCGTTCCGCCTGCCCCGCCCAACGGATGCTTACCATGCCGTCAACGCGTTGCCTGTTCTCCGCCCTGTTACTCGTCACGGCAATGTGGGCCGTGCAGTCGCAGGCTCAGGACCTTCCGAAGACCGGGAACGGGGCGGGGACCGGGGAAAAGAAGGAGGTCGAGTATGGCACCCTGTCCATCGTGGTGGAGAATGATTACTTCGCCGGGACGGATCAGGAGTACACCAACGGCTTCCGCGTCGCCTATCTGCGCCCCAAGGGCAGTGTCAGTGACCTGACCGCCCTGCTCGGCCGGACGCTGCTGGGCGTGCAGGACCGGCGCAAGCTCTATGGCGGAGTGGCTTTCGGACAGAACCTCTACACACCGTCGGATATCACCCAGTCGGCCCCACAGCCGGGTGACCACCCCTATGCGGGCTGGCTCTACGGCGAGGTTGCAGCCATCGCAGATGACGACACCCATGTGGAGACCGTGACCGCCAACATCGGCATCGTCGGACCGCTGGCCCTGGGCGAGTTCGTGCAGAACACCTTTCACCAGTTGATCGACAGCGATATTGCCCAGGGCTGGGACAACCAGCTGTCCAATGAACCCGGGCTGATCATCAGCTACGACAGGACATGGCGCCCGTTCAAGGAACAGACCCGTCCCTGGGGTTTCGATCTGCTGCCCAGCGCCGGACTCAGTCTCGGCAATGTGCTGACCCAGGGCATGGCGGGCCTGACGCTGCGCCTCGGTCCCGATCTGGAGAACGATCTGGGCCCGCCACGCATCCGGCCCAGCCTTGCCGGTGGCGGCTTCATCGACCCCGACGCGCGCAGGCTGAACTGGTACTTCTTCGGCGGCGTGCAGAGCAGGCTCGTCCTGCGCAACATCTTTCTGGACGGCAACAGCTTCCGCAACAGCGCGCGGGTGAACAAGCGCAATCTGGTGCACGACTTCCAGATCGGGGCTGCCGTGCGATGGGAAGGCCTGCGGTTGAGCTGGACGATGGTGCGTCGGACGGAGGAGTTCGCGGGCCAGGCCGATCCCCATACATTCGCGGCGATCACGCTGACGGCACGATACTGAACCGAGATTGAGCATTGGCGATGAAATCCATCCATTATTGATGGAATTCGGGCACCCTTTCGCGTATTTTTACGCCCTGCAACGCTCTATTTCAGGATTTCAGGGAAAACCATGTCGGTTTCAACAAAATCAATCATCAATTTTCTGAATTTTTCCGACTCATGAACAAGAATGAGATGCGAGAGATCGAAATAAAGCTGGAAGGACGAAGTCAATCCCTTGATTCTGCCTTCAAGTCACTTGGCAGTGCACTGGCGAGAACGACAGGCGTCACCAGCATCTATTTCGATACAGCGGACAGGCGTCTCTGGTCCCGAGGTCTTACCTTGCGGCTTCGGGCCAAGGATGGCCGCCACGAACTCACCATGAAGCGCGAGACCGGTGGACTGGAGCGTGGTGAATGGTCTGCCGTGATCGACGGGCCTGTCCCGGATCCGGGAGCATTGCCGAGCGGCGCGCCACGGGAGGAGTTCGGCCTGATCCTGCCGGAGGAACTGACCGAATGGCACCGGACCGAGGTGCGTCGGCAGAAGAAGATTGCCAATATCGGGGATGCCACGGTGGAGGTCTCGCTGGACCGGGGCCGGATCCTGGCCGCCGGACGGGAGATGCCGGTCGAGGAACTGGAGATCGAACTGCTGGGCGGACCGGAGAATTCGGTCGCACGGATCGCGCGGGCACAGGTGATGCAGCGCAGCGTCCATGTCGCCGTGGAATCCAAGGCAGCGCGCGGCGTGGCGCTGGCGGAGGGCGGTTCGCCCGCCTGGCGCAAATTCAAGCGCCCTGTCCTGACCCGGTCTGACACCGTGGCCTCCGCCTTCGCGACCATTGTTTCCGCCACGGCCCGGCAGGTCGCCGGCAACCTGGCCGCGAGCCGTGACGGATCGGACCCGGAGGGTGTGCACCAGTTGCGGGTGGGACTGCGCAGGCTCCGGTCGGCCCTGTCCCTGTTTCGCGATCACCTCGGTCCGTCGGCGGAGGGGCTGAAGACCGATGCGCGCTCGGCACTGCAGGCCATGGGCCCTGCCCGGGATCTGGACGTCTTTCTGACCCAGATGCTGCCGCCGGTGGAGGCTGCGAATCCCGCTTCGCAACCACTCCAGCGCCTTCGTGAGGCCGCGGAGCTGGCACGCGGGACCGCCTATGCGGACCTGCGGACCACGCTGGATGCTCGCCCCTTCAACCGCATGCTCATGGATCTGCTGGGCGCCCAGGACGTGACCCTGCTGCTGAGCGGCACGCCCGACGCGCCGCTGACGCCCGTCGCGACCGGGCTGCTGCGCAAGCGCCACAGGAAACTGATGCGGACCGCCGAAGGCTTCGCCACCATGCCCCTGGAGCAGCGCCACGAGGTGCGGATCGCGGCAAAGAAGCTCCGCTATGCCATCGATTTTCTGGGTGGTCTGTTCCCGGGTGATGCCGCCCGGACATACCGCAAGGGCATGTCACGATTGCAGGATGACCTGGGGCACCTGAACGATGCCGCGGTGACGTCGGATCTGGTCGATCACCTGGCCACCGGGGATGCGGAGGCCCAGATCGGGGCGGCCATGGTGAAGGGCTGGTATGCCCATCGGCTGGCGGCGATCGAGCCGGAAATGGTCGACGCCTGGCTGGCCTTCAGCAACACTCCGGTCTTCTGGAAACAGCCTGGGCCACGCAAGAGCGGCAAGAAGGAGAAACGGCAGTGATCTCGGTACTGGTCGTGAATGCGAAGGGCGGCTGCGGCAAGACCACTGTCGCGACAAATCTGGCCACGGCCTTCGCGAATGCCGGTCAGCGCACCGGACTGGCGGAGTGTGACCGCCAGGGCTCAAGCCTGAAATGGCTGAAGAGCCGCCCCGCCACCGCGGCCCCCATCGAGGCGCTGGACTGGCGCAAGGGCCAGGGCGAGGTGCCGAAGAAGCTGGCACGGCTGGTGATTGACGCAGGTGCCGGCGTCGACTCGGAAAAGGTCCGCACCCTGCTGAAGGACGCGGACATGATCGTCATGGCTGTCCTGCCATCCGTCTTTGACGAGGCCGCGACGAAACGCTTCCTGAAGCGGGTTGATGAACTGAAACCCGTTCAGAAGGGTCGGAAACCGGTGATGGTGATCGGCAACCGGGTCCGCGCCAACACCCGGGCAGCGCGGGAACTGGACGAGTTCCTGGCTTCACTCGGTCATGACGTGGTGACCCGCCTGACGGACCGCGCGCTGTATCAGGATGTCGCGCGCCAGGGTCTCGGCATCTTCGATCTGCCCCCGTCCCGCCGTGCCAGCGTCATCGATGACTGGCTGCCCATGGTTCGGCGGATCGAGGAAATCTGAAACCGGACCGGTTCAGACCGCGCCCTCGTCCGGCACATATGGTCCCGCCTGACGGAAGGGGGAGAAGCGGTCGAGATAGTCGATCTCCCGCTGCACTTCCTCACGCTCATGCTGCAGGTAGTCGGCAACGGCCCTGCGAAATCCGGGGTCCGCGATCCAGTGGACGGAGCGTGTTGTGGTCGGCAGATAGCCGCGTGCCAGCTTGTGCGGCCCCTGCGCCCCTGCCTCCACCCGCGACAGGCCATGGTCGATGGCCCATTCGATGGCGCGGTAGTAGCAGAGCTCGAAATGCAGGAAGCGGTGGTCCTCCACACAGCCCCAGTAGCGACCATAGAGGGTGTCGGTGCCCACCAGGTTCAGCGCCCCGGCGATATAGCGTCCGTCGCGCCGGGCCAGCATCAGCACGACGCTATCGCCGCAGCGCTCCCCCAGCAGTGACCAGAAGGTGCGGTTGAGGTAGGGCTGGCCCCACTTGCGGCTGCCCGTATCGATGTAGAACTGGTGAAACGCGTCCCAGTGATCCTCGGTCAGCGCATCCCCGGTCACCGTCTCGACCTCAATGTCGTTCGACAGCGCCTCCCGCCGCTCCTTGCGTATGGCCTTGCGCTTGCGCGACGACAGGTTCTCCAGAAAGGCGTCGAAGTCGGCGTATTCCTGGTTCACCCAGTGGAACTGTTCCCCGGTGCGCAGCAGCAGGCCCATGTCGGTGGCAACGGTTGCCTCCCGCTCCGTCAGGAAGTTGATGTTCAGGCCGGAGACCTTGAACTGTGTAGCGACCTGGATACCGCCCTGCAGCAGCAGCCGCGCGGTCTGATCGAAGTCCTGTCCATTGCGGACAAGCAGTCGCGGTCCCGTGGCCGGCGTGAAGGGCACGGCAGCGAGCAGCTTCGGATAATAGCGGCCGCCCGCACGCTCGAAGGCATTGGCCCAGCCATGGTCGAAGATGTACTCCCCCTGACTGTGGGACTTCAGGTACATCGGCATGGCCCCGACCAGGGTACCGGCCGGATCTTCCAGCAGCAGATGCTGCGGCATCCAGCCCTCGTCCGCCGAAGCACAGCCCGCATCCTCCAGCGCCTTCAGGAAGGCGTGGCGGGTGAACGGATTTTCCGGCCCCGCGCAGGCGTCCCAGTCCGCTGCGGGCACCGCCGCAATCTCCGACGCCACGCGCAGGGTATAGGCGTCCGCATCATCATCGGGTGTCGTGGATGTCATCGCGGACCAGCCAACAGGGCCAAAGCGCCGGGGTCAACCGACAAGACGGCCCTTGCCCTCCCAGAACCGGGCACGGATGGCCTTCTTGTCCGGCTTGCCGATCGGGGTAACGGGAATCTCATCGACAAACTCCACCGACTTCGGCGCATGCACGGCGCCCTTGCTGTCCCGCACCATGCGCATCAGGACCTCCGGATCCGGCTGCGTGCCGGGCCGGGCCACGATGATGGCCTTCACCGCCTCACCCCACTTCTCGTCCGGCACCCCGATCACGGCGGCCATGGCGACGTCGCCGTGGGAGGTCAGCACATCCTCGATCTCACGGGGGAATACGTTGAAACCACCGGAAACGATCATGTCCTTCTTGCGGTCGACGATATAGAGGAAGCCGCGATCGTCCAGCCGTGCCACGTCACCTGTGTGCAGCCAGCCGCCGCGCAGGGTTTCCTCCGTCTGCTCCGGGCGCTTCCAGTAGCCGTCCATGATCTGGCGCGAGCGCACGCAGATCTCGCCGGGCTCACCCTCCGGCACCTCGTTCAGGTCATCGTCCAGCAGCCTGACCTGAACGCTGGCATTGGGGTGGCCGCAGGACGCGAACAGTTCCGGCTGACTGGCATCATGATCGGCCTTCGACAGCACGGAGATCGGATAGCCCTCCGTCTGCCCGTAGAGCTGTCCGAAGACAGGGCCGATCCGTTCGATTCCCTCCACCAGCCGTGTCGGCGACATGGGTGACGCGCCGTACAGCAGGTACTCCAGGCTGGAAAGGTCGCGTTTCTCCAGTTCCGGGCTGTCCAGCAGCATGTAGATCATGGTCGGCACCAGCAGCGTCATGCTGATCCGCTCCTGCTCGATGGTGGTGAGCACCTTGCCCGGATCGAAGCCGTTCATGAAGGTCACCGTGCCGCCCAGGTGCAGCACCGCAGGCAGTTTCGTGCCGCCGACATGGCTGATGGGCGCGACGGCCAGGTAGTTGGTGAAATCGGGAAACTCGAAGTCAGCCAGGATCGCATTGGCCATGGCCACGAAAGCCGGATGGGTACGGACCGCGCCCTTCGGCTGCCCTGTCGTGCCGCCGGTATAGCTCAGCCAGACCCGGTCGCTGGTCTCCGCCTCCACCACCGCAGTCACCGCACCGATATCTTCTGCCGCCGCGCGAAGGTCAGTACCGTAGTCGGCGGGTCCGAGCGTCAGGACACCGGTCAGGCGATCTACCTTCTCCGCCAGTTCACGGCCACGCACGGCATAGTTCTCCACGTCGACCAGCAGCCAGTCGGTCTCCGAGTCCTCCAGGATGAACTGATGGTCCGCCAGGCTGCCAAGCGTGTGCAGTGGCGTCATGCACAGTCCCAGCGCCTGCGCCGCGACACCCGCCAGATAGGCCTCCGCCCGGTTGGCGTTCAGCATGGCAATGTGCTGGCCGCGCCGGATTCCGAGCCGCTTGTAGACCGCCTGGTAGCGCCCGATCAGGTCCAGCGCGGCGCGATAGGTATAGCGTCCGCCGTAGCCGTCGAAGGCAACCTTGTCGCCGTGACGGCGGAAGGCACGAAACAGCAGGTCACCCACTGTCAGCCCGTCATACGGAACACCCATGATCCAACCCTCCCCCGGAACTATCTGAAGCGAAGTCTAGAGAGTTACGCCGCACGATGGAATCGGTACCCGCCTCAGACCGGCGGATCCGGCAGGGGTTGCCAGTGGCTCGGCTTCACCTGTGTCGCGCCGCTGTCGTACCAGCCGGAGCCGAACAGGCGGCGCTTCATCCAGACAGCCGTGATGATGGCGCCGCGCCCGCCCTGATATTCCGGGACATAGACGAGGATAGGCATGCCGTCCTGCGGTGCCGTGCGTATGGGAAGCCAGCCAGCCATGACCCTATCGCAGCAGGGATCGGGCGGTCAGGCAACCGCCTCGATCACACTGTGCGGAATGGTCAGGTGCTGTGCCAGCGATTGGTCGGCGTGAAGCCCGTGATCACCGGCTCACGCGGATCGTTCACCCAGACTTCCCGGTCCGGGTGCATGCCGCCCCCCTGCAGCGCCGAAACGCCGGAACGGCGCATCCGGTTCAGCAGGCGCGTATCGGCAACACCGCAGTTCGGATGAATACCGCCGTTTGCATCGACAGTTGCCTGCCATGCAGCCATGCGGGCATCGAACACCGCCTTGTCCATCAGTTCGGTGCAGTTGAGTTCGTTGCTGTTCAGGTCGGCCGTGATCTCGTCACCATTCTCGATCAGGGCAATGGGGCCACCCAGCGCGGCCTCCGGTCCGACATGGCCGATCACCAGCCCCACCGAACCGCCGGAGAAGCGCGCATCGGTCATCAGGCCGACGACGATCCCCTTCTCCCGACACAGGGTCGTGATGCGGGAGGTCGAATCCAGCATTTCCGGCATGCCGGGCGCACCGCTCGGCCCCTCGTAGCGGACGATGATCATGTCGCCGTCGCTGAAGATCTCCGGCTGGGTATCCAGTGCTTCCAGCAGACCGGCCTCGCCCTCGAACACCCTGGCCTTGCCGCGGAAGATGTTGTTCTCCAGACCGCCCTCGACACCGGCCAGTTTCAGGATCGCGCTGTAGCCGGGGGAGAGATTGCCGCCGAGCAGGCGCAGGCCGCCCGTCGGCTTGTAGGGCTTGGCCACCGGATGAATCACGTCGCCGTCCGCCGCGGGCGGATCCAGACGGGCCACCTGCTCGGCCAGTGTCTCGCCGGTGCAGGTTGGCACGTCGCCGTTCAGCAGTCCGGCATCCATCAGTTCCCGGACGATGACCTGAACGCCGCCGACCCGGTCGATGTCCACCATCGAATAGCGACCATAGGGACGTGCATCCGTCAGGACCGGCACGACGTTCTTCGACAGGTGATTGAATTCCTCCGGCGTCATGATGTCCTGCCAGAAGTTGGCAAACCCGGCGGCGCGGGCGATCTCCGGCGTGTGCAGCACGACATTGGTCGAACCGCCGATCGCCATGGCCACGATGACCGCATTGCGGATGGAATCGCGCCCGACGATGTCACGCGGGCGGGTATTGCTGTCGATCAGCCCCTTCAGATAGTCGACCAGTTCATTCGGGAACTGCTCCATCCGGCGCGGGTCGTCGGACGGCGGCGCCACCATGTGCAGCGGCTGCATGCCGACCACGCCGATGAAGGTCTGCATGGTATTGTAGGTGAACATGCCACCGCAGCTGCCATAGCCCGGGCAGGCGACGCAGGCGATGTGCTTGCGGAACTCCTCGTCCTCACTGCCCGCGACCTGATAGGCGGAGACCAGATCGATGGTCTCGTTCGATTTCGGATCGACGGCCGGGTGGATCGAGCCGTCCGACATCATGATGGCAGGCTGATTGTGTTCCAGCAGGGCGGCCAGGGTGCCGACCGGCGGCTTGTCACAGGCAACGACAGCCACGGTGCCGGCCAGGCCGCTGGCGCTCAGATGCTCGCAGACGCTGTCGTGGGTGACTTCGCGACCGATCAGGGAATAGCGCATCTCCCGCGTGCCGTTGCGGATACCGTCGGAGGTCGCGACCGTGAACTCCGGCTGCACCAGCCGCATGGAAAGCTGACCCGGCTCCCGGCCCAGCCGCTGGCGCAGGCTCTCGTGGATCGCCTCCACCTTGCGCTGCACGCCGATGTAGCACTGGCTGTCGCCCTTGTTGCCGATCACGCCGACGGACGGTTCATGGATCAGGTCCATGTCCGCGCCGAGTTCCCGGGCAATGCCATAGGCCTGGGCGTTGCGGCCCGGATGATTGTCAATCAGGACAGGCTTTTCATTCGACACGGCGTCAGTCTCCCCAAGTTTGGTCAGCGCGCCACGACCACCCGTTCGACAGGCAATGCGGCACCACGGCTGCTTTGGCCGTCATATGAATGAGATTGCCCCCCCTGATCAAGTCCGGGGGACGCAGATCGCACCGGGATCGATCCACACAATGGGACCTTATCCGCAAAATGCAGTCCGTAATGCACAAGGCCCGCGCCTTCATGGGAAGGAACGGGCCCTGAAAAATGGCTCCCCGGGTAGGATTCGAACCTACGACCAATCGGTTAACAGCCGATTGCTCTACCGCTGAGCTACCGAGGATCACGGAAGCGGATGAGGGCATAGCAAAGCGGGGGCGGATTGACCAGAGGAAATTGTCGACCGTCTGGCCCGGCTCTTGCGCAGGACAGGTGCAGTCAGTGCATTCGAGGGGAATCGACAAAATGCGACGTTTCGCTTGGGCCATCGTGGCCTCATTCATCAGCTTCGGCGCCATGGCGCAGGAGGCAGAGACAGACAAGGCCGCCGTCGCGGTCGAACCACCTGCGGCAGATGCCACCATCGAGGAGATCACCTGCGCCTGCGAAACCGACGTCAATGGCCTGTTCGTGGCCGCACTCGACTTCATCCGCAAGGCTGACAAACCCGGCGTGCTGCCGCTGGAGCGCTATCGCCTCTATGGCCTTGCCTGGAAGCGGTTCGAGCGGATCATCGACATCTATCCTGATTCATGGGTGGCCGTGCGCCTGCTGGCCAACCAGCCGATTGGCGGCTTCCAGTACTGGAACTTCAAGCGCAAGTACCGCCTCGCCTCCGTTGAGGCCTGCGGGCTGGAGGAAGGGGCACCCGGTGACTGCCCGGCGATCCTGGCCGAGCATGTCGCGGCCCTGGTGCTGGAGCTGCAGAACACGGAGAACCGCGTGATCGAGGTACAGACCATCATCACCCGGATGGAATCCACCTTCTCGACGCAGATCAGCCAGCTGACCCAGATCAGCCAGGAAGTCGGCAAGCTGCGCGCGGAGGCCGCCGCGTTCGACAAGGAGAAACGCGACCTGCTGGCCCAGTTGGCCGAGATCCAGTCGCTCGCCGACCGCTACCAGAAGAACCTGCGCAATGCGGCGCAGAAACGTCGCGAGGCGGAGACCGAGCGTGACCAGACCCTGGCCCTCCTGCAAGCCGCCAATGCACGCTTCGATGAGGCAACGGCGGAACTGGTCAGTGCCCGCGCCCAGCTTCAGGGATCGGAAACAGGCATCGACAAGATCGAGTTCGGCAAGGTTCAGGGCCGCCTGACCGCCGCCACCAACCGCGTCGACCAGCTGGAGAAGGAACTGGCGCAGGCAAACGCCCGCTTCGAGAACCTGGAAGCCCGCGATGACGTGCAGATCATCGGGTACCGGACCTCCTTCCTTGAGCGGGTGAACGAACTCGGTGGTGTCGCGAATGCCGAGGAGATCGACGGCGAGCGCATCGTCTTCAGTTCCGAAGTCCTGTTCGACGTCGCCAAGGCCAGCCTGCGCCCCATCGGCAAGTCACGCCTTGATGCCTTCGCCAAGGCTGTCCTCGCCGCCGCGCCCGACATCCCGGCGGAGATCGACTGGGCACTTCAGATCGACGGCCATACGGACAATCGGCCGATCTCGACACCGCAGTTTCCCTCCAACTGGGAACTGTCGATTGCCCGTTCGCTCTCCGTCGTGCGCTACCTGATCGAACAGGGCATCCCGAAGAACCGCCTGGTGGCAGCCGGCCATGCCGAGTTCCATCCGCGCGACACAGGGACAAGCGAGGAAGCCTTCCAGCGCAACCGCCGCGTGGAGGTCCGCTTCCTGGAGAACTGACCGGTCCGTTCCGGAGCCGGAATCAGAAAGGGGGTGCTGCGGGACCAATGCCGCAGCACCCCCTTCTTTCTTGCGGCAGCGTCCTACCGCCAGGTGGCGGTCATTCCACGTCGCGCACGTCACCGCCCTGCCCTGTCGTGCCGCGGTTGACGCCTGCCTTCGACTTGAACATGGCATCCTGGCCATGGCCCCAGATGTCCGGCGCAGCCCCCAGTACGCCGCCATCCACCACAAGCGTGTGGCCGGTAACGAACTCACTGTCGTCGGAGGCGAGGAACAGCGCGGCACCCGCAATGTCCGCCCCCTCGCCCAGCCGTGGCCAGGGCGTCTTCGCCTGCGCCATCTTTTCCATCATCTCCGCCCGGCCCGAATGCAGCAGCGGTGTCCGGATGGCCCCCGGCGCGATGGCATTGACGCGGATACGATCCTCCGCAAGGTCCCCTGCGAGGGCGCGCGTCAGGTTCACCACTGCGGCCTTCGCGGCGGAATAGGCGATCGGACCCGCCCCGCCGGAAAGCCCTGCGATGGACGCGGTCGAGATGATGGAACCGCCTGAACCCTGCTTCTGCATCTGCCGGGTCGCATACTTGCAGCCCAGGAAAACGCCCCGCACCAGAACGGCAAACGTGTAGTCCCATTCATCGACCGTGGTGTCGGTGACCGGCCCGAAGGCACCGCCGACACCCGCATTGTTGAACATGCAGTCCAGCCGGTCGAAACGGTCGACAGCGGTGCCGACCAGTGTGGCCACGTCCGCTTCTTCCGAAACATCGCAACGCACGAAGGCAATGCGATCGCCATACCCGGCTGCGGTTGCCTCCCCGATCAGGGCATCGCCATTGACCTGATTGAGATCACCGATGACGACGGCGGCACCTTCTGCCAGAAACCGTTCCGCAGTTGCCTTGCCCATCCCCGACGCACCGCCGGTGATCACTGCAACACGCCCTGACAGGCGACCTGAATTCTCTCCGGACATACGAACCTCCCCGTTCTCCAACTGGCCAGAACGGGAAGTCTAGAGCGTTCGTTCAGCGGATGGTATGGGCAGACAATGCAATGCTGCTGTCAGGCAGCCGCGGCATCACCACAGCGCTGCGGCCGGACGAACTTCGACACTTCGCGCAGCAGATCGTCGGGCGGCAGGGCCGGATCGATACGCGGTTCCGGTCCGCTGCCGCCATCTTCCGATGGCGATGCGAGCAGCACGACCTTCATCTCCATCCAGTTCGACTGTGACTTGAGTCTCTCCAGGACCTCCGGTCTGCCAAACCTGCTCGAGATGTCGATCATCAGGATATCCGGCCCGAATGTCTGCAGGTCCGGCAGATTGTCGGGGCTCTCGAAGAACAGGCACGAGATCCCCAGGTCATCCAGCGTGTCGCCGACCGGTTCGATCACGTCGATCTGGTCGCTGAAGACCAGAACCCGTGGCTCGGCGTGGACGCGGGAGATGCGTGCCGCGGCGCTGGTCAGGGCCTCTGCCGATACCGGCTTCGTCAGCCAGTCGACCGCGCCAAGTGCCAGTCCCTGCGCCGCTTCATCCGTGACGGAGACAATGACAACCGGAATGTTCGCCAGCCTCGAATCTTCCTTCAGCGCCCCGAGGACCTGCCAACCGTCCATCTCCGGCATGGCAATATCCAGCAGAATCAGGTCGGGCACCGTTGTCCGGACCTCGGCAAGGCCGCTTTCACCATCCTGCGCGACCCTCGTGCGGAAGCCGCTGCGTTCAAGCACCCGGCGATAGATGTCCAGCGCATCCAGATCATCATCGATGATCAGGGCCAGCGGTCCGACGGCGTCCATTGCCTCGGGCAGAACAGGCGACGCCATGCCCGACAACAGCGTCGCGGACCGGCCATCATCATGCATCTCCTCCAGCGAGACCGGCACGACAAGGGTGAAGGTCGAACCGATGCCAGGCTTGCTGGTCACCGTGATATCGCCTCCCATCATCTGCACCAGCCGACGGGTGATTGTCAGGCCGAGGCCGGTACCTTCGCGTTCCCGCGTCAGGGTGCCGTCGGCCTGCTCGAAAGGCTCGAATACCTTGTCGAGCTGCTCCTCCGACATCCCGATCCCCGAATCACGCACGACGAACGAGACGGCGTCCCGATCCTTGATCTCGGTCCGGCCGACGATCAGTTCGACGTCACCATTCTCGGTGAATTTCGACGCGTTGGAGAGCAGGTTCAGCAGACACTGGAACAGGCGCTTGCGGTCCGATTCGATATGCAGTCCCGGCACCTGCAGATCCAGGAGAAGGTTGTTCCCGAACCGTTCGGCAATGGGGCGAACCGTGCTCATCGCCTCATCGACCAGCGCCGCGACATCCACCGCTTCCAGATCCAGACTGACGCGACCGGCCTCGACCTTGGCCAGATCCAGCACCTCGTTGATCAGGGTCAGCAGATGGCGCCCGGATTTCTCGATCCGGTGCAGGTCATCGACCGTGCCTGCATCGCCCTGATCCTCGAAATCCTCGATCAGCATCTCGGTGTACCCGATGATCGCGTTCAGCGGGGTCCGCAGTTCATGGCTCATGTTGGCCAGGAACGAACTCTTGGCCGAATTCGCGGCCTCGGCCACCTCCATCGCTTCCTTCAGTTCCTGGGTCCGTTCCGCAACCTTTGCCTCCAGACCGTCGTAGGCGGCGCGCAGGGCCTTCTCGGCCTGCCGACGTTCGGTCACGTCGTGCGTCACGCTGGCAAAGCCCGACAGTTCACCCGCACCGTCATAGACCGGGTGGAACGTGACACTGGCCCAATAGGTGCTTCCGTCCTTGCGCCGCCGCTTCATCTCCGCCTCGAACCGGCCCCGGAGGCTGGCCTCCGACAAGGCCCGCGCCAGAATGCGCGGGGCGTTCTCGGCATCCGCATCAAACAGGGCGCAGGACCGGCCCAGTACCTCCTCCGCGCTGAAACCATCCAGACGCGCGGCGCCGTCGTTCCAGGATGATACCCGGCCCGCCGGGTCCAGCATGATGATGGCATAGTCCTGCAGGCCGTTGACCATCAGGCGAAAGCGTTCCTCGCTGCGTCTGATCCTCTCCGTGCCGGCACGCAGGTTCTCGGTAACCCGCCTGTCGATCAGGGCTGTCGCCAGCCCGACGCCGAAGAGCAGCACGGCCCCCAGCGCGACGGCTGCAGCCAGGACGCCGGAATTCACGACCGAGTCGGTATGGACCAGGGCATCGGCGCGCAGCCTGAATGTTGCCGCCGCCATGCCGCAGTAATGCATGCCGACAGCCGCAAAGGTCATCAGGCAGGCGCTGCCCAGTCGCCAGGTGAGGGATTCAAGATTGAAGCAGAGCCACAGCGCCGCCATCGATGCCAGGATCGCGATGGCGAAAGAGGCGACGAAGAGGACCGGATCGTAGACGATCTCGACCGGCATGCGCATTGCCGCCATGCCCATGTAGTGCATGCCCGCGATACCAAGCCCCATGCACAGGCCGCCTGCCAGCAGCATGATGAAGCTGGACCCCAGGGACCTGACGATCGCCAGACCGGCCCAGGTGAAGACCACGGCCAAACCCATCGAACCGATGGTCTTGGGCGTGTCAAACAGCACCGTCACGACGGGCAGTTCCATCCCGAGCATGGCGATGAAATGCATCGACCAGATGCCACCGCCCAGGGCAAATGCGGCAAACAATGTCCAGCCAGCCGCCGCGCCCACACTCGCATCCCGGGCGCGGGATGCGAGTGTGGGCGCGGAAAAGGCCGAGAACGCACATATGCCCACCGCGAGCAGCACCAGCGTCATATCGTGATGTTGTGACAGTTCCATTCGCGAACCTCCGTGCACGAAGGATCATGGCGCGAAGGGGTTAAGTACGCATTAAGTCATGGCGCCGGCCTTGATCGCGACATTCTGCGGCTTAACCAAATGTTCAGCCGCCAGTGTCTAGATGGAGATATGCCCATTCCGCTAGGAGCCGGAGCAAGATGGACAACGAAGAGAAGCCGCGCGTCCTGGTCGTTGACGACCTCGAGGCCAATCGCGCCATGCTGGCGCGTCGTCTGACGCGCCGCGGATACGACACGGTCATGGCGGAAGATGGCCCGAATGCCCTGCGCCTGATCGACGAGAGCGAGTTCGACATCATCCTTCTCGACATCATGATGCCGGGCATGAGCGGGCTTGAGGTCCTGCGCCTGATCCGGGCGAACCGCAGCCCCGCGATCCTGCCGGTGATCATGGTGACGGCCATCCACGAGAAGGATGGAATCGCCGAGGCGATCAAGCTGGGGGCCAACGACTACATCACCAAGCCTGTCGACCTGGACATCACCCTGGCGCGGATGCAGACCCAGATTGACCGCCGCCGTGCGGAGCTGTCGCTGCACGCCGCGAACGAGAGCCTGAAGCGACGCGTCGAGGAACGCACCCGTGACCTGGAGAAGATGAACTTCGACCTGCGCAACGAGATCAAGCAGCGGCAATCGCTGGAGGAAGGCCTGCGTCAGGAAAAGAAGCGCGCAGAGGCGGCGAACCGTGCGAAATCCGAGTTTCTGGCCACCATGAGCCATGAGCTGCGGACCCCGCTGAATTCGATCATCGGATTCTCGGATCTGATCCGACAGCAGCTTGAATCCGACGCCACGGCCGACACGGCGAAGTTCGGTGAATACGCCTGCTACATCAACGAAAGCGGTCAGCATCTGCTGCGCATCGTCAACGACATTCTGGATCTGACCAAGGTCGATGCCGGCAAGACGATCCTGAACGAATCGCACACATCGGTCGCCGACCTGGTCGACCGCTCGATCCGCCTCGTCGAGTCGCTGGCGCAGAAGCACGGGATCAGGATCGACTTCGGCGGCGAACTGGAGAATGTGGAGCTGTTCTGCGACGAGATCCTGATGCGGCGGGCCCTGCTGAACATGATCAGCAATGCCGTGAAGTTCTCGAATACCGGCGGCCATGTCGAAATCCGGGCGGAGATCGATACCAACGGCGATCTGCACCTGATCGTTGCGGACACCGGCATCGGCATCAAGCCGGAAGACATCCCCCGCGTCATGGAAGCCTTTGGTCAGGCAGACGCCACCCATTCCCGGAAACATGAGGGAACCGGGCTCGGGGTCCCGCTGACGAAATCGCTGGTGGAACTGCATGGCGGACGGTTCGAGATGGACAGCGAGCCTGGCGTCGGCACCACGGTCAGCCTGGTACTGCCTGGCAAGCGGCTGGAGATCATCAGCGATGAACCGGTTTCGGCCAATTCCGCCGCCTGATCCGGCTGTTCCGGTGTCTCAGTCCGGCACCTTGACATCGGTCAGTGCGAGAATCTCGCACGCGTCCTGTGCCGACATGCCGACCCGCAGTCCCAGGAAACGCGCAACATCATTCACTGCGGAAAGCACACCGGTTTCATAGGTGGAGCGGCCATCCCCGATCCGCGCGCTGCTGCATCCGACCGTCGCGCCGGCGATCCGGCGCGCATCCAGCGCGCCCAGCCGACTGAAGCCCCAGCCCTGCGGCCCGCCGCCCGCGTCATTGAACAGGGCCGCGAACGCCTCACGGCGAATGGCGTAGGCCGGATTGCCCCCCACCAGCGCACCATGTGAAGCGGTCACGACAATCTGGCCATCATCCTCAGGGCGCACCTGCGAGGCGGAGTCCAGCAGCACGATACGGCGCAGGGCCCCGGGCAACGCGACGACCTCCCGGCGCTCGTCCATCTCCGCGACCGGCATGTCCGAAACCGGTGCCAGAAGCAGCGCCTCCGCCGCGTCTTCCACCGACATGCCGGGCCGGACGCCGACAGTCAGCGCCAGAGGATTGACATGACTGATGACGCCACGCTGCAACGTGTCGACCGCATCGCCGATCCGACAACTCATGCTGTCGACCACGGCGGCAGCCACGCCGTGCGCATGGCAATGATCCAGACAGGCAAGTCCGGCGGCTGCCATGCCATTGCCCGCGTCGTTCAGGATGACCGCGCGTACACCGGCCCGCAGGGCGCAGGCTGCAGGAAACAGCCCGCCGTGGCTGCCACTGACGACAACGGCCCCCGAAGCCTCTGGCGGCAGGCTGGTGATCGTGTCCGCCAGGACAATGCCATAGGGTCTCTCGGTCATCTGCGCGCCATTCCTGAAATCATTGGTCTGCCGGTCGGATTGACCGGATTTGCCAGGCTCCCCTATCGTGAACCCAACAGGCGCAATTGCCAATGCGGAGGGGGGGATCATGAGCAACAGGGGAAACCTGGACCGGAACCGGTTTCTTGCCTACCACCGCGAGATGCTGCGCATCCGTGCCCTTGAGGAAACCGCGCTGGAAGGCCTGAAGCAGGGCCTCGTCCTGGGGGCCATCCATCCCTCCATCGGGCAGGAAGCGATTGCCGCCGGTGTCGCCGGACAACTGCGTCGCGACGACATCCTGCTCTCCACCCACCGGGGTCATGGGCATACGCTGGCCAAGGGCGCCGATCCGGAAGCCATGATGCGCGAACTGTTCGGTCGCCAGGGCGGCAATTGCGGTGGCAAGGGCGGTTCCATGCACATTGCCGATTTCTCCGTCGGCATGCTGGGGGCGAATGGCGTGGTGGGCGCGAACATCGTCATTGCCACGGGCGCGGCGCACGCGATCCGGCTGCATGGCGACGACCGCATCGTCGCCTGCTTCTTTGGCGACGGCGCCATCAACCGCGGCCCGTTTCTGGAGGGGTTGAACTGGGCAGCGGCCTTCGACCTGCCGGTGCTGTTCATCTGCGAGGACAACGGCTTCGCGGCAACCACACGCAGCGCCGACCTGACCGCCGGGCCCGGCCCGGCCGCCCGCGCCGCATCCTTCGGCATGGACGCGGAATCGATTGACGGCAACGACATCACCATCGTGGCGGAAACTGCCGAATCCCTGATCGACCGGGTCCGGCGGAATCGCAAGCCCGCATTCCTGCACGCAAGGACCTACCGGCTGACGGGCCACACGGGGGCCGACCCGGCCACCTATCGCCCGGCGACGGAGGTCGAGCAGGCGTGGCAGAACGACCCCATCGCCCGTTCCCGCGCCCTGCTGGTCGCTGCGGGCGTGGAAACAGAGGTGTTCGACACGATGGAACGGGCCGTCGCGGCGGAGATGAAACAGGTCTTCGAGGCCGCCCGGAACGCCCCATGGCCGGACCCCGCAGAAGGGCTGACCGACGTTCTGGACGCCCGCGCGCCGGAGGTGGCGTGATGGCGGAGATGACCTATGCCGCTGCCGGGGCAGCTGCGCTGTCCGAGACCATGGAGGCGGATCGGACCGTCTGGGCGCTGGGGGAGGATCTGGGACGCGGCGGCGTCTTCGGTCAATACGCGGGGCTGGAGGCACGGTTCGGCGCGGAGCGCATTGTCTCCACCCCGATCTCCGAAGCCGCGATCATGGGAGTCGGGGTCGGGGCCGCCATGACCGGGACCCGTCCGGTCGTGGAGATGCGGTTCGCGGACTTCGCGCTCTGTGCCACGGATGAACTGATCAACCAGGCCGCCAAGGCCCGCTTCATGTTCGGCGGCCAGACCCGAGTCCCCCTGACGGTGCGGATGCCGGTCGGCATGTGGCGGTCATCCGCCGCGCAGCACAGCCAGTCGCTGGAGGCGCTGTACACGCACATTCCCGGGCTGGTGGTGATGATGCCGGCCACACCTGCCGACAACCACGCCATGCTGAAGGCCGCGATCCTGAGCGACGATCCGGTCGTCTACCTGGAGCACAAGAACCTCTGGCCCCTCTCAGGCGAGGTGCCGGACGATGCCGCGCCCTATCGCATCGGAACGGCGGGGGTGGCGCGGCAGGGCAGTGATCTCACCATCGTCACCTGGTCCGCGACGCTGCATGACATTCTGGCGGCCGCCGGGCGGGCCGCACAGGCCGGGGTGGCGGATATCGAGGTGCTGGACCTGCGCACGCTCTGGCCCTGGGACAAGGCCTGCGTGTTGCAGAGCGTGCGCCGCACCGGGCGGCTGCTGATCGCCCATGAGGCGGTGGTCGTCGGCGGATTCGGCGCGGAGGTCGCGGCAACGGTTGCGGAGGAACTGCATTCGGACCTGAAGGCCCCCGTCCGCCGGATCGGGGCACCGAAGCTGCCTATCGGTTACGCGCCAACCCTGGAGAACGAGATCAGGCTGGGGCCTGACCGTCTGGACGCCGCCATCGCGCGCATGATGTCCTGAGGAGCCTGACACGCCCGCCAGCGCTCTTGTCACGGGCTTCCGACCGCAGGAGTTGATTTGCAATTCCCGCTGACAGATCCAACATTCGGGTAGAGGTTTGGCCCTGAAACCCGGAGTGAAGTGATGTTCGGAATGTCTCGTCTGAGTGCTGGCCAGTACCGGTCTGTTGCCCTGCTGGTCTTCTCCGTTTTCCTGTTCCAGTTGCAGCCTGCAGCGGCCCAGCTTCGCGTCGATGATGCGCTGGACCCTGAAGAGGTTCTGGAGGAGGAACTCCGGTCACCATACTACGCGATCACCGATGGTGGGCCGACCCGTGCCCAGCGACCGCTGGTGGACCGGATCCCGATGCGCGGCGTGATGGACCGGGGTGGCAGCGGCCTGGTCGATGTCGTCTATACCAAGCGCACCGGACAGATCCTCACCGACCTGAGTGGCCATGCGCTCTATGCGACGGAAAAGGACACGGCCTACGGCAAGTCCTCCCTGTCGGGTGCGGCCCTGGAGAACTGGCGCCCCCTTACGGTCAGCAAGGACCTGCGCACCTATGGACTGTGGGGCAAGGCATGGAACGAGGCCCTGCAGGTCTGGGTCCTGACCATGGCCGACAAGCCGCTCTATACCTACACCGGTGATACGGAGGCAGGTGTCGCCAATGGTGTCGGCAACGGCTGGTACACGATGGAAGTGATCAGCTGACCGACATTTCCACGGCTGGAGGCAGACGGCGATCGGGGATGATCGGTCGCCCTGCCCCTCAGTCGAGGTGCGCCGCCATGAAGGTTGCCGCATCGACCGGCTTGCCGAACAGGTAGCCCTGTCCCAGGTCGCACCCGGCGTCGTGCAGGTGATCGCGTTGGGCGACAGTCTCGATCCCCTCTGCCACCGTGCCCATCGACATGCCATGCGCCAGCGCCAGACTGCTGGCCACGATGGCCTTGCAGGCTGTGTCGTCAGGCAGACCTGCGGTGAAGGCCCGGTCGATCTTGAGGCTGTCGCAAGGCAGGTTCTGCACCCGCAACAGAGATGAATAACCGGTTCCGAAGTCGTCTATGGCAATGTGAAAGCCATGATCGTGCAAGGCCTGCAGTGCCCGCGCCGCACCCGGCCCAGGCGGCGGCGCGGTCTCGGTCAGTTCCAGATGCAGGTCTTCAGGCGCCATGCCGCAGTCGTCGATGGCCTGTTTCAGATCGCCGACCCACCCCGGTGAATCGAGCTGGGTCGGCGAAACATTGACCGAAACGAACATTCCCTGCGCGGCACGCCTGGTTTCCCGCCAGCACGCCAGGTCATCGAGTGCCGTCTGCAGTGCAAATGCACCCGGACCGGACAGCAGCCCCTCCGGCTCCGCGAAACCCATGAACGTGTTCGGCGACACCGTGCCGCGCGTGGCGTGGGTCCAGCGCAACAGCGCCTCCGCCCCCACGACACGGGACGTGGCCAGTTCGACAATGGGTTGGTAGGCGATGGAGAGTTCGCCGCGTCCCTCCGCTGCAACGAACTCTCCGCTCAGCCAGACCGCGTGATGCGCGTCGGATAGGTCGGGCATCTTACACCCTCCGGGCTGAACGGTTGGAAACAGACAGGGTCGATGCTGTCACCCGTCCAGCATACCCTGTCCCTGCAACAGTGCCAGCACGACGACGATGACCATCGCCAGCGCCATCAGGATATTGATCCGGCGCTGGGTGGCGGGTGCCAGTGCCATGCGTTTCAGGGAGACCCCGAGGTAGAGCCAGGCGAAGTGGACCGGCACCCAGATGATGTTGATCAGCACGAACTTGACGATGATCTCGGTGGTCGTGCTCTCGAACCCGAGCGGAAAGCTGACGAACAGGGTGCCATTGACCGCATAGGCCTTCGGATTGACGAACTGCAGGAAGATGCCATCGACCGCGCCGGGCACCTTCACGGCCCGCGCGAAGGCTATCGTCGAACCGGCCAGTGCGATCCGGGCCGCCAGATAGAACAGGAAGGCGACGGAGACCACCAGGAAGACCAGTTGCAGCTCCGGCACCGTTTCCAGCACCACGGCGAGACCGCTGACCACCGCGATGGCCACGAGGTTGGTTCCGAGCCAGAGCCCGGCGATGTAGCGCACTCCGGTGCGATAGCCGAAACCCGACCCGACCCCGGCAACCGAGAGCACGCCCGGTCCGGGGGTGATGATCAGCAGGAAGAACGCCCCCGTGAAATAGATCAGCGCCTCGATCAAGCGCCCACGGTCCCGTCACGCGCAGCCTCGGTCTTGCGGTAGCCGAAGGATTCGTTGATCCGCGACAGGATATGAGCGCCCGCCGTGGTCACCTCCGCCCCGTCTGCTGCCGCCACCCCCACCAGATCGGCGGGGTTCACTGGCGCATTGAAGTCCGGGTCATGGAAGGTGGCGATGGACAGGCGTTCCGCCACGTGCCGGTTGGTGGCGCGATGCAGGGTCGAGCGATAGCGTCCCGCCGTCCAGCGTGCCATCAGATCCCCGGCATTGATCACCAGCGACCCAGGCACGGGCGGCGCGGCGATCCAGGTGCCATCCGGCAGACAGACCTCCAGCCCGCCATTGTCATCCTGCCAGAGCAGCGTGATCAGGCCGAAGTCGGTATGCGGCGCGACGCCGAACTGGTCGTCCCCCAGCGCGCGGGGCTGCTGCGGATACCAGACGGCCTGCGTCCGTTGCAGCGGTTTGGTATAGAACGGCGCGAAGAAGTCACGCTCCACCCCGAGGCTCAGCGCCACGCCCTGCAACAGCCGCTGGCCACAGTCCGCGATCGCCGCGTAGTAGGCTTCGAAGACGCTGCGGAACGCTGCGGGCGCGTCGGGCCAGATGTTCGGCCCGCGCAGCGGCTGACCGGCCATCACGTCCGGATCATCCAGCGGCAGGTCGAGGCCGATCTGGAAGAACTCCTTGTGGTCCGGGCGCTTCGCCCCGTACATGCGCGCATCACCCAGTGCGTTGAAACCGCGATGGTGCCGGGTCACGGCCACCTTGCGCTTCTGCTCCACCGGCAGGCGAAAGAAACCTCTCGCTGCCTCCACGGCAGCGGCAATGACCTGGTCCGGCACACCATGACCGGTGATGTAGAAGAACCCGCTGCGCTGCATGGCAGTGGCGATCTGCGCCGGCACGCCGCCGCCTTCGGGGCGTGACGGGTGCGACAGGTCGATGATCGGAATATCGCTCACGAAAACTTCTCAGCTGACATTGCGCCCGGCCTTCTCCCAGTAGGGCTTGCGCAGTTCGCGCTTCAGGATCTTGCCCGTGGGGTTGCGCGGCAGTTCATCGATGAAGTCCACCGACTTGGGGCACTTGTAATGGGCGATACGTTCGCGGGCATAGGCGATCAGTTCGCCCTCCGTCACCTCGGCACCGGCCTTCTTCACGATCACGGCCTTGACGGCCTCCCCCCAGCGTTCGTCCGGGACACCGATGATCGCGACATCGGCAATCGCCGGATGGCCGAACAGGGCGCTCTCCACCTCCGCCGGATAGATGTTCTCACCGCCCGAGATCACCATGTCCTTCACCCGGTCGTAGATGTAGAGGAACTGCTCGTCATCGAAGTATCCGGCGTCGCCGGTATGCAGCCAGCCATCCTTCAGCGTGCTCGCGGTGGCATCGGGCAGATTCCAGTAACCCGACATCAGGGTGGTGGAGCGCAGGATGATCTCCCCCACCTCACCGGTCGGTACGTCCTTGCCGGTTTCATCGACCACGCGGATCTCGTAGCCCGGCGCGGCCCGGCCACAGGCCCGCAGGCGCTCAGGCTTCGACAGGTCATGTTCGTCGGGGCTCATGTAGACGCCGCCGCCATTGCTCTCCGTCATCCCGTAGGCCTGGCCGAACTTGTTGCCGATGACCTCGATGGCCTGACGCAGCAGTTCCGCCGGAATGGGGGCCGCGCCGTACCAGATCTCGTCGATGGAGGAGAAATCCGTCTCCGCGCAGCCCGGCGACTGCAGCAGGAAATTGATCAGCGCAGGCACCATGAAGGACTTGGTCACCCGGTACTGCGGAATCAGCTTCAGGATCTCGCCTGGCACCGCCTCCGCCATGATCACGGTCATGGCCCCGACGTACAGGCCGGCCAGGGCATTGTTCAGGCCACCGACATGGTACAGCGGCATGCAGATCAGGTTCACGTCCGACGCGGTCCAGCGGCCATAGGCCTTGGTCTCGTTGGAACTCAGGATCGGCCAGAGCTCGAAGCAGCTGAAGTGGCTGAGCTGGACTCCCTTCGGGTGCCCCGTGGTGCCGCTGGAATAGAGCTGCGCCGCAATATCCGTCGCCAGCACCGGCACCATCGGATCGACATCGGCCTGCCGTCCGTACCATTCGCGCAGGTCATCCGGTTCGGCGACGCCCTCGGTCCGGCCATCGATCGCCAGGATGGTCTCCACGGCCGGCATCTCGCCCCGATGGTCCGTGCCCAGATGGTGATAGCCGGGGCCAAGCACCAGCACACGCGCACCACTGTCGTTGATGATGTAGGCCATCTCCGGCACCGCGAGGCGCCAGTTCACCGGCACCAGCACCGCACCGGCCTTGGCACAGCCATAGTAGAGGGCGATGAAATCATCGGAATTCTTCGCGATCAGGCCGACCCGCTCACCGGGACGAATGCCCGCGGCAATCAGACCGTTGGCGATGCAACTGGCCTGGCGGTCCAGGGTCGCATAGTCCGTTCGCCGTTCGCCGAAGACCAGCGCAATACTGTCACCGCTGTCGCGGGCATGCCTCCGCAGCACGTCAGCCACATTGCGGCGATCCTCGCCATCCGTTGCAGTATTGCCAGTCATTCTCATCCTCCCCGAAGCAGCCGCGAGTGTTCCCGCAAGGTCCCGCCGCGTCAACCGCATCGCGCGGCTATCGGTCACAATGCCAAGGCAGCGGGCCTGACGCAGTTTGCGCCGCATGCAGACCGCCTCGCAGAAACAGACAACCATCGCCGCCTTCGTGCTGCGCCAGCTCTTGCTGCTCGCCCTCGGCGGGGCGGCACTCTGGTGGGGCTGGAGCCTTGACCGGTGCGCGGCGGACCCGCCGATCCTCTGGCCGCTCGCGCTTGTGGTCTGGGTGACGCAGAGCATGTTCTGGCTCGGCTGGCGGCACCACGACGTGAAGCTGCTGTTCCTGCTTTCCGGCGGCTGGGTCGGCGTCGCCTCCAGCGCGGCCGTGCTGATCATCTTCGTTGGCGCGGCTGTCGCCTCCGCCGGGGATCAGACCACCATCCGCATCGGTGCCCTGATTGCCATGCTGCTGCCGCTGATCATCCTGCCGCGCATTGCACCGCTCTGGCCCAGCCAGCGAAAACCTGTCGGCCTGCTGCACCATCTCGTGCGCAGCATCTTCGTGATCATCCAGTATGGCGGCATCGGCCTGCTGATCGCTGCGATCATGCGGTTCTGCCCGACCTGAAGCTGGTCATGGCCGGCCCGCGTGACGCGGAATTGTCGCATCCGTCACACTCGCCGCAAGCGGGTTTTGACGGCACAATGCGCGCCCGATATGTCTACCCTCTCCAGTACCGAAAGGGCCGGAGACGGAATCCAGAACCAGTCGAAAGGTTCCACCAATGGATTATGCGAAAGTCTTCTCCAGCGCCGTGCAGTCGCTGCATGAAGAGAAGCGGTATCGCGTCTTCACCGAACTGGAACGCCACGCCGGACATTACCCGCGCGCCACCAACCATTCCGGAGGCAACAAGCCCGATGTGGTCGTCTGGTGTTCCAACGACTACCTGTGCATGAGCCAGAGCCCCATCGTGACCACCGCGATGAAGGACGCCATCGACCGGATGGGCGCCGGCGCAGGCGGCACCCGCAACATCTCCGGCACCAACCATCCGCTGGTGGAACTGGAACGGGAACTGATCGATCTGCATGGCAAGGAGGCCGCGCTGGTCATGACCTCCGGCTTTGTCGCCAACGAGGCCGCGATCTCCACCATCGCCCAGTTCCTGCCCGACTGTGTCATCTTCTCCGATGAACTGAACCATGCCTCCATGATCGCCGGCATCCGTCATTCCGGGGCCGAGAAGAAGATCTTCCGCCACAATGACGTCGATCACCTGCGGCAGTTGCTGGAGGAGACCGATCCGGACCGGCCGAAACTGCTGATCTTCGAATCCGTCTACTCCATGGACGGCGACATTGCCCCGCTGGAGAAGTTCTGCGACCTGGCCGACGAGTTCGGGGCGCTGACCTACCTGGACGAGGTGCATGCGGTGGGCATGTACGGCCCGCGCGGCGGCGGCGTGGCGGAGCGTGAGAAGGTCATGGACCGCATCGACGTGATCCAGGGCACGCTGGCCAAGGGCTTCGGCGTCATCGGCGGCTATATCGCCGCCTCCGCCGATCTGGTGGACACCGTGCGCTCCTACGCCCCCGGCTTCATCTTCACCACGGCACTGCCCCCCGGCGTCGCGGCTGGCGCGGTTGCCAGCATCCGCCACCTGAAGACCAGCAATCTGGAGCGGGAGCAGCAGCAGGAGCGCGCCGCCACCCTGAAACGCCGTCTGGCCGAGGTCGGGCTGCCGGTCATGCGGTCCAACACCCACATCGTCCCGGTGCTGGTCGGTGACCCGGCCCTGTGCAAGCAGGCAACCGACATGCTGCTGGACGTGCATGGCATCTACATCCAGCCGATCAACTATCCCACGGTGCCCCGCGGCACCGAACGGCTGCGCATCACCCCCGGCCCGCGCCACAGCGATGAGCTGATGGATGAACTGGTCGAGGCGCTGCTGGCCGTTTGGGAAACGCTCGGCCTGCCCCTGAACGGCGCGGCGGCGGCGGCGGAGTAGGCCGTCAGGCTCCTTTCGGTTTGCGCTGCAGCACCCGTCCCGTCGCGGTGGCCGTGACGACGATCTCGCCATCGGCGTCGAACAGGCGGCCGGACAGGAAGGCCACCGACTTGCCCAGCTTCTCGACCTGACCCTCGGCGAAGAGTTCCCCGGGCTTGCCACCGTTCAGGAAGCTGACCTTCAGTTCCAGGGTCGGGATGATGATGCCGAAGTTACCCCTGATGATGCAGGCGACAGCCATGGCCTCGTCGACCATGGCGGTCAGGATGCCGCCCTGGACGACACCGATGCCGTTCATGAATTCCGGCCGGGCCGTGTAGCGCACCCGCGCCCAGCCCCGGTCCGGGTCGCAGTCCATCAGATACTGCCCCAGCAGTTCGCTGGCCGGGGCCAGCGGGCGGCTGCGCAGGATGCGGAGCGCACGCTCGCGCTTCGTCTCTTCAATGCTTTCAGACATTGCGGGTCCGTCCGTTCGTTCAGATGCGTTTGTGGATGTGATAGCGCCCGGGACGCACGCCCTGCGGCAGGTCCTGTGGCGCGAAAGCCGGATCCGGCAGCGGCTGGTCGCTGACCAGGATCGTTCCCGCCTGCGACAGGGGCAACAGCAGCGGTGCGATCATCGCGGCCATGGCGACACTGGCGGCCTTGTCCCCGGTTCCGGTGTCGGCATGGATCAGTGCCACCGAGCGGCCGATCATCCGCGCGGCCCGCGGCAGGGTTTCGAGGAAATCGCCCAGCAGCAGGTCCTCATCGGCGGGAATGCAGTCCGGATGGGCGTTCACCTGACGCTCGAACACCAGAATCCGGCGGTCAGGCAGCAGGCTGCGCAGATGGTCGAAGGTGCGTCCGTTGCCCAGGCCAAGCTCCAGCACATCGCCGGAAAGACCGTCGATGGCGGATGCGGCCCAGTCGAGACACGCGCGCTGCGCGCAAAGGCGTTCGATGACGGAATCGAGGCGACTCATCTTCGCTGAACCGGGCCGGTCCCGTCCGGCCCTAGTCGACCCCCTGCAGCTTGTTCAGGTCATTGCGGGCCTGCTGCAGGTCCTGCGTCGTCCGGTCGAGGCGGAAGGCGATCTCCCGCATGATCTCGATGGTCATCTGCGGGAACTCCGAAACCAGGCGATAGAACAGGTCCTTGGTGATCCGCAGGGTGACAAGCTCGGTCTTGGCCTTGATCGTGGCCGTTCGGGGGATGTCGCACAGGATCGCGATCTCGCCGAAGAAGCTGTTCTTGTGCAACTGCGCGACGGTCAGCGGCCCGTTCGGCAGATTCACGATCACGTCCGCATCGCCCTGCACGATGACATACATGGAATCGCCGGGCTCCCCCTGTTCGCAGACCATCTCCCCGGCAGGGAACGTCAGCCGCTCCGAGGTAAAGGCCAGCAGCTTCAGCTTCGACTGTTCCACCTTCTGGAACATCGGGATCTGACGCAGCAGTTCGACTTCTTCATTCAGGCTCAAGGTCGTATCTCCCCTAGGCGGCTTCGGCTGCGATAAGCTGGGAAAGCGCGGTGCCTTCCTTGCTGAGTTCCTCGAAGCTGCCACTCTCCACAATGCGTCCGCCCTTCATGACCAGCACATGATCGAAGCGTTCCGCCATCGCCGGGCGATGCACACCCCAGATGATGGAACGACCCTCGAAGTCGGTCAGAAGGCCATCGAGAATCCGTGCCTGGCTGCTGGTATCCAGCGATGCCGTGGCCTCGGTCAGGATCAGGACATCCGGACGTTTCACCACTGCACGGGCAAGGGCCAGTTTCTGGCGCTGGGCACCGGTCAGGCGCGAACCGCCGATACCGACCTCGAACTCCAGACCAACCTCCGACACCGTCTCGATGATGCCCAGTTCCGCCATGACCTCCCGCATCAGGGAACCGACACGGTCCTGCGCCTGCGCCTGACCGTAGGCGATCTTGCCGAACAGGATGTTGTCCTGAATGTTGGCCGCGGCGTTGTAGCGGTCCGGATCGAAGAAGGCGACCGAGCCGGACAGGTCGTCAGGCAGGTTCTCGGCAAAGGCCTTGCGCGCCTCCAGCACCTTCATCTTCACCGCGTCGTCGATGATACCGAGACGGTGCCTTGCCTGTACCAGCTTGAACGGCAGCGACATCAGCTTCGCGCGCTCATGCGGCTTCAGCCCATCCAGCTGGTCCTTGGTATATTGCGCCAGCAGACCCTGCAGCTCCGGCAGGTCGTCCGACGAGACAAAGCTGAACTGCTGGAACAGTTCGTGGTCCGGAGGCAGGTCGGAGAACAGTTCGACCATGGTAGCGGCGGCCTGATAGCCCATGCTGACCATCTGATCCGTCATGCCGACCTTCTCCAGCACCTCCAGGATGTAGGGGTGGTCCGCCAGATGGTCGAGATCGAAGGTATCGCCGACCGGCGTGCCGAACAGCAGGTTCTCGGCCAGGGACGCATTGGAATTGTACGCCGCCGGGTCGAACCGTTCGATCAGGACGGCCAGGGACGGGTCCGTCAGCCGCTCGTCGAGCGCCTTGCGCACCTTCAGCACACCCTCGGCGATATCGCTCCGCTTCTCCGGATCGATCCGCCCGCGCAGGCCGAACTGATAGACATCCTCGTCCAGTCCGACGACCTTCAGCGCCTCGATACCCGCGCGGCGCAGGCCGACATTGTCCTCGACCCCGGCGGCACCATAGTCCACCCAGTCTGCGGCGAGGTCGTAATCCAGATTGCCTGAAGCCTGCGCCTCGGTGACGTAGCTGTCGCGCTCCTTCTTCCTGTCGCCCTCGTAGGTCGCTTCCTTCAGCGGCCGATGCTTCAGGCCGTAGAAAAGGTTGTCCCCGAGCGTCAGGTTGAAGATGAACGGCGCATTGTCGACGAAGGAAATCCGCCGTCCCGTGACCGCTTCCGGCAGGCCCTGCAGCAGGTGCTCGCCATAGTTGACCGTGCCACGGTCCGGGTCGATCAGCCGGGCCATCACCTCGGCCAGCTCATCACGCCCGGATCCGCCGCCGCCCACCAGGGCGACCCGCTTGTCCAGGCCAAGCGTGAAACTGACCGAGTCGAGAATGCTGTTGTTCTGGTCGTCGGTCAGGGTGACGCCGCTGGCCTTGATCTCGCCTTCGAAGCGGACCGGGCTTTCCGGCTCGCTCATCAGACGCTCTTCCTCGAACAGTCCGGCCGGGGCGAACTGCTCCACCACCTGCTCGTACTTGATGCGGGCGTCGGCCTGACGCTGGTAGTAGCCCAGCAGTTCCTTCCAGGGCGCGCCGATTTCCTTGTGCGCACTGATGGCGGCGAACAGGGTACCCAGGTCAAGCTCGCCCTTGATCACCAGATAGCCGCCGATGGAATAGAACATCACCGGACCGAGCTGCTGGATGAAGTTGTTCACGAACTTGATGATGAACTTCCAGATGTAGATCTGCAGGCGGATGTAATAGATGCCGTTCAGCCGCTCGGAGAATGTCGCCAGCTCCAGGTTGGAGGCGTCATGGGCATGGATTTCGCCGATGCCCGTGACCGTCTCACCGATCTTCTCCGACAGTTTCCGGACGCGCTTGACGCGTTCCTTGCCCAGCAGGTTCACACGCTTCTGCAGTTTCGGGATGATGTAGAACTGCAGCGGGTAGAGCGCGACGGCGGCCAGCGCCAGCTTCCAGTCCGCGATCAGCATGTAGCCGAGCGACATCAGCATGATGCCGCCCTGCATCACCGGCAGGGAGAAACATTCGCCGACGAAACCGCCCAGCGGCTCCACCTCGCCGGTGATCATGGAGATCACCTCACCCTGGCTGGTCTTCTTGAACGTCGGCTTGGGGAACCGCAGGATGCGCTGGAACAGGGCATAGCGCAGGCGCCGCAGCATGCGTTCCGCCGTGACACCGCGATAGACGTTCAGCGCGTACTTGATGCCCTGCAGCAGCAGGATGTTCAGCAGGAACAGACCCACGAGGACAAAGAGGAAAATGACCTGATCGAACTCGGGCCCGATGTTGAAGACGGCCTCAGGAAAGTCGATCGTTGTCTTGACCGATTTCTCGATGGTCGAGCCATCAGCCTGGGTCACCATTTCGGGAACCTTGCGGAAGCCCTGAATACCCTCGTTCACGATCTTCTCGACCAGCGTGTAGCCGAGCATCGTGAACGGCATGTTCACCACCGCAAGCAGCACCAGGACGATCTGCTGGCGATAGCTGTATTTCAGGATGAAACTGAATACGTTCCGTTCCAAGCCGCTTCCCCCTCACGCATGGCGCATGCTGGTTGCCACCCCCGGCCCAGCACCGCGCAGACGTTCTCTGTCACGAACCTTAGTGGACCGCGCCCCCTGCGACAATCGCGATGCTTGGCCACCGACAAGCCGTTTGCCGCCACGTGACGATTCTGCCATAGTCCCGCGCAACACCAGCCGGAACAATCGGCGCAATGGGGAATAGAATGGCGAACGGAAAAGGTTCGCGTGTCCTGATCTACAGCCACGATACTTTCGGGTTGGGACACCTGCGGCGTTGCCGGGCAATTGCCCATTCGCTGGTCGAGAACAACAAGAACCTGTCGGTGCTGATACTGTCGGGTTCGCCGATCATCGGCAGCTTCGACTTTCGCGCCCGCGTGGATTTCGTGCGCGTCCCCGGTGTCATCAAGCTGCGCAACGGCGAATATACCTCGCTGAACCTGCATCTGGATATCGAGGACATGCTGGCGCTGCGCGCGTCGATCATCCAGCACACGGCGGAAAGCTTCGATCCCGACATCTTCATCGTCGACAAGGAACCGCTGGGCCTGCGGGGCGAGGTCATGCCGACGCTGGAGATGCTGAAGAAGCGCGGCACCCGGCTGGTACTCGGCCTGCGCGACGTCATGGACGAACCGAAGCTGCTGGTACCCGAATGGCAGCGCAAGAACGTGCTGCCGGCGCTGGAAGACCTGTACGACGACATCTGGGTCTATGGCCTGCCGCAGATCTGCAACCCGCTGGAAGGACTGGAAATTCCGGAGAGCGTGTCGCGCAAGATGGTCTACACCGGTTATCTGCCCCGGCGGCCGAGCACCGCGCCTTCCGTTTCCCTGCCGGAGATCACCAACCGCCCGTTCCTGCTCGTCACGACCGGTGGTGGCGGTGACGGCGATGCGCTGATCGACTGGGTCCTGCGCGCCTATGAGACCGATCCGCTGCTGCCCTATCCGGCGCTGCTGGCGCTTGGTCCCTTCATGGCCCCGGAACTGCAGGCCGGGTTCCATGAACGTGCCGCGAAGCTGGACAGGGTGGAGGCCATTACCTTCGACCCGCATTTCGAGAACCTGATGGCCAGCGCGGCAGGGGTGGTCGCCATGGGCGGCTACAACACCTTCTGCGAGGTGCTCTCGCTGGACAAGCGCGCCATCATCGTGCCGCGCAGCGTGCCCCGGATGGAACAGACGATCCGCGCGGAACGCGCTGCGGCGCTCGGCCTGGTGCAGATGACACCGCTGGACGATGACCGCGACCCGGAGGTCATGGCCGCCGCGATCCGTGCCCTGCCGCGCCAGAAGAAGCCTTCCGACATCGTCGTCCCCGGCCTGCTGGAGGGCCTGACCAACGTCAACCGCCTGGCCGCGCCATGGCTGGACCGGAAGGGGAAGGTCAGGACCAGTGCCGTGCGGAAGATGTTCTGAACGGTTCCGCCGCCCGTGTGACCCTGCCCCTGCGACGATCCGACCGTGGTCCACCGGACTTTGCGTTTCATCCATCAGGGACTAAATACGCCTCATGGCGATCAATGATTTCATCGAAGCACAGCAGTTCGTGCCCGCCGAAGCAGGCGATCTGCTGACGGTAGAGCAGGCGGAGCAGTACAACAGGGACGGCTACGTCATCCTGAAGGACTGGATCCCGCAGGCTCAACTCGCGCGGATACGCCCGGATGTGGAACGGCTGGTGGCGGAGAACCATCGTCGGCAGAAGGACATCAACACGAAGTCCGCTGCGGTCGATGAGATGATGCGTTCCGACCGGATCCAGGGCCTGATCGAGGCGGCAAACGGGCCGTCCACGCTGCTGCAGAGCTTCGCATTCACCAAGCTGCCGCAGGAAGTGCGGACCAAGCACTGGCACCAGGATGGTGTCTACTGGGGTCTGAGCGATTCCCGCGTGTGCTGTGTCTTCGTGCCCATGACGGCGACGAACGAGGACAATGGCTGCATCTGGATGGTTCCCGGCACCCACAAGCTGGGACGCATCTTTCACGATGTGGCCACTGACGAGTTCGGGCTGGAGAACCTGCGCTGCGAGATGAGCGCGTTCCGCGAACCGGTGCCGATGGTGCTGGAGGCCGGTGACGCCGTCCTGGCGCACACCTACACGGTCCATGCCTCGTTCCACAATCGTACCGATGAACCGCGGATCAGCCTCGGCTTCCACTTCCGCAACGTGGCGACGGAACTGCAATTGCCCGCACCCTACCGTCGGGAGCAGGAACGTCGCCTTGGTCGTGATCCGGCCCGCGCGGCCTGAACGACAGGCGGTCCAGACAATGGTCAACATGAAACTGAAGAAGCTGGCCCTGCGCTACGGCTACGACTTCACGTTCCGCAAGCTGCCGCAGCACGGGTTGCGCAACCGGCAGATGAAGCTGCCGCGGGACATGGAGCCGATCTTCAGCGAGATCTTCGGCAAGGTGGGCGACCACACCCTGACCACACCGGACTGCGTTCACGCGCTCTATGCCGCCACGAAACATGTGGTGGAGCAGGACATTCCCGGCGATTTCGTCGAATGCGGCGTCTGGCAGGGCGGAAGTGCCATGACCATGGCGCTGACCCTGCTGCACATGGGCGTCACCGACCGCAACATCTACCTCTATGACACCTACACCGGCATGGTGAAACCGGAGGAGATCGACATCCGCCAGCGCGATGGATCGGACACGATCAGCCGCTGGGAGATGCAGCAGCGCGATGACCACAACGAATGGTGCTACGCGCCCATCGATCAGGTGAAGGCCAATCTGGCCAGCACCGGCTATCCGGAGGACCGGCTGATCTACGTGAAGGGCGTGGTGGAGGAAACCATTCCGGAGGTTGCGCCGGACCGGATCGCCCTGCTGCGGCTGGACACCGACTGGTACCGGTCCACCCGCCACGAACTCGATCATCTCTATCCGCGGCTCACCACCGGCGGCTTCCTGATCATCGACGACTATGGGGCCTATGCCGGCGCGCGTCAGGCCACGGACGAATATTTCGCCGAGAAGGGCAATCGCCCCTACCTGAACCGCATCGACACGGCCGCACGGATTGCGGTCAAGCCGGCTTGAGCACTGCCCCTCCCGCGACCGGGCGGGTGGCCTTCGTCCTGAAGGGCTATCCCCGGCTTTCGGAGACCTTCATCGCCCAGGAGATCCTGGCGCTGGAACAGCGCGGCCTGGCCATCGACATCTGGTCCCTGCGCCATCCGACCGATACGACAAGCCATCCCGTGCATCAGGACATCGCGGCCCCGGTCAGCTATCTGCCCGAATATCTGCGCGATGAGCCTGCACGGGTCCGCCAGGCGTGGCGCACATGTTCCGCCTGGCCGACCTGGCAGGCTGCCACTGCCCTGTTCGGGCGGGACTACCGGCGCGATCCGACCGTGAACCGTGTGCGCCGCTTCGGGCAGGCCGTGGTGCTGGCCGCCGAACTGCCGCCGTCGGTCACCCGCCTGCACGCCCATTTCCTGCACACTCCGGCCTCCACCACCCGCTATGCCGCGCTGCTGAAGGGGCTGCCGTGGAGTGTCTCCGCGCATGCCAAGGACATCTGGACCAGCCCGGCGTGGGAGAAGCGGGAGAAACTTGCCGACTGCGCCTTCGCCGTGACCTGCACCGCAGCGAATGCCGATCATCTGGCCGAACTGGCACCGGAAGGGCGGGTCAGTCTGGTCTATCACGGGCTTGACCTGACGCGTTTTCCCCCTGCCCCCGCTACGCGTCCCGCGAACCCTGTGCCGGTCATCCTGTCCGTCGGGCGGGCGGTCACGAAGAAGGGCTATCCGGTGCTGCTGAAGGCGCTGGCGGAGATCGGTCTGCCTTGGCGGTTCATCCATATCGGGGGCGGGGAGCAACTCGCCGAACTGAAACAGCAGGCGGAAGCGCTTGGCATTGCCGACCGGATCGACTGGCGCGGCCCGCAACCGCAGCAGGCGGTGCTGGAGGCCTGCCGACAGGCGGACCTGTTCGTGCTGGCCAGCCGGATCGCCGATGATGGTGACCGGGACGGCCTGCCCAATGTGCTGATGGAGGCGCAGAGCCAGGGGCTGCCGGTGGTCGCCACCGCTGTCTCGGCCATCCCGGAGCTGGTGCGGGACGGGGAGACCGGTCTGCTGGTCCCCCCTGACGATCCGCAGGCGCTGGCCGCTGCGCTGTCACGGATGCTGCGTGATCCGGCGGCACGAAAGGCCATGGGTCAGGCAGGTGAGGCCAGGGTCCGGTCAGCCTTTGATCTGGACCGATGCATTGACCGGCTGGCCGCGAAATTCGGATTGGAGGCACGGGAATGAGGCTGTTCTGTTTCGGATATGGCTTCTCCACCAAGACCCTGGCACCACAGCTGCGCCAGCGCGGCTTCTCGATCGCGGCAACCGAGCGGACGGCCGGGTCCCTGCCCGCTGATGTGGCAGGGGTGGCCTTCGACGGGCGTGCCCCACTGCCCGACGGGGCGCTGGATGGCGTCACCCACATTGTTGCGTCGATCCCCCCGGACGATGACGGCGATCCGGTACTGCGCCACGCACGCGGGCAGATCCTCGCCTGTGCGACGTTGGAGTGGGTGGCCTATCTCTCCACCACCGGGGTCTATGGCGACCGGCAGGGTGGCTGGGTGGACGAAACCGGGGAACTGAAGCCCGCCGGGCGGCGCGGGGAACGGCGGGTGCTGGCGGAACGGCAATGGCTGGACCTGCAGGACGAAACCGACGCCGCCGTTCAGATCTTCCGCCTCGCCGGAATCTACGGCCCCGGACGCAATGGTTTCAGGGCCCTGCGGGAGGGTACCGCACGGCGGGTGATCCGGGACGGTCAGGTATTCTCCCGCATCCATGTCGCGGATATCGCCCGGACCCTGCTGGCCTCCATCGACCGCCCCCGGCGCGCGGGCATCTACAACGTCTGCGATGACGAACCGGCACCGCCGCAGGATGTGGTGGAATTCGCGGCCAATCTGCTGGGCATGCCTGTCCCGCCCGACACCCCGTTCGAGGAGGCCAACCTGAGCCCGATGGGCCGCAGCTTCTATGGGGAGAGCAAACGGGTCAGCAATGATCTGATCAAGTCGGAACTGGGTGTGAAGCTGCAGTACCCGGACTATCGCAGCGGTCTGCGGGCCGTCCTGGCGCAGGAACAGGACGACGCCAAACAGCCAGGCTGATCTATTCCCTGACGGGTGCCGCCGCCGCGATGCTCAGGAAATCGGCCGCCTTCAGGCTGGCACCGCCCACCAGGGCGCCATCGACCCCCTCGAGCGCGAGCAGTTCAGCGGCGTTGCCCGGCTTTACCGAGCCGCCATAGAGGATCCGCAGGGTATCGACGTCGCCGATCCGGGCCGCCGCCGTGGCACGGATCGCCGCATGGGCCTCCACGATGTCATCGGTGGACGGGGTCAGGCCGGTGCCGATGGCCCAGACAGGCTCGTAGGCAACGACCGTGTTCACCATCGTGGCACCTTCCGGCAGCGAGCCGCTGACCTGCCGCTGCAGCACCGCCAGGGTCTCGCCCGCGCGCCGCTCCGCCTCCGTCTCGCCGACACAGACGATGGCGATCAGACCGGCGCGCAGCGCAGCCTCCGCCTTGGCCTTGACGATAGCGTCGGTTTCACCGTGATCCGTGCGCCGTTCCGAATGGCCGACGATGACGTGGCTGCCGCCCAGATCGGCGATCATCTCCGCCGACACATCGCCGGTGTGTGCGCCACTGACCTCCGCGTGGCAGTCCTGTCCCGCGACGGCCACGCGGTCGGCAATGCCTCGTTCGAACAGCGTGATGCGCAGGGGCGAGATCAGGGTCGCGGGCGGCGCGATCAGCAGATGCACATGTGCGGCGACCGAGAGCCCTTCGGCGAGTGCCGTGGCTTCGCGCGCAGCATCACCGGCAAGGCCGTTCATCTTCCAGTTTCCCGCGATCAGCATCTTGCGCATGTCCTGCCCCCGTCAATTCAGCCCGTTCACCAACCCCAAGCATCCGCTGTCGGGGCCGCCAAGCCAACCGATTCGCGCCCCGCAGCCCAAATCCGCCTGATCCCGCCGAGAACGCGCCTTCCGCAGGTTGCGGATGCACCGCCTGATGCGTAATGTCCGCCATCCTCAATATCACGGACATCAGCGGCGGATCATGATCAGCAATCTCGGCAAGGGCGCAGGCAAGTGGGTCGTACGAATCCTGCTGGTCCTGCTCATTCTCAGTTTCGCCTTCTGGGGGATCAACGACTACATCACCGGCCCGACCAATCCGCCGGTGGCGGACGTCGGCGGGGAAGTGATCGACGCCAGCACGTTCGCGAACGAGGCGAGCCGCCGCCTGCGCCTGCTCCAGCAACAGCAGAACATGGTGCTGCAGCCGCGCGAGGCACTGGCATTCGGCATCTATGACCAGGTGCTGTCGTCGCTGATCGACCGCCGGACGCTGAACCTGCGGGCGACGGAACTCGGCCTTGCCGTGCCGGACTCCGCCGTCAGTGCGGCGGCCCACGCCAACCCGAACTTCCAGAACCAGCTCGGCCAGTACGATCCTGTCCGGTTCGAGCAGGTGATCCGCCAGCTTGGCTACCGCTCCCCCAATGCCTTCGCCGAGGATCTGCGCGGTGACCTGATCCGTCGTCAGATCCAGGCATCCGTGACTGCCGGGCTGGAGGTGGGCGTCAATGCCTACGCCAGGGCCCTGTTCGCGTTCCAGAACGAGGCGCGGAACATCCGTTTCATCTCCGTGCCGAATGACCGTCTGGCCGACACGGCACCGCCGAGCGAGAACGATCTGACGACCTATCACGAAGCCCACCCGGAGCTGTTCTCCACCCCGGAACGCCGTCGCATCCTGCTGATCGACCTGTCCCCCGAGATCATCGCCCAGGATATCGTCGTGGATGACGCGGAGATCGAGCAGGCCTATCAGGATCAGATCGCCAGCTTCAGCGTTGCGGGTTCCCGCACGGTGGATCAGGCGATCTTCCCGGACGAGGATGCGGCCAACGCCGTGCTGGCCAGCGTGAACGAGGGCCTGTCCTTCGCTGCCGCCGTGGAGAAGCAGAACGGCAACGCACCGACCAGCCTGGGCACCGTGCGCCCCGGCGACGTACCGGGTGATCTCGGCGACGCCGTGTTCAACGCGTCGGTCGGTGAGGTTGCCGGACCGGTGCAGACCGCCTTTGGCTGGCATCTGGTGCAGGTCACCGAGGTGACGGAGGCGACCACGCGACCGCTTGCGGAGGTGCGCGAGGAATTGCTGAACGCCATCCGGATCGAGCACGCGCTGGAACGCGTCATTGATCTCGGTAACCAGGTCGAGGACGAACTGGCTGGTGGCAACCGGTTGCGCGCTGTCGGCGATGCCGTCGGTGTCGCGGTGCGGGAGATTGGTCCCATTGACCGCAATGGTGTCGACATGAACGGCGCGGAACTGGATACGCCGCTGCCGCCGCAGGCTCTCGAGATAGCCTTCGCGCAGACCCAGGACGAGGACCTGGAGCGGCATGAAACCAGCGATGGCGGCTACTTCGTTGTCGAGGTCGTGGAGGTCATGGAACCGGAACTGCGCCCCTTCGCCGAGGTGGAAACGGAAGTGACAGCGGCATGGCGGGCAGAGAACCTGGCCAAAGCTGCCGCCGACGTGCGCAACAAGTTGCTGGAGCGCCTGCAGGCAGGCACCACGCTTGACGGACTGGCCAGCGAGTTCGATGTGACGGTGCAGACCGCAGACAGCGTGACCCGCCAGGGCGGCGCACCGGAGCTGGCGGGCAACCTGCGCTCGGTCGTCTTCTCGGCCCAGGCCGGAGACCATGCGGCCGGTGCGCACGCCAGCGAACCCGCCCAGGTCCTGGCCGAGGTTGTGGAGATCGTCGAGGCCAATCCGCTCGAGAGTGCTGGCCAGATTGCGGCACTGGAGGCCGCCATCGGTGAATCCATGGCCGAGGATGCCTTCGCCACCTATCAGCAGCAGTTGCGGGACGAGTTCGGCGTCGGGGTCAATCGCCAGGCGATGATCCAGGCCATCGATCCGGCCCTGCTGCGCGACATCGAATAGCGGTCGCGGCCGACCGGCCCGACCCGATCAGGAGAGCCTGAGCCATGGCCTTCACACCAAGCGCGGATGACTTTGCCACCCGGTATGACGCGGGTGAGGGCCAGGTGGTCTGGACCGAGATCGTCGCCGACCTGGAAACCCCGGTTTCCGCCTTCATGAAGCTGGCGGACGGCCGCCCGAACGTCTTCCTGCTGGAATCGGTGGAAGGTGGCGCCGTGCGCGGTCGCTATTCCTTCATCGGCATGAAGCCGGACCTGATCTGGCGCGCGCATGGCAACAGCGCCGAGATCAACCGCTCCGCCCGGTTCGACCCGGACGCGTTCGAGCCCTGTGCCGAACCGACGCTGGAGAGCTTCCGCAAGCTTGTGGCGGAGATGCATATCGACATGCCGCACCAGTTGCCGCCCATGTCGGCGGGGCTGTTCGGCTACATGGCCTACGACACCGTGAAGCTGATGGAACGGCTGCCCGCCGCCAACAGGGACGTGCTGGGTGTGCCCGACGCGCTGTATGTGCGCCCGACCGTCATCGCCATCTTCGATTCCGTGCGCGACATGGTCAGCATCGTGACACCGGTCTGGCCGCAGCCCGGCGTCGGCGCACGCCAGGCCTACAACCGGGCCTGCGAGCGGCTGGCGGATACGGTGGCCGATTTCGAACGCGCCCTGCCCTACAGCCGCAGCGGCGTGGACAATCTGGCAAGCCTGCCGGAGCCGAAGTCCAACATGACCCGGCCCGAGTACTACGCCATGGTGGAGAAGGCGAAGGAGTACATCCGCGCCGGCGACATCTTCCAGGTGGTGCCGTCGCAGCGCTTCGAGGTGCCATTCGAACTGCCGCCGTTCGCGCTCTACCGCGCCCTGCGCCGGACCAATCCCTCGCCGTTCCTGTACTACCTGAATTTCGGCGATTTCTCCGTCGTCGGTTCCAGCCCGGAGATCCTGGTGCGCGTGCGCGATGGCCTGGTCACGGTCCGCCCGCTTGCCGGAACCCGACCGCGCGGAGCGACCCCGGCGGAGGATCTGGCGCTGGAGAAGGAGCTGCTTGCCGATCCGAAGGAACTGGCGGAACACCTGATGCTGCTCGACCTGGGCCGCAACGACGTGGGCCGTGTGGCGAAGATCGGCACCGTGAAGGTGACCGAGGAGTTCGCCATCGAACGCTACAGCCAGGTCATGCACATTGTCTCCAACGTGGAAGGGGAGATGGACCCGGCGCATGATGCGCTGGACGCCCTGATCGGCGGCTTCCCGGCCGGCACCGTCAGCGGTGCGCCGAAGATCCGCGCCATGGAGATCATCGACGAGCTGGAGAGTGACAAGCGCCACCTCTACGCGGGGGGCATCGGCTATTTCTCGGCCAGCGGTGCCATGGACACGGCAATCGTGCTGCGCACCGCCATCGTCAAGGACGGGGTCATGCATGTGCAGGCCGGCGGCGGCGTGGTCGCCGACAGTGACCCGGAAGCCGAGTATCAGGAGACGGTGAACAAGGCCAAGGCCCTGATGCGCGCGGCGGAGGAAGCCGTCCGCTTCGCCCAGAGCGGTGGCGTCAACGCGCCGCGCTGACCTGCACCAGATCGGAGAGCCGAACCAGGCGGAACCGTGTCCGGTCGAGGTTCGCGACGAATGCGTCCAGCGCATCCAGTGTCCGCCGGTGCGGGTGCCCTATGGCGATGGCCTGCCCGGTCGCTGACGCAATCTCCAGCGTACGCCGCAACTGCGCCGCCGCCATCGCGCCTGTACCATCAGCGTCCAGAAACACGTCGCGCGACAGCGTCGGCAGTCCGGCCTGTTCCGCCGCCCCTGCGGCGACAGTGTCCGCCGTGGTCCGGGAATCCAGGAAGAACAGGCCCCGCCCCGCCAGCCGCGCCATGATCCGGTCCATGGCCTCCCGGTCCGCCGTCAGCCGGCTGCCCATGTGGTTGTTCATGCCATCCAGCCGGTCGAATTTCGCCAGTGCCGCGTCCAGACGGGCGATTTGCTCCGCCGGTGGCTGATCCGCCAGCAGTGCTCCGGGACCGGGATTTGCCGGGCCGATCGGCTCCATCGGCATGTGCAGCAGGACAGTGCGCCCCGCCCCGCGTGCGCCGTTCGCCAGTTCGCGCACATTGTCGGCATAGGGCAGGAAGGCGAAGGTCACGGCGACCGGCAGGCCGGAGGCGCGTTTCAGGGCGGCCCGGTCCGGCCCCATGTCGTCCAGCACGATGGCAATGCGCGCGCGACCGTCGGTTTCACGCGACGGGACGGTCGCGGTCAGTCGCGGGAAGATCGCCACCAGCCGGTCCAGTGCCGGACTGCCGTCGGGCGCTCTGGCATCCATCCGCTGACCCGGGTGAAGCACCGTCGGCTCCACCACCCGGTCCGGCCAGAACAGCGCCAGCGCCAGCACGCCGAGGGCCAGCAGCAGAACGCCAAGCCCCAATCGACGCACCTGTCGCGTCCTTCCACCCCTGCCCTGATGCTGCGACATGCTTGACGCCCCGCGTTCGCACTGTTTTCTTGACGCCGCCCTGACGGTGCGGCGGAATTCGGCGCGCCCTCCGGCGCTGTTCGCCTGGGACCGACACCATGATTCTGCTGATCGATAACTATGACAGTTTCACCTATAACCTCGTTCACTATCTGGGCGAACTGGGTGCCAGGGTCACAGTCTGGCGAAACGACATGATCAGCGTGGAGGATGCACTCGCCCTGAAGCCGGAGGCAGTGGTGCTTTCCCCCGGCCCCGGTCGGCCGGAGAGTGCCGGCATCTCCCTTGATCTGGTGCGCAATGCGCCTGCGGATCTGCCGATCTTCGGCGTCTGCCTGGGCCACCAGACCATCGGGCAGGCCTTCGGTGCCGAGGTCGTGCGCGCCGAAGAACTGATGCATGGCAAGATGTCCAGGGTCCACCACGCGGGCACGGGCGTCTTCGAGGGGCTGCCCGACGGCTTCTCCGCCACGCGCTACCATTCGCTCACCGTCGCGCCGGCCAGTGTGCCGGACGTGCTGGAGGTCACCGCCCGCACCGAGGATGGGGTGATCATGGGCCTGCAGCATCGGGACCGCCCGGTGCACGGGGTCCAGTTCCACCCGGAGAGCATTGCCTCGGAGCATGGCCATGCATTGCTCGGCAACTTCCTGAATTCTGCCGGACTGAAGAGGGCAGCCTGATGACCAACGAGATCGAGACCTTCAAGGGGCTGATCGGCCGCGTGGCCGAGCGCCAGGAACTTTCCGTGGAGGATGCCCGCACCGCCTTCGACATCATGATGTCCGGCGATGCCACGCCGTCGCAGATGGGCGCATTCCTGATGGCGCTGCGGGTGCGTGGTGAAACGGTCGATGAACTGACCGGCGGCGCCATGGCCATGCGGGCCAAGGCCCAGGGCATCACCGCCCCGGCCAACGCCATCGACACCTGCGGCACCGGCGGCGATGCCAAGGGCACATGGAACGTCTCCACCGCGGTCAGCTTCGTGCTGGCGGCCCATGACATTCCGGTGGCCAAGCACGGCAATCGCGCCCTGTCCTCCAAGACCGGTGCGGCGGACGTGCTGACCGCGCTGGGCGTCAACATCGAATGCCCGTTCCCGCTGGTGGAGAAGTCTCTCAGGGATGCCTGCATCGGGTTCCTGATGGCCCCGCGCCATCACGGTGCGATGCGCCACGTCGGCCCGACACGGGTGGAACTGGGGACACGCACGATCTTCAACCTGCTTGGACCGCTGTCCAACCCGGCAGGTGCAAAGCGTCAGATCATGGGCGTGTTCGCGAAGCAGTGGGTCGAGCCTCTGGCCCATGTGCAGAACCAGCTTGGCGCAGACCGTGTCTGGGTCATGCATGGCGCGGACGGCATGGATGAACTGACCACCACCGGTGTTACCCACGTGGCCGAACTGGCGAACGGCCAGGTCCGCACCTTCGACGTCACCCCGGAAGACGCCGGTCTGGCCGTCGCATCACCGGATGACCTGAAAGGCGGGGAACCGGCTGAGAACGCGGCAGCCCTGCGCGGGGTGCTGCAGGGGCAGAAGAATGCCTTCCGCGACATCGTGCTGCTGAACGCCGCCGCCGGTCTGATCGTTGCCGAGAAGACGGAGACCCTGCGTGAGGGCGCGGCAATGGCGGCAGAGGTGCTGGACAACGGCAGGGCGCTGGCACGGCTGGAGCAGCTTGTCGCCATCTCCAATGAAACCGGAGGGGCCTGAGGCATGACGACGGACACCGGCACGGTTCTCGACCGCATCTGCGCCGACAAGCGTGAGCATATCGCCGCCTGCAAGGCAGAACGTCCGCTGGCCGCCGTCGAGGCTGCCGCCCGGGCGGCGGATGCGCCCCGGGGCTTCATCGCTGCGCTGGAGCGGGACCAGGCGGCCGGGCGCTACGGGCTGATCACGGAGATCAAGAAGGCATCCCCGTCGAAGGGACTGATCCGCGCCGACTTCGATCCGCCGTCGCTGGCCCGCGCCTATGAGGCAGGCGGCGCATCGTGCCTGTCGGTACTGACCGACATTCCCTACTTCCAGGGCGCGGACGGCTATCTGGTCGCGGCACGGACCGCCGTGTCGCTGCCTGCGCTGCGCAAGGACTTCATGCTCGACACCTACCAGGTGGCGGAGGCACGGGCACTCGGGGCCGACTGCATCCTGCTGATCATGGCGGCGCTGTCGGACGGTCAGGCGAAGGAACTGGAGGACGCGGCCCTCGGCTGGGGCATGGATGTCCTGGTGGAGGTGCATGACATCGGCGAACTCGAACGGGCCCGCACCCATCTGAAGAGCCGCCTGATCGGCATCAACAACCGCAATCTCAAGACCCTCGACGTCAGCCTGGAGACCACCATCGCCTGCGCCCGCGCCCTGCCGGACGATTGTGTCGCCGTCAGCGAGAGTGGCCTGAACAGCCGCGCCGATCTGGACCGCATGGCCGAAGCGGGCTGCCGCAGCTTCCTGATCGGGGAGAGCCTGATGCGTCAGGATGATGTTTCCGCCGCCGTTCAGGCGCTGCTGCGGGATCCGGCCGCCGCCCTGCAGGCAGCGTCCTGACCATGTCCGGTTTCACCCATTTCGACGACAAGGGTGCCGCCCGCATGGTCGATGTCGGGGACAAGGACGAGACCGAGCGCACGGCCACCGCGGAGGCGCGGATCGTCATGCAGCCGGAGACGCTGGCGCTGATCCGGGAAGGCCGGGCAAAGAAGGGCGATGTGCTGGGTGTCGCGCGACTGGCCGGGATCATGGGGGCGAAGAAGACGCCGGACCTGATCCCGCTCTGCCACCCGCTCGCCCTGACCAATGTCGAACTGGAACTGACCACGGAAGACACGCCCGACCCCGCCGTCGTCATCCGCGCCACCTGTCGGCTGCGGGGCAAGACCGGCGTGGAGATGGAGGCGCTGACCGCCGCCTCCGTCGCCGCCCTGACCGTCTATGACATGTGCAAGGCCGTGGACCGGGGCATGGAGATCCGGAACGTGCGGCTGCTGTTCAAGGACGGCGGCAAGTCCGGGCGCTACGTGGCGCCATGATCCCCGTCGCGGAAGCACGCACGCGGATCCTGGCGCAGATGCCGCAGATGCCTGCCGAGTGGATCTCGATCGCCGAGGCTGATGGCCGCGTGCTGGCCGAACCGGCCATTGCCCAGCGCACCCAGCCGCCCGCCGACCTCTCGGCCATGGATGGGTATGCGGTCCTGGGATCGGATGTCGTATCTGCCGGGGCCAGCCTGACATGCATCGGTGAGTCGGCGGCGGGCCACGCCTTCGACGGCGAGGTGAAACCGGGCGAGTGCGTCCGCATCTTCACAGGTGCCCCCCTGCCCCCGGGCACCGACACGATCCTGATCCAGGAAGATGCCGAGGTTTCAGGCACCACGGTCGTGACCACGGAGGCCCTGAAGACTGGCACCTACGTGCGTCGCGCCGGGCTGGACTTCCGTGCCGGTGAAACAGGTCTTCAGCCGGGCCGGGACATTGGTCCCCGCGACCTCGGCCTGCTTGCCGCGATGAATGTGCCCTGGGTCGGCGTGCGCAGGCGTCCGCGTATCGCGCTGCTCTCGACCGGTGACGAGCTCGTGCGGCCGGGCGAGTCGCTGGGTCCGAACCAGATCGTCTCCTCCAACGCCATTTCGCTGGCGGCGCTGGTCCGCCGCGCCGGGGCGGAACCGGTCGATATCGGCATCGCGGAGGACCGGCCCGACGCGCTGGCGGAGGCAGCCGCCCGAGCAGTCGGCTGCGACATGCTGGTGACGCTCGGCGGGGCCTCCGTCGGTGACCACGACCTGGTGCAGGACGTGCTGGGGGACAAGGGGCTGGCGCTGGACTTCTGGCGCATTGCCATGCGTCCCGGCAAGCCGCTGATGTTCGGGCAGTTCGGTGACGTGCGCCTGCTGGGCCTGCCCGGCAACCCGGTCTCCGCCGTGGTCTGCGGCCTGCTGTTCCTGCGCCCCGCCATCCGCCGGATGCTGGGGGCGGAGGATGTGGAACCGGAGGTCCGCACGGCGACGCTGGGCCGCGATCTCGGCACCAACGACCGGCGGGAGGACTATCTGCGCAGCGAACTGCATCTCGACGCGGAGGGGCATGCGACCGTCACCCCCTTTGCGCGCCAGGACTCATCGATGCTGCATGTCCTCTCCCGCGCCGGAGCACTCGCCATACGTGCACCCCACGCGGAGGCGCTGAAGGCCGGAAGCCCGATTCCCTATATCCCCCTGACCGGGATGATCTGAGACCCGGCGGCGGAACCACATGGGGACCAACGCCGGGTTGAAACAGGAACATTGACGGAATTCCGGAACTTTCATAGAACATAGGCGGTCTAACCAAGTGATTCGTTTCGGGTTTCACGACCCGGACCGGCCGTGCGGAAGGACGAACCAGCAACGCACACACAGATGTGCCCTCAGCGGGGGATCGCCATGCTGACCCGGAAACAGCACGAACTGCTTCTGTTCGTGGACAGTCACCTGAACGAGAATGGTGTCTCACCGTCATTCGACGAGATGAAGGACGCCCTGAACCTGAAGTCCAAGTCGGGCATTCACCGCCTGATCTCGGCGCTGGAGGAACGGGGCTTCATCCGTCGCCTGCCTCATCGCGCCCGCGCACTGGAAGTCCTGCGCTTGCCGGACGCCGCCACTCCCGCGGGCCGCCGCGCCTCCGGGGAGCCGGTGCTGAGCTCCAGCGGTTTCCGGCCGACGGTGGTCAACAACCCGGATCTGCCGCTGTCCTCCGCGCCGCCGCCCACTTCCCGCGCCGCCAGCGATACGGTCAGCCTGCCACTCTATGGCCGGATTGCCGCCGGCACACCGATCGAGGCCCTGCGCGACCATTCGAACTATGTCGATGTACCGTCCCACATGGTCGGACGCGGCGAACATTACGCACTGGAAGTCGCCGGTGACTCCATGATCAACGCTGGCATTCTCGACGGCGACACGGTGATCGTGGAACGCGGCGACGTAGCAGAAAATGGCAGCATCGTCGTGGCCCTGGTGGAGGGGGAGGAAGTCACCCTGAAACGCCTGCGCCGTCGCAGCAACGCCATCGCGCTGGAGCCGGAGAACCCGGCCTACGAGACGCGGATCTATCGCCCCGACCAGGTACGGGTCCAGGGACGTCTCGTGGCCCTGTTCCGGCAATATTGAGCCTGGCAGTCCGGAACAGACCGCGCGGCGGCATCATTGTCGCCAGTAGTGTTCGCTGCGCGGTATCGGTCGCCACACCCAGGGGCGGTCGCCCCGATGGGCGTTGACCGACTGGACCGAGGGGCCTGAACGGGCGCTGAGGTGCAGCGTGTGCGGCCCATCGCGCCAGAGGTCGAAGAAGTCCACGACCACCCGCGCCGATGGGCAGCGCCCACGCACCGGGACCGTGGCAATCACCACATCCGCGCGACCGCAGTCGTCGCGCACCGCGCGCTCGTCCACCGGCAGCGCGATCATCCAGCCGTCGCGGCGCAGGATGCAGCCCAGCAGGTCGCAGCGCAGACTGCCGTCGGCGCTGGCGCCGTCCAGTGGCCAGCGACCGCCCGGTTCCGAAGTACCGGAGCGCGCCAGCCATTGCTGCGCCACGAACTTCTCCCGCCGCAGCGTCGACAGCAGCAGCCCGCCGTCCTGCGCGGTGACGGCAGCAAGGCGACCGTCGCCAGTGACCCGGACCAGCGGGGCATCCGCCACATAGGGACTCGCCATCCCGAGCAGGATCGCCAGCCAGCCGAGGTTCCGCCAGCCCCCTGACCAGAGGCACAGCCAGAGTCCGCCGAGGGTCACCGTGACCAGTCCGGCGGCAGGCATGGCGGGCACCAGCCGTACCGCCCCCTCCAGCGCCGCCACGCCATGCGCGATCCGAAGGATCAGGTCGATCCCCTGGCCCATCAGCCAGAGCGGCGCGGCCTCCAGCCCCAGCGGCATGGCGATCAGGGCAAGCGTCCCGGCAGGCATGACCCAGAAGCCCGTGACCGGCACGGCGGCCAGGTTGGCAATGACGCCATAATCCGCAACCCGTCCGAAGTGGTAGATCGCGAAAGGTGCGGTCGCCAGACCGGCGATGACCGTGGTGACACCGACCCCGGCAAGATAGATCAGCATCCGGCCTGCGGGCCCCGTCTCCCGCGTCCGGTGCAGCATGCGGTCGCCAAACCGCTCGTAGGCCGCGACGAGGGCGGTCACGGCGGCGAAGGACATCTGGAAACCCGGCTCCGTCAGGGCCTCCGGCGTCATCAGCAGCACCGCGAGCGCCGCGATGGCCACGGTCCGCAGGGAGATCGCGCGTCTGTCGGTCAGAACCGCCAGCATCACCAGCGCCACCATGATGAAGGCGCGGATGGTCGGCACCGATGCACCGGTCAGCACCAGATAGAACAGGCCGCCGAACAGCGCGGCGACGGCAGCGATCTTCTTGATCGGCCAGTTCAGGGCAATGGACGGTCGCAGGGCCAGGCCGAAGCGGATCAGCCAGAACAGGAAACCGCTGACCAGCCCCATGTGCAGCCCGGAGATGGCGAGCAGGTGCGCCAGCCCGGCGTCCCGCAGCGCCTGGGTGTCGTCCCCCGGAATGCCGCCCCTGTCTCCGATCAGCAGCGCCACCGCCACGCCACCAGCCGCACCCCCCAGAACGGTCCTGATCCGCGCCGCCATGTGATCGCGCAGCCGAGGCAAGGCCTGGTCCGCGGCTGATCCGGGTTCAACGACCCGAACCGGTCCAAGGGCGTAGCCACTGCCGCCGATGCCCCGGAAGAACGCATGACGCTGGAAATCGAACGCCCCCGGTTCCACCGGTGGCGATGGGGGCAGCAGATTGGCCAGAACTTCGACAAGGTCGCCTGGCCGCGCCGTATCGCCGTGGGTGCGGATCGTCACCCGTACCCGATGCGGCAGATCGTCGGCGTGCAGCTTCCCGAACGCAGAAGGCCGGATCGTCAGGCGCGTGTCCCCCTCCCGCAGCTCGACCCGCTCCACCACGCCGGAAAGCTGCGACGGGCCGATCTCGGCTGGCAGGACCGGGGCGGCAACCAGCAGTGTCCGCAGGACAGCCGCCGCCAGCCCCAGGGCAACGAGACCGAACACAAGCGCGACCGGGGCCAGGGCGGTACCGCGGAGCTGCCACATGGCGAACAGGGCCAGCAGAGCGATGACGGCGGCAAGGGGCCAGTCCGGCTCGACGGGGAGCGCGAAGTAGACGCCGATCCCGCTGGCGAACACCACGGGCAGCCAGAAGAACAGGCGTCCACGCTCCTGCGCCAGCAGGGCACCGAGGGTATCCACGGGACGCGCGAGGGCGGCCCCGCTGATTGCCACCATCGTTCCCAGTCGTCTCGTCACCTGCCGGGCGATGTGATACATGACCGCCTCCCGCCCGGGACTTTATGTCTTTCTGCCAAATGGAGAAACATTGATGGCGCGTTCGGAAGTGGTGACGCGGTTCGCCCCCTCCCCCACCGGGTTCCTGCATATCGGCGGAGCACGGACGGCCCTGTTCAACTGGCTGTTCGCCCGGCACCATGGCGGGCGGTTCCTGCTGCGGATCGAGGATACGGACCGCCAGCGCTCCACGACGGAAGCCATCGACGCGATCTTCGATGGCCTGAACTGGCTGGGCCTGCAGGGCGACGAGGAACCCGTGTTCCAGTTCGCACGCGCCGCGCGTCACGCCGAGGTGGCGCAGATGCTGCTGGACAGCGGCAATGCCTATCGCTGCTACACCAGCCCGGAGGAACTCACCGCGATGCGGGAGGCCCAGCGCGCCGCCGGTCAGCCCGTTCGCTATGACGGACGCTGGCGCGACCGCGACCCGGGGGAGGCACCGGCAGGTGTCGATCCCGTCATCCGGCTGCGCGCGCCACAGACCGGCAGCACGGTGATCGCCGATGCGGTGCAGGGTGATGTGACCTTCCAGAACGACCAGCTCGACGATCTGATCCTGCTGCGCGCGGACGGCACGCCGACCTACATGCTGTCCGTCGTCGTCGATGATCACGACATGAACGTCAGCCACGTCATCCGGGGGGACGACCATCTGGTCAATGCCGCGCGGCAGAGCCTGATCTATCAGGCACTCGGCTGGGACGTGCCCGTATTCGCGCATATTCCGCTGATCCATGGTGCGGACGGTGCGAAACTTTCGAAGCGGCACGGCGCGCTGGGCGTGGATGCCTATCGGGAGATGGGATACCTGCCAGAGGCGGTATTGAATTACCTCGTTCGACTGGGCTGGTCACATGGTGACGACGAGATCTTCTCCATGGAGCAGGCCATCGAGTGGTTCGGGCTCGACGCCATCGGGCGCGGTGCCTCGCGGTTCGACTTCGCCAAGCTGGAAAACCTGAACGGCCACTACCTGCGTGAAGGCGACAATGACCGCCTGACCGGGCTGGTTGCCGAACGCCTGGGAATCGCGGGCGATGCCGTGGCCGTTGCCAGGATCAACGGCCTGATGGACGGCCTGAAGGAACGGGCGAAGACCATCATCGAACTGGCCGACAGCGCCGCCTTCCTGGTGGCATCACGGCCACTGAGCATGAATGCCAAGGCGGCGAAGCTGATCGACGGCGATGCGAAGGGCGTTCTGGCCGGTGTCCGGGCCGCACTTGCAGCATTGCAGGGCTGGGATGCAGAAAGCACAGACGCGGCTGTGCGGGCCTATGCGGAATCGAACGAACTGAAGCTCGGCAAGGTCGCTCAGCCATTGCGCGCGGCGCTGACAGGCTCCAACATGTCGCCCGGCATCTTTGACGTTCTGGTGGCCCTGGGCCGCGAGGAATCCCTGGCGCGGATCGACGATTGCCTCTGACGCGCTATCTTGGGGTCCACGCGAAGGGGACGCGGGACGTGTGCAATGGTCCGGCTTTGGGTATAATGTTTCGCACGTGCGGTATCGATTTTCGAATGCCGACGAAGTAGCGTGCGGATGCAACAGATGAGGGGTCAGATAATGGATGAAGCGAAGAAAACCGGCAGTGCCAGCCTTGCGACCGGCGGGGGATCAAGCATCGAATTCGATGTCCTTTCCGGTACGGTTGGTCCTGACGTTGTTGATATCCGCAAGCTCTATGCCCAGACAGGGCAGTTTACCTACGATCCTGGCTTCACCTCGACAGCCAGTTGCCAGTCGGAGATTTCCTATATCGACGGCGACGCCGGGGTGCTGCTGCATCGCGGCTACAGCATCGACGAACTGGCGGAACATTCCGATTATCTGGAAGTCTGCTACCTGCTGCTGAATGGCGAGCTGCCGTCGGCGGAGGAGAAGGCGGACTACGTGAATACCGTCACGCGCCACACGATGCTGCATGACCAGATGAACTACTTCTTCCGTGGCTTCCGCCGTGACGCGCATCCGATGGCGATCATGGTCGGCGTCGTTGGCGCGATGAGCGCCTTCTACCACGACTCCACGGACATCAATGACCCGAAGCAGCGCGAGATCGCGTCCTACCGCCTCGTCGCGAAGATGCCGACCATCGCAGCCTGGGCCTACAAGTATTCCATCGGCCAGCCCTTCATCTATCCGAAGAACGACCTGACCTATTCGGAGCGTTTCCTGGACATGATGTTCGCCGTCCCGGCGGAGGAATACCGGATCGATCCGATCCTGGCCAAGGCGATGGACAAGATCTTCATCCTGCATGCGGATCATGAGCAGAACGCATCGACCTCGACCGTCCGCCTTGCGGGTTCGTCGGGTGCCAACCCGTTTGCCTGCATCGCAGCCGGCATCGCCAGTCTCTGGGGTCCGGCACATGGCGGCGCCAACGAGGCGGTGCTGAAGATGCTGAACGAGATCGGCACGCCGGATCGCGTCGGCGAGTTCGTGAAGAAGGCCAAGGACAAGGACGATCCGTTCCGCCTGATGGGCTTCGGTCACCGCGTCTACAAGAACTACGATCCGCGCGCGACCGTGATGCAGGCCACCTGCCACGAGGTTCTGGACCGGCTGGGCGTGCAGGACGATCCGCTGCTGCAGATCGCCATGGCGCTGGAGAAGGTCGCCCTGGAAGATCCGTACTTCGTCGAGAAGAAGCTGTATCCGAACGTCGATTTCTACTCGGGCATCATCCTGAAGGCGATGGGCTTCCCCGTGGACATGTTCACGGTGCTGTTCGCCCTGGCACGGACCGTCGGCTGGGTCGCCCAGTGGAACGAGATGATCCAGGATCCGCACCAGAAGATCGGTCGCCCGCGCCAGCTCTACACGGGTCCGGCGCAGCGTTCGTTCGTACCGCTCCACAAGAGGTAAGGACCAGTGGCCCGAAACCGGGCTGTCGGCACGACCCGGGGCGCCGGACGCGCGCCCCGGGTCGGCATTGCCGCAGGCGGAAGGCGTTTCGACACCCCCGCCCGCGTTGCATTCCTGCATGCCGCGAACGACAACCGGCCAACTGGGCGGCGGCGCCTCGTGCTGCGCATCGCGGCGGCATGTGCGGTTGGAGTCCTGCTGGCAGGCACGCTTCTGGCCGGATAGACGCTCAGAGGTCCAGTTCGAAGTAGATCAGCGCCGGAGTGTCTGATTGTCCGGTATCTGATTTTCCGGTGTCCGTGGCCCCGGTTCCTGCATCCGGTCCCGTGAGCCTGCGAAACCCCATCGATTCATAGAGACCGATTGCCGCCGTCATGCTGGTCGCCGTGTCCAGCCGCAGGCTGCGATAGCCGAGCGAGCGGGCCGAGACAACGACCTGTTCGGCCAGCTTGCGCCCTGCCCCCAGCCCCCGGGCGGCCTCGCCCAGATACAGCCGTTTCATCTCCGCGACGCCCTCGCCGAAGCGGCGCAGCGCAACGACGCCCACGGCTTCCCCACCGTTCCGGGCCAGCAGCAGATCTCCGCCCGGTGGCACATACTCGCCCGGAAAGCGCGCCATCTCCGCGTCGAAGTCCTGGAAGCACAGATCGAAGTCGAGGCTTTCCGAATAGGCGAGGAACAGCTTCCGCGCGGCCTCGATGTCCGCAGCCGTACGTGCCGGACTGATCGACAGGGCCATCGTTTCAGATCCGCCCGGTTCAGGTGCGCCGGAGCAGGAACTCCCGCCCCAGCTTCACGCGTGGTTCACCGTCATATTCGATGATGTCCGCAGTGGCATAGGTTTCCGTCCAGCGGTCAGGCAGGTAGGACCCCGTGCCGACCACATTGATCGGTGCCTTGACCGACCCCATGACCCGGCACTTCTCCGGCCCGAAGCCCGATGAAGCCACGATCTTGACGTTCTGGAAGCCTTCCAGGTCCAGCCGCTCCCGCAGATGGAAGATGGCGGCGGCCGAAACCCCGGTGCCGATCAGATAGCGCAGCTCCGTCTCGTTGCGGTACTGCCGTGTCGCGTTCGGCACATGCCGTTCCAGCACCGCATAGGATGAACTCGGATCCAGCCCCTCCACATAGCGGCTGCCGTGGGTGTCGAGGCGGATGGACATGTTGCCCTCGCTCGCCACGTCCGGAAAACGCCGGCAGACGGTCAGGGCGTCCGTCACCTCGCGCCCGAAATAGTCCACCAGCACGGTGATCGGATCGTCCGGATAGACCTCCCGGAACATCTCCGCCGCGCGCAGGGTAGATCCGGCATATCCGATCAGGGCATGCGGCATGGTGCCGAGGCCGCTGTCCTGGCCAAAGAAGTGCGCCGTTGCGTCGGTCGCATTGCCGATGAAACCGACGACGTCCGGATTGTCCCGCTTGGCTGCCACCGAGCCGACCGAGGCGGCATAGGCCATCAGTTCGGCCATGTCGGGACCGGTGCAATGGCGGGCATCCATCGCCAGGAACCCGGCATAGGGCAGGTCGCTGCACATGGCGAATGCATTGTAGGCCGCGACACAGGCGGCCCCCAGCTTCTGCAGGTACAGCGTTTCCAGGTCCACCAGATGCTTCAGGCTGCCGCTGATGTAGAACAGCGGATCACCGGCACCGACCCAGTCGCCCTCCGTGTGGCAGAGCTCGATCTTGAAGGTGACCCCCCGCTCGTCCGCCGCCTTCTCCAGCAGCGCCACAGCCAGCCGCGGCGAGAAGATGACCGGGCGGCGCATGAACACGGCATAGGTGACCGGCATGTCACCCAGTTGCGAGACGATCGCCTTGGTCCGGCGGAAATAGTGATCCGTCCGGTCGGCAATGTCATGTTCCAGCGCCGGATCCGGCACCCGGTCGTTGGCGGCACCGGGCGCGTCGGAGCGCCCGACTACACGAAGTTCAGGAAGCTTCCCGGAGGGCGACATCACGCTCTCCCCTTTGCTTTCTCAGCATCTCCGCAATCAGGAACGCCAGTTCCAGGGCCTGGCTGGCATTCAGCCGCGGATCGCAATGGGTGTGGTAGCGGTCGGACAGGGTCTCGTCGGAGATTGCCTGCGCGCCGCCGAGGCACTCGGTCACATCCTGACCGGTCATCTCGAAATGCACGCCACCGAGATATGAACCTTCGGCGATATGCACCTCGAAGACTTCCTTGACCTCCTGCAGGATCCGGTCGACGGGCCGGGTCTTGTAACCGGAGGCCGACTTGATGGTGTTGCCGTGCATCGGGTCACAGGACCAGACCACCGTCCGGCCCTCCTGCTGTACCCGGCGCACCAGGCTGACCAGATGGTCACCCGCATTGCCCGCGCCATAGCGGGAGATCAGCGTGATCCGCCCGGCCTCGTTATCCGGGCTGAGGGCGTCGAGCAGACGCATCAGGCCGTCCGCGTCCAGACTCGGGCCACACTTGATGCCGATGGGATTGGTGATCCCGCGCATGAACTCGACATGCGCCTCGTCCGGGTCGCGGGTGCGGTCACCGATCCACAGCATGTGGGCGGAGGTATCGATCCAGGTGCCGGTGGTCGAATCCATGCGCGTCAGCGCTTCCTCGTAGCGCAGCAGCAGCGCCTCGTGACTGGTGTAGAAATCCACCTGCCCCACGGAGGGTGAGCTGTCGGCACTGATGCCGCAGGCTTCCATGAACGCCAGCGCATCGGCGATGCGGTCGGCCATCTCCTGATAGCGTTCACCGGCCGGGCTGTCGGCGACGAAGCCCATGTTCCACTGGTGCACCCGGTTCAGGTCCGCGAAACCGCCCTGGGCGAAGGCCCGCACCAGGTTCAGCGTGCTGGCCGACTGGGCATAGGCCCGCAGCATGCGGTCCGGGTTCGGCTGCCGCGCGATGGGGTCTTCCTCGATCGCATTGATGATGTCACCGCGATAGATCGGCAGCTCGACACCATTCACCACCTCGGTGGGCGATGACCGCGGCTTGGCGAACTGGCCGGCCAGACGCCCGACCTTCACAACCGGCAACTGGGCGCCGTAGGTCAGGACAACGGCCATCTGCAGCAGCACCTTGAAGGTGTCGCGGATATTGTCGGCATGGAACTCGGCAAAGCTCTCGGCGCAGTCGCCACCCTGCAGCAGGAAGGCCCGGCCCGCGGCCACCTCGGCCAGACGGGACTTCAGGTTCCGGGCCTCACCCGCAAAGACCAGCGGCGGGTTCCGCCGCAGCCGCGCCTCGACGTCGTCCAGCGCCGCCTTGTCCGCATAATCCGGCATCTGCCTCGCGGGCTTCTTCTGCCAGGATTGCGGGGTCCAGTTCGTCGCAGCCATCGTACCAACTCCAGAAACACATCGGTGATGCCCTGAATACGCAGGGCAGCGCACCTTATAAGTGCTGGGCGGTTGAATGAAAACGGCGGATTTTCAGGACTCCCGCCCCGAGATGCCGTCACGTCAGCATTGCGGCCTGCCGGTTCAGCCCGCGGCGTGCGTGTTGATGAACGCGCCGGCCCGCCCGATGGCTTCCCGCGCCTCGGTCAGCATCGGGCCGAACAGGTGCCAGACATGGATCATTCCGCCCGCTTCCTCCAGCGAGGAATTGACTCCGGCAGCCAGGGCATTGCGGTGCAGCCGACGCGCGTCATCCAGCAGGGTTTCCCGCGTGCCCACCTGGATCAGCAGGGGCGGCAGACCGGTCAGATCGGCATGCATCGGCGCGGCCAGCGGTGATTTCGGATCGGCACCGCCGAGATACATGTCCGCCATCCGGCCCAGTCCCGGCTGCTTCACCATCGGATCGGCATCGTGCAGCGCCACCATGGACTCGCCCGTCCCCTCCAGATCCACCCAGGGGGAGATCGGCACGGCGCAGGCGGGCGTGGCCAGCCCCTTGTCGCGGATCGCGACCAGCGCGGCCACCGTCAGGCCGCCACCGGCGGAATCACCCGAAACCGCGATGTTTCCGGCCGGAATACCCTGGTCGAGCAGCCAGCCGTAGGCCGCGACCGCGTCATCGACGGCTGCCGGGAACGGGTGCTCCGGTGCCAGCCGGTAGTCGATGACCAGTACCTTCGCATCCGCCGCCTTCGACATGTTCGATGCCAGCGTCCGGTGCGTGTTCAGTGATCCGATGACATAACCACCGCCATGCAGATACAGAATGACGCGGTTCCCCGACACGCCCTTTGCCGTGACCCATTCGGAAGGAACACCGCCTGCGTCGACTGTCTCCACCGTGGTGCCTTCGGGCACGGGCAGGAAGCCCGCAAGCTTCTCGAACCGTTCCCGCATTTCCGCTGGCGGCAGGTTCTCCGCTGCCGGACGGCTGGTCAGCAGTTCAATCAGTGTGTCGAGTTCCTGAACGGTCATCGGTCCCTCCCCGGATGTTGGCCGTGTTGCTGCGCAAAGTCTGGCGCAGAACGGACGGAACCACAATGCAGGCAAACGCAGGGCACGATCACGCCCAGTTGGTTCGCCACGGGATCGCCGGTGCACTATGTGGGTGGCAGACCCACCTGTTCAGGCGGCTACCCGATGGCGGACAACGATCAGAAAACCGGCGAAGACGTACCCGAGGCCGCATCGACCTCGGGGAAGTCGGTTGTCCGGCGTTTCCTGCCGCTGGCCATCATCGTGCTGGCGACAGGCCTGTTCCTGGCCCTGGACCTGCACCGGTTCATAAGTTTCGACACGCTGCGTGACAATCGCGATACGCTGCAGGCCTTCGTCGACGAGAACGCCGTTGTCGCCGTCCTGATCTACATGGCGATCTACATGGTCGCCGTTGCCCTGTCGTTGCCGGGCGGGCTGGTGCTGACGGTCACCGGCGGCTTCCTGTTCGGCAATGTCTTCGGCACGCTCTGGGCGGTCATCGGGGCCACGGTCGGCGCCACCGGCATCTTTCTGGCCGCCCGCACGGCACTGGGTGACAGCCTGCGCAAGAAGGCCGGACCGGCACTGAAGCGCATGGAGGACGGTTTCCGCAAGGATGCCTTCAACTATCTGCTGTTCCTGAGGCTCGTCCCCCTGTTCCCGTTCTTCGTCGTCAATCTGGTGCCCGCATTCCTCGGCGTGCCCACCCATACCTTCGTCATCGCCACGCTGATCGGGATCATTCCCGGCACGTTCGTCTTCGCGCAGGTCGGCCGGGGGCTGGACAGCGTTCTGGCCACCGGTGGCGAGCCCGATTTCACAACTGTCCTGACGACAGATGTCGTTATTGCGCTGGTTGCGCTGGCTGTTCTCTCGATCCTGCCGGTAGTCGTCAAGCGACTGAGGCGAAAGCCTGACTGAGCCCGACGTTACCGCAAAGGATTGCGGACAACTTGTGCGGTTCCGTTATACTACGCCGTTGATGGGAAGACAGGGTCGGCAGATGCCGCACCTGCGACGGGGTAAGTCAGAGGGTCGAATGTCCGCACAGCAACAGGTACCGGGCAATCTGAGTGGTGTTGAACTGCTTGAAGGACTGCCGGAAGAAGAAATCCTCGCACTTGAACGACGCTGCACATGGCGCAGATTCAAGAACGGTGAGCAGATACTGGATCGCAACAACGACTCACGTGACGTGTTCTTCGTCACCGAAGGCCAGGTACAGATCGTCAACTACTCGGCGTCGGGGCGGGAAATCGCCTACGCCACGGTCCGGCAGGGCGGATACTTCGGTGAGCTGGCAGCCATCGACGGCCAGTCGCGTTCCGCCTCCGCCGTCGCGGTGGGCAGTTGCGTGCTGGCACTCGTCGCCCCCAACGCCTTCATGGAATATGTCGCCAACCACCCAGGCGCGGCGCACCAGGTGATGCAGCGGCTGGCCAAGATCATCCGCACCTGTGACGAGCGGATCATGGACCTGTCGACGCTGGGTGCCGTGCAGCGTGTCTATCTCGAATTGCTGCGCCTGGCCGAAGAGGATCCGGTCACACCCGGGTCCTGGGTGATCTATCCGATGCCGACCCAGAGCAACATCGCCGCCCGCGCCTCCACGACGCGCGAGACCGTGGCGCGCGTCATCGGCCAGTTGGCGCAGGAAGAGATCGTGAAGAAGAAGGGCAAGAGCCTCTATATCTGGGACAGGGATTCCCTCGCCTTCCGCGCCGAGCGCATGGCGGGCCCGGAGACGCTGGCGCGATGAACCCTGCCCGGGTGCCGGAACTCAGACGATCCTGCGCCTGACAAGGCCCACCCGTCGGATGATCAGCGGACGCACGAAACTGATCGCCCATCTCGGTCTGCCGATCGGGAGCTTCATGGCGCCCATGATCTACAATCCCTATTTCGAGAAACACGACATCGATGCGGTCGTGATGCCGATGGGCTGTCAGGAAGCCGACTACGCGACGTTCCTGCCGCAGGTGGCGCGGCTGTCCAACTTCCTCGGCGCGCTTGTCACCATGCCCTACAAGACCGCGACCGTGGCCCTGCTGGATGAGGTCACCACGACGGTCTCCGTTGCCGGAGCCTGCAACGCCGTCAGGCGCGGCACGGATGGTCGGCTGATCGGCGACATGTTCGACGGCGAGGGCTTCGTTCGCGGCGTCAGGCGAAAGGGGCGTGGGATTCGGGGATCGCGCGTTCTGGTGATCGGCAGCGGCGGCGTCGGGTCGGCGATCTCCGCCTCCCTGGCCGGGTCCGGCGCGGCCTGCATCGGCCTGCGCGACACCAACCACCGGATCATGGACGGGCTGGCCAGTCGGCTGACGGCGTTCTTTCCGGACCTGACCGTGCAGACCGACGCCCCTGCCGACGGCGGCTGGGACGTGATCGTCAATGCCACGCCTCTGGGCATGAACGCCAGTGACCCGATGCCGATGGATGTTTCCGCCGTCGCCCCCTCCACGCTGATCGGCGAGGTCGTGATGGCGCGCGAGATCACGCCCTTTCTGGCAGCGGCTCAGGCGCGTGGCTGTGAAATCCAGGTTGGTGTCGATATGCTTTTCGAGCAGATACCGGCCTATCTCGAATTCTTCGGTCTGCGTTCGACCACCCCGGAAGAACTGCGCGCCGTTGCCCGGATCGGCTACAGGTTCGACAGCGCAGGATCATCGACAGGAGGCACGACATGACTTCGACCCCGTTCCGGCCGCGCGACTGGTCGTCTCACCCGTCGTTCGTCGATCCCCGCGCCGACGGGTACAGGTCTTCCGCGCTCAGGGGACCGACGAAGCCGCTGATTCCGATCCGCCAGTCCCTGTCGGAGCTGACCGGTCCCGTCTATGGCCACGACAGCGTCGGCGAACTGGACGGGGACCTGACCCGGAACGGCCGCCGCAATGGCGAGCCGCTGGGGGAGCGGATCGTGGTCACCGGTCGGGTGCTGGACGAGAATGGCCGACCGCAGCCGAATACGCTGATCGAGATCTGGCAGGCCAATGCGGCGGGCCGCTACCTCCACAAGGTCGATCAGCACGATGCGCCCATCGATCCGAACTTCTTCGGCGGCGGCCGCTGCATCACCGACAGTGAAGGCCGCTACCGGTTCTACAGCATCAAGCCCGGCGCCTACCCCTGGGGCAATCACCCCAACGCCTGGCGCCCCAACCACATCCATTTCTCGCTGTTCGGACCGGCCTTCGCGACCCGGCTGGTGACCCAGATGTATTTTCCGGGTGATCCGCTGCTGGCACTCGATCCGATCTTCACAGGAATTCCGGAGGCAGCGCGGGATCGTCTGGTCGCCGACTTCTCGATTGATGTCACGGAGCAGGATTTCGCCCTTGGCTATGTCTTCGACATTGTCCTGCGTGGACGCGGCACCACCCCGATGGAGGATTGAGCCATGGCGCTGAAGCAGACCCCTTCACAGACCGTCGGCCCCTTCTTTGCCTACGGGCTGACGCCGGAGCAGTACGGCTATGACCTGACCAGTGTCGCCGATGGCGCCGTCCGCGATGACGATACGGCGGGAACGCATATCCGTATCGAAGGCCGCGTCCTGGACGGTCGAGGCGATGTGGTGAGTGATGCCATGATCGAGATCTGGCAGGCGGACGCCCAGGGCCGCTATGCCCACCCCGATGATCCGCGCGGCTCCAACGCCGGTTTCACCGGTTTCGGGCGCCAGGGAACGGGCACCGATCTGCAGAGCCGCTTTCGCTTCGACACCGTCAAGCCGGGCGTCACCGAAGACGGCAGCGCGCCGCATGTCAGCCTGATCGTCTTCGCACGCGGGCTGCCCAGCCACGCCTATACCCGCATCTATTTCGCCGACGAGGCCGCCGCCAACGCCACCGACCCCGTGCTGTCACAGGTCCCGGCGGAGCGCAGGGAAACGCTGATCGCGCAGAGAACGGACACATCGGGCGTTCCGACGTACCGGTTCGACATTCACCTGCAGGGCGACAATGAAACGGTGTTCTTCGACGTGTAGGCGCGATCCGGCCGGGGCCGCAGCGCCGCAGCAATCATCAGGGATGGTATCGCCAGGAAATGGTGCCCAGGAGAGGACTCGAACCTCCACTCCGTTGCCAGAACTAGCCCCTCAAGCTAGCGCGTCTACCATTTCGCCACCTGGGCACGGGTCGTCTTGTCGGGCGTCGTGAGGATTGACGCGTGGGGAGGCAGTCAGGTCACTCCCCGATACGTTGGCTGTGTGAAGGTCGGCGGTGGTGCCCAGGAGAGGACTCGAACCTCCACTCCGTTTCCAGAACTAGCACCTGAAGCTAGCGCGTCTACCAATTCCGCCACCTGGGCTTCGACCTTACAGCCGCCGAGGGCGCGTTCTAGCGATTGCCCCGGTTCTGTGCAAGCGCGATTTTCCGTTTCCTGCAACATGACGCGCTTTGCCAAGCGGAGGGGGGCGCGGCTAGACTGCCCGGGCATTCCGGCAGAGCCGGAGAAACTGGCGTAAGGACCGAGCTCATGACCATGGAAGTCGACCTGTTCTGGTCGTTTCGCAGCCCCTACTCCTACCTCGGCACGCCGCGCTATCGGGAGATGGAGCGGGAACACGATCTGAAGATCAATGTGCGTCCGGTCTACCCCATCGCGATTCGCACACCGGAATTCTTCAGCGACGTGAATCCGCTCTGGCCGCGATACCTGATGCGCGACGTCTTCCGTGTCGCCGACTATCTGGAACTGCCGTTTTCCTGGCCCGAACCCGACCCCGTGGTCATGGACATGCCGACGCGGACGATCCCGAAGGAACAGCCCTATATCCATCGCCTGACGCGGCTGGGGATCGAGGCCGTGAATCGCGATGCCGGGCTGGCCTTCATCTCGGAGGTTTCGGACCTGATCTGGGGCCGCGCCGTTAAGCAGTGGCACGAAGGCGATCACCTGGCGGAGGCGACGGCGCGCGCCGGGCTGGACCTCGCCGACATGGAAGCCACCATCGCCGGGCGGGAGAGTGAATATGGCGACGCCATCGCCGCCAATGAGGCCGCGCTGGAAAAGGCCGGACACTGGGGCGTGCCGACGCTGGCGTTCAAGGGGGAGGCCTTCTTCGGTCAGGACCGGATCGACATGTGCATCTGGCGCATGCAGAAGGCGGGCCTGCAGCCCCGCAAGGCGTGATCGCGAATGGCTGACGACGGACACGAAGAAGGCCCGCGCACCAATGGCCACAAGGTCAACGGCCACAAGCATCCGGCGCTGTCGCCCACCGGCAGGGTCAGTCCGCCAGCGGCGGCAAGCAGCGAGGACCTGCCGTTCGATTTCGAGGCGGCGCGACGCGCCCTGACCCCGATCCAGAGCGAGGTTCCCGAGGACGCCTTCACCGCCGGCATCCTGGGCACCGAACGTCAGGGCGGCGGGATCGTCATCGGGGCCGACAGTCTGGTGCTGACCATCGGCTATGTGGTGGTGGAGGCGGAGAGCGTTGCCGTGCTCAATGCGGGTGGTGAGCCCATCGAGGCCGATGTCGTGGCCTATGATTTCGAAAGCGGGCTGGGTCTGGTGCGTGCCATCGAACCACTGGGACGACCGGTACTGGAGTTCGGCACCGCGCGTGACCTGAGCGAAGGCTCCACCGTCGTGGCCAGTTGCGGCGGCGCGGAGACCGTGATGCAGAAGATCGTCAGCAAGCGGCGTTTCTGCGGCTACTGGGAATATCGGCTGGATGAGGCACTGTTCACCATGCCGGTGCATCCCAACTGGGGCGGCGCGGCGCTGCTGGGCCTGGATGGCCTGCTCTATGGTGTCGGGTCGCTTTATGTCGAGGACGCGCGGGAGGGCGAGGAAGAGGCCGTCGGCAACATGTTCGTCCCCATCGACCTGCTGGAGCCGGTCCTGGACGAACTGCTGCTGGACGGTCGCCGGTCCGGCCCGCCACGGCCATGGATCGGGGTCTATGCGGCGGAGCAGAACGGTCACCTCATCATCATGGGCGTGGCACCCTCCGGCCCCGCGGCGGCCATCAAGCTGGCGCAGGGCGACGTCGTCCTGCGCGTCAACGAGGTGGCGATCGGCGGCCTGAACGATTTCTATGACCAGCTCTGGGGTGCCGGTCCGGCAGGTGTCGAACTGGGACTGACCCTGATGCGGGACGGGCGGGTCTTCGAGAGCCGCATCCGTACCGCTGCCAGAGACAGTTTCCTGAAGATTCCCCGCTGGGAGCGTTGAACATGGCAAAGCTCAGCACCGCAGGCGGGCCGCCCGCCAGTCACGCCATCGAACATCTGGCCGACGTCGTGAACGCCGACCAGCCCCTGGTGCATCGCGGGCGTTTCATCGACCTGCAATGGCTCTGGCAGATCGGCGAGGTGCCCTATTTCATCAGCATCCGGCGCGGCATGATCCTGGAACTGGTACGCGGGCCGGTGCTGATGCGGTCGCATGAATTTGCCATCCGGGGGGCGCAGGAAAACTGGGAACGGTTCTGGGCGCCGATGCCGCGCCCCGGTTTTCATGACCTGTTCGCCATGACCAAGTCCGGCCGCGCCAGCATTGACGGCAACCTGCAGCCCCTGATGGCCAACCTGCGCTATTTCAAGGAGGTGCTGGCCGCCCCGCGCAAGCTGGCGGAGGATGGACACCATGGTTGAGCTGGAGCCCATTGTCGGACGCTACATGACCCTTCAGATCGGGGGACGGTCCTGCCGCATCTACTTCGAGGAGGCCGGATCCGGCATTCCGCTGCTCTGCCTGCACACGGCCGGGGCGGACGGGCGGCAGTTCCGCCGCCTGATGCTCGACCCCGCGATCACCGACCGCTACCGCGTCATCGCCTTCGACCTGCCCTGGCATGGCAAGTCACTGCCGTGGGAAGGGTACGAGGTCGAGGACTATGCCCTGACCACGGATTTCTACACGGCGGCGATCATGGGCGTGGCGAACGCGCTGGAGCTTGACCGCCCGGTGGTCATGGGATGCAGCATGGGCGGCCGCATCGTGCTGCATCTGGCCCATGCCCATGCGGACGACCTGCGTGCCGTGATCGGGCTGGAGGCCGCGGACCATCAGCAGCCCTGGTACGACACCGAATGGCTCAACCGTCCGGACGTGCACGGGGGCGAGGTCTGCGCCGCCATGATCTCCGGCCTGGTCGCACCGCAGAGCCCTGACCGCTACCGCTGGGAGACCCTCTGGGGCTACCTCAGCAGCGGGCCGGGCGTGTTCCGGGGCGACCTGCACTTCTATCGCGCTGATTCCGACTTCCGCGACCGCGTGCACCTGATCGACACCACCCGCTGTCCGGTGTTCCTGCTCACGGGGGAGTATGATTTCTCCTGCACCCCGAAGGACACCCTGCGGACCGCCAAGGACATTCCCGGCGTCGAGGCGGAGATCATGGAGGAACTGGGCCACTTCCCCATGTCGGAGAACCCGGAGAAGTTCCGGGAATACATCCTGCCCGTACTCGACCGGGTGGCCCGCCTGAAATGAGCCGTCCCCCCTCATGCTGATCCCCAACCGGATGGAGATCGCGATCGCGCTGCTGGCAACCTGGCGCGTCGCCTTGCGTGACAGGGCCGCGGCCTGGATGCTGGACGACTCGGTCGCCGGTGTCTGGAAGTCGTTCTTCGTCGCCGTGCTGATCGCTCCGCTCTATCTGCTGATCTCCGTCATCCGGAGCTATCTGGACCAGCCACCTCAGGACGCCGTTGCGGTCGCGGCCATCGAAGCCGCCTCCTACATGGCCGGCTGGCTGGTCTGGCCGGTGATTTCGCACGAGGTCGCCCGCTTCTTCAGCGTGCGAAACGCCTGGCGTCGATACGTGGTGGCCTACAACTGGTCACACGTCTGGATCATGCTGCTGCAACTGCCCTTGCTGGCCCTGAGCCAGAGCGGTCTGGTAAGCCCGGAGGGCGGCGGCTTCGTCATGGTCCTGACCGTCCTTGTGGTCCTCGCCTATCGCTTCCTGCTGGCGCATGACGTGCTCGGCATCGACAGGTTCGCCGCGATGGGTGTCGCCATCCTCGATTTCGTGCTCAGCATCGCCTGGTCGCTGATGGTGCTGCGGCTTGTTGCGCCCTACATGACGCTGCCGGACGTCTCCGGCGGGTAGTCCGCCCGCAGGAAGTAGAGTCCGCAGGCAGGGGCGGTCGGCCCCGCCGCCTGACGGTCACGCGCCTCCAGCGCACGGGTCACGTCATCCGGGGTCCAGCGCCGCTTGCCGACATCGACCAGCGTGCCGGTCAGGATCCGCACCTGATTGTGCAGGAACGATCGGGCGGAGGCATGCACATGCACCTCCTCCCCCTCCCGCGTGATCTCCAGCCGTTCCAGGGTCTTCTCGGCGGTCTTCGACTGGCAATGGGCGGAACGGAAGCTCTCGAAATTCCGGTGCCCCACCAGCCGTGCCGCGCCTTCACGCATCAGGTCGAGATCCAGTGGTTTCACCACGTGCCAGACCCGTCCCGCATCCAGCGCAGGCGGCGGATGACGGTTGAGGATGCGATAGACGTAGTGCCGCCGGATACAGCTGCGCCGGGCATCGAACTCCGGCGGCACCGGCGCGATCTCCCGCACCACGACCGGATGGGGCCGCATGTGGAAGTTCAGCGCCTCGAACAGCCGGTCCACCGGCATGTCCCGGTCGATGTCGGCATGGGCCACCATGCCCAGCGCGTGGACACCGGAATCAGTGCGGCCCGCCGACATGATGCGCGGAACCGTGGCGCAGAACCGGCCGATCGCCGTTTCCACCACTTCCTGCACGGTCAGGCCGTTGGTCTGGTACTGCCAGCCGACGAAGGCGCTGCCGTCGAATTCCAGGGTCAGTCGATAACGCTGCATGTCAGTGCGCAGCACCGTCCTGCGCCGCGCCGATGTCCCAGTAGAGACCGGTCATGATCCGGGCCGCACTGGTCATGCAGGGCATCAGCACATGCTCGTCCGGCGCATGCTGGGAACAGGCGGCATAGGAGTGCGGAATCCAGATCGCGGGCAGACCGAGCAGGTCGGTGAACAGCTCGTTGCAGATCGACCCGCCAAGGCTCGGGATCACCGCCGGGGCGGCCTCGATGGTGCGTTCCATGGAGGCATGGATGCGTTGCACCCAGGGGTCATCGGGGCGGGTGCGCGTGGCGATGAAGGCGCCTGCGTTCTTCTCGTCCGGCGGCAGCACCTGCACCTGACCGAAGCCGCCACGGGCCAGATGCCGCTGCAGCGCCGGCACGATGTCGTCCGGATCGATGCCGGTGACGAAGCGCAACTGGCAGTGTGCCCAGGCACGCGGCGGGATGGCATTGACGGGCCGGTCGGGGTTGCCGGTCCTGAAGGCCAGCACCTCGAAACTGTTCCAGGCATAGACCCGCTCCGGCGGCGTCAGGCCCGGCTCCCCCCAGTCACGGTCGATGCTCGGTCCACCGGCACCGGCATCGATCTCGATGTCCGTCAGCGCGGCGCGCGTCACCGCATCGATGGCGGGCGGGCGCCACTCCGGCACGCGGATCGAGCCTTCCGGACCTGTGATGGAGGCCAGGGCATGGGAAAGGATGATCGCCGGATTGGCGATCAGTCCGCCCCAGTTGCCCGAATGATGGCCCCCGTCGCGCAGGTCCACCAGCAGATCGAAGTTCACCGCCCCGCGTGCCCCCAGCGTCAGCGTCGGCCGGTCGGGCTTCACCCGCGGCCCGTCGGAGGCGATGAAGACGTCTGCGGCAAAGTCATCGCGGTTGGCGGCAATCACCTCATGCAGTCCGCGCGAGCCGGTTTCCTCCCCCGTCTCGATGATGAACTTGGCGTTGAAGCCCAGGGCGCCGCGCGTGGCGATGACCTGGCGCAGGGCGGCCATGTTGATGGTGTGCTGTGCCTTGTTGTCCGCCGTGCCGCGCCCGTAGAGCCGCTCCCCGTCGCGACTGAGGATCCAGGGTCCCTCCCCCTTGCTCCACTGGTCTTCCAGCCCCCGGATCACGTCGCCATGGCCGTAGCCGAGCACGGTCGGCAGGGCATCACCCTCATGCCGCGTGGCCAGCAGCACAGGGCCGAAACCAAGCGGGTTCTCATACTTGGTGCAGGTGAAGCCCATCGCCTCGAACGCCGGCTGCATCTCGGTGTCGAGATAGCGATGCAGTTCGGGCAGGCTCTCGGGTTTCTGGCTTTCCGTCCGGACGGCCACGCGCCGTGCGAGTTCATCGAAGAATCCACCGTCGCTGATCCAGCTTTCTGCCGCCGCTACCGCTGCTTCCCTGCTCATCTCAATGCTCCTGCCTTCGGACAGGCCGGAGGCTGACACCGGGCGGCGTCCGTGGCAAGCTTCGCCCGTTCCGCCTTGGACACGGGGGTTTGCAATGGCACACGATCATCATGGTGACGAAATGACGGAGCCGCCGTCGGAGATGGCGCTGCGCGTGCAGGCGCTGGAATCCCTGCTGGTGGAGAAGGGGCTGGTCGATCCGAAGGCCCTGGATGTCATCGTCGACCGCTACGAGAATCGCGTAGGACCACGCAATGGCGCCCATGTGGTCGCCCGCGCCTGGACCGACCCGGACTATCTGGAACGCCTGCGCGCCGACGCCACAGCCGCCATTGCGGAGCTGGACTATACCGGCCGCCAGGGGGAGCACATGGTGGTGGTGGAGAACGGGCCGAAGCTGCACAATCTCGTCGTCTGCACGCTCTGCTCCTGCTACCCGTGGCCGGTGCTGGGCCTGCCACCGGCCTGGTACAAGTCCTCCCCCTACCGCAGCCGCGCGGTGATCGATCCGCGCGGGGTGCTGGCGGAGTTCGGCACGATGCTGGATGAGGATGTGGAGGTGAAGGTCTGGGACTCGACCTCCGAGGTGCGGTTCCTGGTCCTGCCCGAACGGCCGGAGGGAACGGAAGGCTGGACGATTGAGCAGCTCATCCCGCTTGTCAGCCGCAATTCCATGATCGGTGTGGAGAAGGCCCGCCCCGCCACCGGAGCCGCGGCATGAACGGCCCGCACGACATGGGCGGGATGCACGCCTTTGGTGCCATCAACCCGGAACCGGAGGAGTCAGAGCCGCTGTTCCATGAACCATGGGAGCGGAAGGCACTGGCGCTGACCCTGGCCTGTGGTGCGCTGGGACAATGGTCGATCGACGAGGCGCGCTCGGTTCGCGAATCGCTCGACCCCGCGCTCTATACCTCCTCCAGCTACTACCAGAAATGGGTCGAGGCCCTGACTCGGCAGGTTGTCGAGAAGGGCTTGCTGACCTCTGAAGAGCTTGAGACCGCAACCGTCCGCCAGATGCCGGAACCGGGCCGCTATCGTGTTCTGAATGCCGAAGCCGTGGACAAGGTCTATTCCGCTGGTGGCCCGACCAGCATGGACATCGACAATGCCCCCCTGTTCAAGGTCGGCGATCTGGTCCTGGCCCGCAACATGAACCCCATCGGTCACACCCGCATTCCCCGCTATGTCCGGGGCCACGTGGGCGAGATCGTGCTGTGGCATGGTGGGCATGTCTTTGCCGACGACAGTGCGCGGGGCATCCGGCGCGGCGAACATCTCTATACCGTGCAGTTCATGGCCCGCGACCTCTGGGGACCGGAGGCGGCGGCGCAGGACTCGGTGATGGTGGATCTCTGGGAACCCTATCTGGAAGCGCCATGACCCCTGCCACCACGCCAGACCAACTGCCCGCGCTGGAGGCCCTGCCGGACCTGCCCCGGGACGACGACGGACCTGTCTTCCGCGAACCCTGGGAAGCCAGCGCCTTTGCCATCACGCTGGAACTGCATGCGGCCGGCCACTTCACCTGGGACGAATGGGCGACCACGCTGAGCCAGCAGATCAGCGCGGCGCAGGCGGCGGGCGATCCCGACCTCGGCAATACCTATTACCGGCACTGGCTCGCGGCGCTGGAGTCCCTGGTGACGACAAAGGCACTTGCCACGCCGGAGGCGCTGGACCTGCGCGCGCAGGACTGGGTCCGCGCCTATCGCAGCACGCCCCATGGACACCCGGTCAAACTGAAGACCGGCTGAGGCGAAAGCGCCGCGTCAGGCCTGCAGGCTGTAGCCGCCGTCCGCGATCAGCGTCTGACCGGTCATGAAACCGGAAAGTTGCGATGAGGCGAGGAACAGGGCCGGACCGACCATGTCCTCTGGCTCACCCCAACGGCCCGCCGGGGTCTTCTGCACGATGGCATCGGATATCTGGTCGTTGTCCTGACTGACCTGGGTGATGTTGGTCTTCACGAAGCCCGGTGCGATGCCGTTGACCCGGATTCCGTCGCGCGCCCAGGCCACGGCGAGGGTCTTGGTCAGGGCGACCAGCCCGGCCTTCGAGGCGCCATAGGCCGGATTGCCCCGCACGGCGCTGAAGGCCGCCAGCGACGAGACGTTGATGATGCAGCCCTTGCGCAGCGCCAGTTTGGGCCGGAAGCCGGTGCAGAGCCCCATGACGCCGGTCAGGTTGACGTCCAGCACGCGCTGAAAGCCCTCCGCCTCGAACTCCTTGCCGCGATAGAGCACCATGCCGCCATTGTTGATCAGCACGTCCAGCTTCTCGATCGATGCCACCAGCCGCGCCACCTGCTCCGGATCACCGGCATCGAACTGGCGCACGTCCAGACCGTGCAGATCGGTATCGTAGGATTCAGCCGGTTTCGTGCCTGTCACCGTGACGGCAGCGCCCCGCGCGCGGAAGGCATGGGCCATGGCGTTGCCCATGCCGTTGGTGCCCCCCGTGATCAGCACACGGCGGTCCTTGAAGTCCAGTTCGTTCATCGGTTCCTCCCCTCGTTCTCGCGCTTTCAATAGACAAACCTGATCAGCCTGTCACGGGATGCGGCGACCGCTGCATGTGCCATCCAACGGTTCTTCTGGATGCCAGACCTGCGCTGCGTCGGCTTGCACGGTTGCGGTGCAACTCCCATGCTTGGTGCAGGAGGATACGCCAATGGAAAAGATCGTTACCGGCTATGGCCTGATCGAGGGTCCCCTGTGGATCGAAGGACGGGGACTGCTGTTCAGCGATGTGCTGAATGGTGGCGTCTATGCGCTGGACGCCAACAGTCTGGTCACTGATGTCATCGAACACCGCAAGGGCATCGGCGGCATGGTCGAACACGCCGACGGCGGTATTGTCGTCGGCGGGCGCAACATATGTTTCAAGGGCCTGGGCGACGGTCGGTCGGTCGTGCTGCTCGACCAGGACGTGACGGAATCGGCCATCGGCTTCAACGACTTCACCACCGACGCCGCAGGACGGCTCTATGTCGGCTCCCTCGGGTATGTGGTCTTTTCCGATCAGCCGGAGAAACCCGGACACCTGCATGTCATTGATCTCGACGGCAAGGTCAGGACGGTTTCGGACGGTATCCTGCTGACCAACGGCATGGGTTTCAGCCCCGACGGCCGCAGGCTCTACCACTCGGACGCGCGTGCCAACATCGTGCGCGTCTATGACGTGGACGACGGGCAGGTCGGTGACTGGCAGACCTTTGCCAGCTACGACGATGGTCACCCGGACGGGCTGTGCGTGGCGGAGGACGGGGCGGTGGTCGTTGCGGTCGCCCACGGCGGGCGCGTCGACGTCTATGAACCGGACGGCACCCTGCGCGAAAGCCTGCCCTGCCCCTTGCCCATGGTGACAAGCGCCGCCTTCGGCGGTGAGGGTCTGAAGGATCTGTATGTCGTCACCGGCTCCGTCGGCGGCCCCGATGACAGGAGCGGCACCATCTTCCGCACGGAAATCGGCGTCGCGGGCCTGCCGGTCCCGCCGTGCCGGGTGAAGTTCTGATCCCGCGTCAGGTGGTCAGCGCGGCAATCTGATCGCGGAAGAGCGCCAGTATCTCTGCCTTCTCGCTCTGCGCGTCGATGGAACGGTAGAAACCCTTGCCGCCGTCGTTGACCATGCGCACGCCCCAGTAGATCGCCGCCACGTCGCGGGCAATGGCATCCGCCGCGACGGCTGCCATCAGGGCACGGGCGACGCCTGCGCGCCGGAAATCCGGCACCACGTAGAGGCTCTCCAGCCAGATCGCCGGCTCGGCTGACTCGAAGCGATAGGATGGCAGGTGATTGGTGAACCCGGCCAGCCGGTCACCGGCCACCGCCACATTGGTGGTCAGGGTCGCGCCCGGCCCGATCATGTCGCGGGTCACATTGGCCACGGTGAACGGGCGCAGCGTCTCCGCGCCCATGTCCTCCGCATCGAAATCGTTGGCCATGATCACCAGCGCCTCGGCATCTGCGGGAGTCGCACGCCGGATGCTGAACGCCGCCACGTCTCAGTACCCCCGGGCCGGATCGACGGGGTTGGTGACCTCCGCGCCACGCTCCACACGGCGAATGTCCTCCACCACCTGCCGCACCAGAGCGCGCGGGTCGGTGAAGGCGGCAATGTGCGGGGTCACGGTAACCCGTGGATGGGTCCAGAGCGGATCGGTGACCGGCAGCGGCTCCGTCTGGCACACGTCCAGCGTCGCCTCCGAAATCTGGCCGCTGTCCAGCGCAGCAAGCAGGTCCGCCTCCACCACCTGCTGTCCGCGCCCCGCATTGATGAAGGATGCACCACGCGGCAGACGCGACAGGAAGTCGGCATTGATCATGTTGGTGGTCTCCGGCGTCAGCGGCAGCACGGAAACCAGGATGTCGGTTTCAGCCAGAAAGGCCTTCAGCCCGTCGCGACCATGGAACGTGCGCACGCCCGGCACGTCGCGCGGGCTGCGTGACCAGCCGATCACGTCGAAGCCGATGGCAGCCAGGTGCCGCGCGGAATCGCCGCCGAGTTCGCCCAGACCCATCACCCCGACAGAGCGTTCGCCGGCGTGCGGCTGTTCCAGATCGCGCCAGACCCGCGCGCGCTGAAGCTGGTTGTATTCACGCTGGCGGCGGTGGTGCGACAGCACGTGCAGCAGCACCCACTCCCGCATCCGCAGCGCCATGTTCTCGTTCACCACCCGGCTGATCGGCACGCCCTGCGGCAGTTCGGGATCCGCGAAGATGTGGTCCACACCGGCCCCCAGCGACAGGATCGCCTTCAGGTTCGGCAGGCTGGCCAGCAGACCCGGCTCCGGCTTCCAGACCAGCGCGTAGTCGATCTCCGCCAGGTCACCGGCATCCGGCCAGACCCGGAATTCCAGTTCCGGCATGTGCTCCGCCACCGTGTCGCGCCACCAGTCCTCGCGCGATCCGATGTCATCGGAATCGGAATAGAACAGCAGTGTCGTCATCGCTCGGTCCTCCAAGGGTGCGGTCCCTTTTGGCCACCCCCGCCCGACGGGTCAAGACGTTGCACCCGCAGGGCAAGACTGAAAGGATGTAGGGAAGAATTTTCATAAACCCTGAATTGCATGTCAGATTGGCCCGGGAGGCAACATTCATGGCGGAAGCGGGGACAGACGAACGCATCGAGAATGCCAAGGCGTTCATCGTGCACATCAACGACTGCCTGCAGGGCGCGGCACAGCCGGACCCGGAGGATACACAGACGCCAGGCGACTGCTTTCACGTCCTGCAGGATGTGCTGCCAGTTGACGTCGATCTGGCGGGAATGCTGTGCATGGCTGCCCTGGAGATGAGCCGACAGGTACCGGAGCAGCCCATGTGGCGCACCGTGGCGGCACTGTGCGCCATGGCGATGGTGCGGGAGGTCGGCGACTACTCACCTGAAACCGCTGCACAACTGGATGACGAACTCGGCAAGCTGCACGGGCAGTTCCCGGACGATGGGGAACTGGAGGATCACTGGTACAATCTGATCGTGTTCCGTATCGAAGCCGAGACGAAAACGGATGACCCGACGCAGGCCGTGGCCACGTTCGAACGGCTCAAGAGCCTGGTCGGGGATGCGGAAAGCGTTTCGGAGAAGCACGCGTCCACGCTGGCCATGGCGCTGCAGATGCTGGGTCTCTCCGTTCTCACCTACGGCGAGAACCTTGCGCGGACCTGGCTCCGTGATCTCGGTGTGCTGCGCGAGAGGTTTCCCGAGAACGAGACCGTCAGGGAAGCCCGGTTCAACACCCGGACCATCGTCGAGACGACCTTCGAGACCATGGAACGGCTCGACAGGCGACAGGACTCCCTGTTCGGTCGGCTGAAGCGGATGCTGTTCGGGCGATAGGACCGCTACCCGTCCCCGATCATCCGGTGTTCGAAGGCGGCGGCGAGCAGGGCCTTCGTGTAGTCCTGCTCCGGACTGTCGAAGATGCGCTGCGCCGGGCCGCGTTCGACGACCTTGCCGTCCTTCATCACCACTACCTCGTCCGAGAGCGCACGCACGACCTTCAGGTCATGGGAGATGAACAGGTAGGCCAGGTTGTAGCGGTCCTGCAGGTCACGCAGCAGATCGACGATCTGCGCCTGTACCGACATGTCCAGCGCCGAGGTCGGCTCATCCAGCACGATGAAGCGCGGTTTCAGGGCGATGGCGCGGGCGATGGCGATCCGCTGCCGCTGGCCGCCGGAGAACTCGTGCGGATAGCGGTCCTGCATCGCCCCCTCCAGCCCGACTTCCTCCAGCGCGGCGGCGATCACGTCGCGGCGTGATGCTTCCTTTCCCACCAGTCCATGGACCAGCAGCCCTTCCTCGATGATGTCACCGACGGAAAGGCGCGGACTGAGGGAACCATAGGGGTCCTGAAACACGACCTGCATCTGGCGGCGCAGCGGGCGCATGGCCTTGTAGCCTCGCTGGTCGATACGCTCCCCGTCGAAGCTGATGGCGCCGTCGGAGCGGATCAGACGCAGGATGGCCTGCCCCAGCGTGGTCTTGCCGGAACCGGACTCGCCGACCACACCGACCGTGCGGCCCTCTGCCAGGTCTATGTCGATGCCGTCCACCGCCTTCACGTGGCCGACGGTGCGGCGGAAGACGCCACGCCGGATCGGGAACCAGACCTTCAGGTTCTCGGTCCGGAGCAGCGGGGGCGGCACTTCCCCGGAGCGTTCGGGCCGTCCCTTCGGCTCCGCCGCCAGCAACATCTTCGTGTAGTCATGCTGCGGATCGTCCATGACCTGCGCGGTCGGACCGGCCTCCACGATCTCGCCCCGTGTCATGACGGCAACCCTGTCGGCCATGCGCCGGACGATGCCGAGATCATGGGTGATGAACAGGATGGCCATCCCCAGACGCAGCTGCAGGTCCTTCAGCAGCTCCAGGATCTGCGCCTGGATGGTGACATCAAGCGCCGTCGTCGGCTCATCGGCGATCAGCAGGTCAGGTTCGTTGGCCAGTGCCATCGCGATCATCACACGCTGCCGCTGCCCGCCCGAAAGCTGGTGCGGGTAGTCGTCCAGCCGGCTTTCGGGGTCGGGAATGCCCACGAGATCGAGCAGTTCAAGCACCCGCGCCCGCGCGGCCGTCTTCGTCATGCCCTGATGCTGGATCAGCACCTCCGCCACCTGCTTCTCGACATTGTGCAGCGGGTTCAGGGCCGAAAGCGGCTCCTGGAAGATCATCGAGATGCGTCGCCCGCGCATGGAGCGCATGAAGACGTCCGGCGCCCCCACCAGTTCGTCCGATCCCAGCCGGATTGATCCGGTGGGGTGGGAGGCCCGGGGATAGGGCAGCAACTGCATCACCGAAAGCGCGGTCACCGACTTGCCGGAGCCGCTCTCCCCCACCACGGCCAGGGTCTCGCCCCGGTCCAGGGTGAAGGAGACGCCGCGCACGGCGTCCACATCCCCGCCCTCCGCATGGAAGCGGACGGCCAGACTCTCGACCGTCAGCAGCGGTCCTGCGGTGTCTGATCTGTCCTGCGTCGCCATCAGTTGAACGTCTTTCGCGGATCGAAGGCGTCGCGCACCGCTTCCGCCATGAACATCGCCATGGTCAGCATCAGCGACAGCACCAGGAAGGCGGTGATGCCCAGCCAGGGGGCCTGCAGGTTGGCCTTGCCCTGTGCCAGCAGTTCACCCAGCGATGGCGACCCGGGCGGCAGGCCGAGCCCCAGGGTATCGAGACCGGTCAGCGCCGTGATACCGCCGGTCAGCACGAAGGGCAGGAAGGTGATGGTGGCAACCATCGCATTGGGCAGCAGATGCTTGAAGATGATCACACCGTTGGAGACACCCAGCGCCCTGGCCGCCTGCACATAGTCGAAATTCCGCGCCCGCAGGAACTCGGCGCGCACCACCGCCACCAGCGCGGTCCAGCTGAAGATCAGCAATATGCTCAGCAGGGTCCAGAATCCCGGCACGAACAGGGCCGAGAAGATCAGGATGATGAAGAAGAACGGCATGCTCTCCCAGATCTCGATGAAACGCTGCGCCACCAGATCAAGCCAGCCGCCGTAGTAGCCCTGCACGGCCCCGGCGGCGACGCCGATGATGCTGGAAAGGACCGTCAGCATCAGCCCGAACAGTACCGACAGGCGATAGCCGTAGATCACGCGCGCCAGCACGTCGCGGCCCTGGTCATCCGTACCCAGCCAGTTCTCCGCCGATGGTGGCGCAGGGGCCGGGACCGGCAGATCATAGTTGATGGTGTCGTAGGAATAGCGGATCGGCGCCCAGAGCATCCAGCCGTCCTTCTCCGCGATCAGTTCCTCCAGGAACGGGTCGCGGTAGTCGGCCTCCGTCTCGAAATCGCCGCCGAACCGGGTCTCCGGATAGGCAACGAGGAAGGGTACATAGAGCTCGCCGTCATGCGACAGCAGCAGCGGCTTGTCGTTGGCGATCAGTTCCGCGAACAGCGTGACCGTGAAGATCATGAAGAACAGGACCGTCGCCACATAGCCACGCCGGTTGCGCCGGAAGTTCTGGAACCGTCGCTTGTTGAGGGGAGAAATCTTCATGACGCCCTCCCCGAGGTCGGGTCGGGCAGTCGCACGCGGGAACCGATTCGTCGGGACAGTCCGAACTCCCCTTCCCCCTTGATGGGGGAAGGCCGGGATGGGGGTGAGTCGGCATGGCCGAACCGCAACGATCCATCCACCGTGCCGCAGCCTGCGGCTTCACCCCCCATCGACCGCTGCGCGGCCACTTCCCCCGCAAGGGGGGAAGAAAGCGGGCGACCGTGTCCGAAGAGAGGCTCCACCGGCTGAATACGGACGGACTCAGACATCATGGCCCTCGAAATCAATGCGTGGATCGACGAAGGCGTAGGTGATGTCGCGCAGCAGGGTCATCACCAGCCCCATCAGCGTGAAGGCGTAGAGCGTGCCGAAGACGACCGGATAGTCCCGGTTGACGATGCTCTCGAAGCCCAGCCTGCCGATCCCGTCGAGACTGAAGAAGACCTCGATGAAGAAGGTGCCGGTGAACAGCATGCCGATGAAGGCGGACGGGAAACCGGCGATGACGATCAGCATCGCATTGCGGAACACATGGCCGTAGAGCACCCGATTCTCCGTCAGGCCCTTGGCCCGCGCGGTCTGCACGTATTGCAGGTTGATCTGGTCCAGGAACGAGTTCTTGGTCAGCATCGTCAGGTTGGCGAAGGCACCCACGGTCAGCGCCGTCACCGGCAGCGCGATGTGCCAGAAATAGTCGATCACCTGTTCGTACCAGGCCAGGTCGGCGAAATTCTCAGACACCAGACCGCGCAGCGGGAAGATCTGCCAGTACGATCCGCCCGCGAAGAGCACGATCAGCAGCACCGCGAACAGGAAGGCCGGAATCGCATAGCCGATGATGACGACGGTCGAGGTCCAGATGTCGAAGCGCGAGCCGTCGGACACTGCCTTGCGGATGCCCAGCGGGATCGAGATCAGATAGGCGATCAGGAACGTCCAGACGCCGAGCGAGATCGACACCGGCATCTTGTCGAGCACCAGACTTACCACGGTCTCGTCACGGAAATAGCTCTCGCCGAAATCGAAGACCAGATAGTTGCCGACCATCTGCAGGAAGCGTTCGTGCAGCGGCTTGTCGAAGCCGAACTGGGCCTCCAGTTCCTTGATGAATTCCGGGTCCAGCCCCTGGGCGCCGCGATAGCTGCTGTCCTGAACGCCGGAACCTGGCTGGCCGCCGCCCGAAACCTCGCCACCTCCCGAGCCCGTCAGCCTTGCGCCCGCACCGACCGCCGTTCCCTGAATCTCCGCGATCACCTGCTCCACGGGTCCGCCGGGGGCGAACTGGATGATGGCGAAATTGATCAGCAGGATCACGAACAGGGTCGGGATCATCAACAGCAGGCGGCGGACGATATAGGCGATCATGGACGGGCGGCTCCTGCCGGGCGGTTCAGGTCCAGACGCGCAGTGTCAGACATGGCTCTCGCGGATAGCAGGTCAGCCGCCATTCCTGCCCCCGGTCCGGCGGGCCCTGTCGGCGTCGAACCACCAGCTGTTCACCACGCCGCGATGGTAATCGGGTTTCGGCGCGGCGGGGCGACCGAAGCGGTCCCAATAGGCCAGATTGTGCTCCCCCTTGTACCACTGGGGAATGATGTAGCTGTTCCACATGATCACCCGGTCCAGCGCCCGTGTCGCGGCCAGCAGGGCCGGGCGGTCAGGCGCGGACAGCACATCCTCGATCAGGGCATCCACCGCCGGGTCCCTGACTCCGGCGTAGTTGTTGGAGCCCGGCACATCGGTCTGAGCACTGCCCCAGAAGCTGTAGAGTTCCGCCCCCGGCGTCTCCGGTGGTGAAAAGCGTGCCGTGACCAGATCGAAATCGAAGGCCTTCACCCGTTCCACATACTGCGCCGCATCGACGAAGCGCATGGTCGCGCGGATGCCCAGCCGCTCCAGATTCTTCACGTAGGGACCGATCACCCGCTCGAAGGAAGGCTGGTACATCAGGAATTCGAGTGCGAAGGGTTCCCCCTTCGCGTCCACCAGCACCCCGTCCCGTATTTCCCAGCCGGCCTGTTTCAGCAGACGACCGGCCTGGCGCAACTGTCCGCGGATACCGCCCTTCGCCTCGGTCGATGCACTCGCATAGGCATCTCCGAAAACGCCGTCCGGCACCTGCCCGCGCAGGGGTTCCAGCAGGGCCAGTTCCGCCGCCGACGGCGGACCGTCCTGCGCCAGTTCCGAATTCTCGAACACCGACCCGGTCCGCTTGTAGAGGCCGTAGAAGATGTTCCTGTTGGTCCATTCGAAATCGAACGCCAGGTCCAGCGCCTTGCGCACCCTCGGGTCGGCGAAGCGGTCGCGGCGCAGGTTCAGGAACCAGCCCTGCGCGCCCGACGGGCGACCGTCGGACAGGGTCAGCCGTTCGATCCGACCGTCCTGCACCGGCTGCTTGTCGTCATATTCGGTGGCCCAGCTCTTGGACGTGAACTCCTCCCGGAAGTCATATTCATCGGCAAAGAAGGCAAGCAGGGCGGAGGTGCGGTCCTGGTAGTAGTCGACGCGGATGGTGTCGAAGTTCCACAGGCCCCGATTGACCGGCAGATCGGCAGCCCAGTAGTCCGCGACACGCTCCACCTCGATGCTGCTGCCGGAACGCACCTTGCTGATCCGATAGGGACCGGAGCCGAGCGGCGGATCCAGCGTGGTCTCGGTGAAGTCGTGAGTCGCGTAGTAGTTCGCCGAAAGGATCGGCAGGTCACCTGCAACGCGGACCGCCAGGTCGCGGGGCGCCCCCGGTGCGAAACTGAAACGGACCCTGTCTGGTGCAAGCACTTCCGCCGTCGCCTTGGCGAAGACGCTGCGCAGTACCGGATGGCCCTTGTCGCGGATCGTGTTCAGGCTCCAGACAACATCCTCGGCGCGGATCGGGCTGCCATCGTGGAACCGGGCCCGCGCGTCGAGCTGAAACGTCGCTGTCCGCCCGTCTTCCGCCACATCCACGGTCTTGGCCACCAGTGCATAATGCGCATCCGGCTCGTCATAGGACCGCACCATCAGCCGCTCGTGCAGCCGGATCTCGTGCAGCTGGATGGCACTCGGGCGCCGCCCCTTCAGGATGTAGAGGTTGACCGTGTCGAAGGTACCGAGGTCGCGGATGCGCAGGAGTCCGCCCTTCGGTGCCGCCGGATCGGCCCAGTCGAAGTGCCGGAAATCCGGTCCGTACTTCAGCTTGCCGAAGACGGAGATCCCGTGACGCGGTTCGGAAACCGCCTGCCCCCACGGCAGCAGGACCAGCAGTGCCAGCGCGCATGCCGCCAGTACGGGCACGGTGCGCCTCACGGTGCACCTCACTGTGCCTTGCCCCCGATCCTTGCTGCCTTCTCCGGGTCCACCCACCAGGAGAAGATATCGACACCGTAGGACGGGTTGGTGTCCGGCCTGCCGAACTTGTCCCAATAGGCGATCCGGCTGGCGGAGATATGCCATTGCGGGATCACCAGATGCGAATGCAGCAGCACACGGTCGAGGGCGCGGGTGGCGGTGATCAGGGATTCGCGGCTATCGGCGAAGATCACATGCTCGATCAGCTTGTCCACCGCCTCCGACTTCAGCCCCATCAGGTTGCGGCTGCCTTCCCGCTCCGCCGCGGCAGAGCCGAAGAAATCCCGCTGTTCATTTCCCGGACTGGCCGATTGCGGCAAGGTGCCGACAACCATGTCGAACTCGAAGGCGCGCAGCCGGTTCTGGTACTGCGCCGAATCGATGACACGCACCGTTGCATCGACACCCAGTCGGGCAAGGTTCTGCGTGAAGGGCAGCACGATCCGCTCGAAACCCGGATCGATCAGCAGGATCTCGAAGGTCACCGGCGCGTCGGTTGCCGGGTCGATCAGCTTGCCGTCGCGAATGAGGTAGCCGGCCTGTTTCAGGGTCCGGTTGGCCTCCCGCAGGTTGCTGCGCAATCCGCCCCGCCCCTCGGTCGACGGGGCCTCGTAGGTTTCCGTGAAGACCGCATCCGGGATCTGGCCCCGCAGCGGCTCCAGCAGCTTCAGTTCCTCCGGCGATGGCAGGCCGGTCGAGGCAAGCTCCGTGTTCGAATAGAAGCTCTGGGTGCGGGTATACTGTCCGAAGAACAGGTTCTGGTTGGCCCATTCGAAATCGAAGGCATAGGCCAGCGCCTGCCGCAGCGCCGGGTCCTGAAACAACGGGCGGCGCAGGTTGTAGATGAAGCCCTGCATGCCGGTGGGGCGATTGTGGGGCACCAGTTCCAGCTTCACGCGCCCGTCCTTGCGGGCCGGGAAGTCGTAGCCCGTGGCCCAGTCCTTCGAGCTGTTCTCCGAGCGGAAGTCGTAGACATTGGCCTTGAACGCCTCCAGCAGCGCGGTGCGGTCAGCGAAATATTCGTACTGGATACGGTCGAAGTTGTAGCGCCCCTTCGCCAAGCCCAGGTCGCGGCCCCAGTAGTCGGGGACCCGCTCCAGAACGACGCGGCGGTTCGGTTCCACTTCGGAGACGCGGTAGGGGCCGGACCCCATGGGGGCCTCCAGCGTCGTGGCCCCGAATTCGCGGGTCGACCACCAGGCCTTCGACATCACCGGCAACTGCCCCATGATCTGCGGCAGCTCCCGGTTTCCGGCACTGGAGAAGGTGAACTTCACCCGACGGGGACCAAGGATCTCGTGGCTGACGACGTTGCGGTAATAGTAGCGGTAGAAGGGCTCGCCTTCCTCCTGCAGCCGCTCGAAACTGAAGACCACGTCCTCGGCGGTAATCGGCGACCCGTCGTGGAAGCGCGCTTCCTCCCGCAGGTTGAAGATGACCCAGGAGTCATCCTCCGGCACTTCAACCGTTTCGGCGATCAGCCCGTACTCCGCGGAGGGCTCACCCAGATGCGTGTCCATCAGGGTCTCGATGGCCTGCGCGGCGGCACTGGCCGCATTGCCCTTCGGAATGTAGGGATTGAGGGAATCGAAGCCGCCGAAGGCACTGAGACGCAGCGTGCCGCCCTTCGGCGCGTCAGGGTTCACGAAGCTCAGATGATCGAAGCCCGGCGGATACTGCGGTTCGCCCAGCAGCGACAGTGCATGGGTCTTCTCGACATTCTCCGCCAGCGCAGACCCGGCATTGATGCCGATCGCGGCCAGCAGCAGCACGGCACCCAGAATGGTCTTCGAACCCGAAAGCTTCACCGGCATCATCCTCCATCTGTTCACGCCAGTCACAGCGGCTTGCCGTTTCATTATGACCAGAGTTGGGCACGGGGCGAAAGACGCGCAACCGTGATCGCGTCAACCTTTCAGGCGGGCGATCACTTCCGCATGCAGCGCGGGGTCACCGACGGCCACCGTCTCGGCACCGGTTCCGAACCGAATCGGGTTGCCTTCCCAGTCGGTGATGCGGCCACCGGCACCATTCACGACGGGGGCAAGGGCCAGATAGTCATGCGGCTTCAGGTCGTTCTCCGCCACGATGTCGACGAAGCCCAGCGCCAGCAGACCATAGGCATAGGCATCGGCGCTGTAGCGTCGCAGCGCAGTCCCCTCCGCCAGCCGCCAGAGCGCGGCACCGCGGTCGCCTTCGAAACATTCCGCGCCCCAGGAGAAGAAGGTCGCCTGGTCTATCCCGGCGCATTCGCGGGTCTGCACGGGCTTGCCGTTGAACAGGGTCGGCTTGCCCGTCACCCCCACCCAGCGTTCCCGCTGGATCGGCTGGTCGATGATGCCGATCACCGGCTCCCCGCGCCAGGCCAGCGCGATCAGGGTCGCGAACTGGGCAGAGCCGCAGATGAAGGACTTGGTGCCGTCGATCGGGTCCAGATGCCAGACCCAGTCGGCGTCCGCGCGTTCCGCACCGAACTCCTCCCCCAGGATGCCATGCTCCGGGTAGCGGTCGTTGATCAGTTCCCGGATCGCCGCCTCGGCCCCGCGATCGGCAATCGTCACCGGGCTGGCATCGGACTTGGTGTCGACGTCCAGTGGCTGACGAAACAGCGGCCGGATGACCGCGCCCGCACGATCCGCAAGATCGTGCGCGAACGCGATCAGTTCAGGGTCAGCTACCGGTATCGGAGAAGATGTCGTGATCACTCGGCCGGCAGCGGCGTGTCGGCGTCACCCTGCGCACGCATGTAGAGGATCAGGTCGGCGCGATCGATATCCTTCTTGATGCCCGCGAAGGCCATCTTGGTGCCGGACGCGAAATCCTTCGGCTTGGTCAGGAACTCATTCAGCGACTCATAGGTCCAGTTGCCTTCCAGCTCCGCCAGATCCGCCGAATAGGCAAAGCCGCCGATGGAACCGATGTCACGGTCCAGGATGCCATGCAGGTTCGGGCCGACCTTGTTGGGACCGCCATCGTCGATGGTGTGGCAGGCGGCGCACTTCTTGAAGACCTTCTCGCCCTTGGCGGCGTCGGCGCTGGCCAGCAGCGTGCCGATGGATACCGCAGGCTCGTCAGCGGCTTCCGCAGCGACCGCGCCACTCTCCGGGATATCGGGGACCGGATAGGCGACAGTGTCGCTGTGACCGGCAGGGTGGATCAGGATGCCGGAAAGCTCCGACACACCAAAGCCGATCAGGACGGTGAACAGGACTGCGCCCGCAATCTTGTTGAACTCAAACATGTCGAATTTCACGGCTCGATCCTTCCGGTTTTCTGGATGCCAATCAGGCGGCGCCAGTGATCGTGCGTCCCCTCGCAGGGCCACAACGATACGTGTCTGGTGATACCCTTTCGCCCCCCCTCGGAATGATGCGGTCAAACGCCGCATAGACCCTAGGCCCCACCCGGAAGATGACAATGCCATGCGCCCGATCCTGATCATACCCGCCCGCATGGCCTCCACCCGTCTGCCCGGCAAACCGCTGGCGGAGATCGAAGGCGTGCCCATGATCGTGCAGGTTCTCCGCCGGGGGCAGGAGGCGGATCTGGGCCCCGTGGTGGTGGCCGCGGCGGAAAGGGAAGTCTGCGACGTCGTGCAGGACGCAGGCGGTACGGCGGTGCTGACCGACCCGGCACACCCGTCCGGCTCCGACCGCATCTTCGAGGCCCTGAACCGTGCCGACCCGGACGGGTCACACGACGCGATCATCAACCTGCAGGGCGATCTGCCGGCCCTGGACGCCGAAACCATCCGCGCCGTGCTCGCGCCCCTGCAGGCGGACAGCGCAGTCGATATCGGCACCCTGGTGGCGGAGATCGATGACCCGGCTGAGGTGGACGACCCCAATGCCGTGAAGGTCGTGACAGCCTTCGATGCCGGGCAGGACATTGCCCGCGCGCTCTGGTTCACGCGCCTGCGCGCGCCCGGTGGCGACGGTCCCTACTGGCACCACATCGGCCTCTATGCCTACCGCAGGGCAGCACTCCAGCGTTTCGTCGCCCTGCCGCCCAGCCCGCTGGAACAGCGCGAGAAGCTGGAACAGCTGCGGGCGCTTGAGAACGGCATGCGCATTGATGCCGCAAGGGTGCAGACAATTCCGTTCGGGGTCGATACACCAGAGGATCTGGCGCGGATGCGGGCCCTGTTTGCCAGCCGCCGCGCCTGAAACCGGCCGCGCGGGCCGGACCGCGAGCCGAGTTTCACCCCCCTCACCCCGACCAGCCGAATCACTTCCCGACCCGACAGGAAACACAGTCCCATGAACATGCAGGTTTCGCCCAAGACGGTCGCCTTCCAGGGCGTCCCCGGTGCCTATTCCAACCTGGCCTGCCGGGAAGTGTTTCCGAATGCGGAGGCCGTGGCCTGCAAGACATTCGACGCCGCCTTCGACGCGGTGAAGTCCGGGACGGTCGATGTCGGGATGATCCCGATCGAGAACAGCCTGGGCGGGCGCGTGGCCGACATTCATCACCTGCTGCCCAACTCCGGCCTCTACATCATCGGCGAACACTTCCAGAGCGTGCAGCACATGCTGCTGGCCCCGGAAGGCGCGACGCTGGAGAGCGTCAAGCGCGTCTACAGCCACGAACAGGCGCTGGCCCAGTGCCGGGACATCATCCGTGAACTGGGAATCGAAGCCGTGGTGGCCGCCGACACAGCCGGTTCCGCGCAGGAAGTGGCGGAACGCAACAACCCCGAGGAAGCTGCCATCGCCTCCTCCCTGGCAGCCGAGATCTACGGCCTGAAGCCGCTGCGCAGCCGCATCGAGGACCGGATAGGCAATACCACCCGTTTCGTCATCATGTCCCGCCAGCGCATGGATTCACCGCCGGACGAGCCCGCGATCACCAGCCTGGTGTTCCAGGTGCGCAGCGTGCCCGCCGCGCTCTACAAGGGACTGGGCGGCTTTGCGACCAATGGCATCAATGTGGTGAAGCTGGAGAGCTACATCACCGACATGAGCTTCACGGTGGCGCAGTTCTACGCGGAGATCGAGGGACATGTCTCGGACGTTGCCGTCGCCCGGGCCCTGGACGAACTGCGCTACTACTCGACCACCGTGCGCGAACTCGGCGTCTACCGCGCCCACCCGTTCCGACGGATCGGGTGACGCGCGCTTACCGGCTGGACGGGCGCAGCACGGTGACCCGGTCGAAATCGGCCTCCACCGCCGGACGGGTCAACGGGATCCGGATGTACTCGCCCCGCTGCCAGAGCGGCAACTGGTCGGCGAAGGCTTCCGCATTCATCCAGCCATCCTGACCCCCCAGAAGCACGAACCAGTTCGCGTCCGGATCCGCCATGTCGTTGATCTGTCGCGCCTGGCTGCCATAGCTCGCCGGATGGCGTTCGGTCGTCGGACTGTGCGCCGACTTCATGACTGTCTCGTTCGATCCGCCGGAGGGCACGTCGGCAAAGACATAGCGACCGCCAAGCACCGGTGCATTGGCCAGCGGATGACGCAGTTGCAGGCGATGCATCTGTCCCCACTCACCGAATTCCGTATCCGCCTTCGCGGCGGCGTCCAGTGCCGCGGGCATGATGGCCCGAACCTGTTCCGCTGAAAGGCGGCGAATGTCCGCCGCCAGCTTGTAGCGGAACCAGGACCAGCGGCTGACCACATCGAAGACGTCCGCTTCATCCAGCGTGTCATAGACGTTCGGGGCCAGGGTCGCCTGCATCGCCTCCAACAGCAGCGCGCCCTCGGAATCCACCGTGTACTGACCATCCCAGGCAACCATCCGCGCCGGCAGTTGCTCGGCCATGCCAGCCGCCAGGGCGGCCTCCACGATGGCATCGCGCAGGAATACCGCCGACATGGAATAGGTATCGCGCTGCAGTTCCGCCATGAAGTCGCGATCGACGGCTGTCGCGGCGGCCAGACGCGCGTTCAGCCGGGTGATCCGGTCAGGCGGCGTATCGAACATGGTCAGGGGAATGGAGGCAATCGCGGTCGGATTGTTGGCGGAGGCAACATAGCCCCGGGCCGGATTGACGATCCACGGCAGGTCGGCGGCCCCGAGCACGCGGTCCCAGGGGTCCGCCCCTTCGACCGGAACGGGCAGCACCAGGTCGCGCGGTATGTCCAGCGGGCGGACCGGCAGTCTGGCCGCGGTACCTATCGCAATGTCGCCATCGGCCGAGGCCACCACGAAGGCCAGGCCAGGTACCGCATAGTCGGCAAAGGCCGCACGGAACTCCGCGATGCTGGTCGCCTGTGCGCCAGCGATGTAGGCCGTCAGTTCATCGGACGGCAGATGCCCGATCCAGCGCAGGGCAATACGGCGCCCCTTCGGATCGTTCACCAGCGGGCTGTCGGTGATCAGGGGACCATAGGGCGAGACCCTGCGCTCCACATCACGGTCGAAGCCGAAGCGGATCCTGACCGTTTCCTGCTCGATCCCGTAGGCACTATCCGGCAGGTCGGTCACATCAACCAGATCACTGGATCGGGCACGCAGGTTGGTCGCGCCCCACGCAAGATGCTGGCTGCGTCCCAGCCCGAATACCGGCAGGCCGGCGGGCATCATGCCCACGACCTCATGACCCGGCGACTTGAGCCCGGCCAGAATCCAGACGTTCGGGGCAAGGATACCCAGATGGGGATCGGTGGCCAGCACAGGCTTGCCACTTGCCGATCTCTCACCGCTGACGGCCCAGGCATTGGAGCCGCTGCGGGCATGGGCACCGATCATGTCCAGCATCGTTGCCAGACGCGCCGCATTCTGCCGTTCCTCCGCCGCGCCACCGACCGCCACGCTTGGCACCGCACCACCGTTGAACGCCATCGCCTGCGCCCAGATATCGGGCCAGTCGGGCCGGTCGCTGAGAGCCAGCATGCCGATCCCCGTGAGCCAGTTCACGTCTGACCCCGCGAGCCGACCAAATGCCATCACGTCATAGACAGTCCAGGGTTCCGGCTCGAAGGCGAACAGCTTGTATTCGTGCGGCAGATCGGTCAGTTGAGCCAGATAGGCGTTGATACCGTCCGTGAAGCGCTGCAGCCAGCGTCGGGTCGGTTCCGGCAACTGCGCGAAGGCTTCCCGGGTTCCCCGGTAGTAGCCAATGATGCGGATGGTCTCGTCGATGTCGGCGGCCAGGACGCCGCCGATCTCCGACAGGCGACCGGCGGCCAGCCTGCGCGCGATCTCCATCTGGCCGAGCCTGAGATGGGCGTGTACCAGACCCAGCGCATAGGCGGCGTCATCATCGGTCTCCGCCGTGATCCACGGCACCATGTGGCTGTTCCAGCGCACCTCCACCGGCCGCTGCAGATCCAGGCCCGCAGTAGGCAAACCGGCAATCCGCTCCGCCGTGCTGGTCTTCTCGGGCAGGGAGGTGAACAGGCTGCATCCCGTGAGCAGCAGCATGACGGCAACCAGGGGCGCTCCGATCAGGAAACCGCGACGACGCATGAGGATCAACTCCAGCAGTTCAGACGGAATTTCTACAGTGCCCGAGACCGGTTGGACCACTCCCGGGGCAAGCAATCCGTTAACACGGTCATGTGACGGTTTGGAATCAGGCGTCCGGCCAGATGATGTCCGCGGCAATGTCGTTCACGTCGAACCCCAGCAGATCCATGGCATTCAGCATGTGCCGTGACGGATCGGCGGTGACGTCCAGCATGCGCCCGTCGGGGCGTCGCAGTTCCAGTCGGCGGGCATGCAGATGAAGCTGGCCATCGAAGCCGCCTGGGTGCGCATCGGCACCGCCGTACTTGCCGTCGCCGATGATCGGGTGCCCGATCTCCGTTGCGTGGACCCGAAGCTGATGCGTCCGCCCGGTCACGGGGCGCATGGCCAGCCAGGCGGCACGTTTCGCGGCATGTGCGACAGTCATGTACTGGGTGATGGCACGCTGCCCGCCCTCCGGCACCGCCTCCACCCGTTCGCCGAAATTGCCCCCTTCCTTCAGCAGGGGCAGATCGATGGTTCCCTCCGCAGGTCGTGGCGCGCCGATGCAGATGGCCCAGTAGGTCTTGACGGTGGCCCGGTCGCGAAAGGCGCGGGTCAGCCATTGCGCCGCCTGACGGGTACGGGCCAGCACCAGCACGCCGGAGGTATCCCGGTCCAGCCGGTGCACCAGACGCGGCGTCTCGTCGGCGTCGAAGGTCAGCGCGGGCAGCATGCCATCCAGATGACGGCTGATGCCACTGCCCCCCTGCACGGCCAGTCCGGCTGGCTTGTTGATCACCAGCACCTCCCGGTCGCGATAGATGACCAGGTTCTGCAGATCCCGTGCTTCCGACTCGGTCCATGTGACGGGCCGGGTCTGTGGCTTGCGGTCGGCACGCGGCATGGGCGCCAGTGGCGGCACGCGCACCTGCTGTCCCGCGGCAACCCGCGTGTCGGCCTTGACCCGTCCGCCGTCGAGACGGATCTCGCCCTTGCGCAGCATCTTCTGCACCCGTCCCTGGGTCACATCGGGGAAGCGGCTGCGGAACCAGCGATCGATGCGCATGCCGTCCTCGTCACGGCCCACACGTTCATGGCGAACACCACTCATGCAAACATCCCCCGCCCAAGCCACAATCCAAGAAACAGCGCGCCCACGGACAGGCACACCGACAGCATCACATACAGCGCCGCCAGCGCCATCTCACCCCGCCCATGCAACAGGGCCACATCCAGCGAGAAGGTGGAGAAGGTGGTCAGGGCGCCCAGCAGGCCAACGGTCAGAAATCCACGCCAGGCATCGGACATGCCGCGTGCGGTCAGCCATTCCACGGCCAGTCCCATCGCCAGACTGCCGACGATATTGACCACCAGCGTGCCCACCGGGAAACCCGTACCCCAGAGCCGCAACGTGGTCTGCACCACACCGTAGCGCACCACGGCCCCCACCGCGCCACCCAGCGCAATCGCGACGATCAGGCCTGGTGACATCATTCACTCTCCCCCGCGCGGCGGTCACGGATCCTGTTCCAGTAGGCCAGGCGCTTGCCCACCTCGCGCTCGAAGCCGCGTTCCACAGGCTGGTAGAACTGTTGTCGCGGCATGTCATCGGGGAAATAGTTCTGACCCGAGAAGCCGTCTTCCTGATCATGGTCATAGGCATAGCCCTTGCCATACCCCAGATCCTTCATCATGCCCGTCGGCGCGTTCAGGATATGCATCGGCGGCGACAGGGAGCCGGTGGCGCGCGCGGCCTTCTGCGCCTGTTTCATGGCGACATAGGCGGCGTTCGATTTCGGCGCCGTACCGAGGTAGAGCACCGCCTGCGCCAGTGCCAGTTCCCCCTCCGGCGAGCCGACGAAATCATAGGCCGCCTTGGCGGCGAGCGCCTGGTGCAGCGCCTCCGGATCCGCCAGCCCGATGTCCTCCGAGGCGAAGCGGACCAGACGCCGGGCGATGAACAGCGGGTCCTCGCCCCCCGCCAGCATCCGCGCCAGCCAGTAGAGCGCCGCGTCGCAGTCCGACCCGCGCAGCGACTTGTGCAGGGCACTGATCAGATTGTAGTGGCTCTCCTGCCCCTTGTCGTAGATCGGCGCGCGGCGTTGCAGCGCCTCCGCCAGTTCCGACGGTTCAAGCGGTGACGGGGGCGCCAGACGGTAGAGTTCCTCCGCCAGGTTGAGCAGATAGCGGCCATCTCCGTCCGCCATGGCCTTCAGTGTCAGCCGCCCGTCCGCGGTGAGTGGCAATGGCGCTTCCATCAGGGCTTCCGCCCGGGTCAGCAAAGCCTCCAGCGCCGCATCATCATGCCGCCGCAATACCAGCACCTGACAGCGCGACAGCAGCGCGGGATTGAGCTCGAACGACGGATTCTCGGTCGTCGCGCCGATCAGCACGATGGTCCCGTCCTCCACCACCGGCAGGAATCCGTCCTGCTGCGCGCGGTTGAACCGATGGATCTCGTCAACGAACAACAGGGTGCCGCGTCCGTCGCTGCGCCGGGCCCGCGCCTGATCAAAGGCCTTCCGCAGGTCGGCGACGCCAGAGAACACGGCGGACAGTTGCACGAACTCCATATCGACCGAACCGGCCAGCAGCCGTGCGATGGTGGTCTTGCCGGTTCCCGGCGGGCCCCAGAGAATCACCGCCCCCGGACGGCGCTGCGCGGCCATGCGGGCGATGGGTCCCTCCCCCGTCAGCAGATGATCCTGCCCTACGACCTGTTCCAGCGACTGCGGCCGCAGACGGTCTGCCAGGGGTCGGGGAATGCCGTCATCAACGCCCGCCGCCTCGAACAGGGAACCGGTCATGAATTCCGCCTGGCACGGACCTGATGGGCGCGACCGGCGCGCAGGACATCGATGACCCATTGCTCCGGCTCGTCGGCCAGCCGACGGTCCAGTCCACGGGTGCGCTCGACCGGCCGTCCGTTGACACTGCGGATGATATCGCCGGGCCGGAAGTCGAAGCGCGAGACGGGCGCACCCCGGCGCACGCCAAGGATGATCACCCCGCGCTGCATCGGGTCCAGATCCAGTTCCAGCGCAAAGGCCGGCGACATGTTGCCTACCTTCGCCCCCTGCAGCGGATGGCTGCCCGACAGATCCACGACGTCCCGTGGCGGGTCCTCCGGCGCGGCCTCCAGCGGCAGGGCAAGCGACAGTGTCTCACCACGCCGCCAGACCGTCAGATCGACCTCCCCCCCGATTGGCAGGGTCGCGATGCGAAACTGCATCTCTGCCGGATCACGGACCGCGCGCCCGTCGACCCGCAGCACCACGTCGCCCTGACGCAGTCCGGCACGCTCTGCCGCGCCGCCCGGATAGAGATCCGCGACCAGCACGCCGCCTGGCCTCGCCCGCCCGATGCCCTGGGCCAGGTCAGCCGTCAGATCCTGCCCTTCCATACCGACCCACGCCCGCACCAGTCCCGTGCCATTGCGTGCGGCCTGAACGACCGCCGCCACCAGGTCGGCCGGAATGGCAAAGCCGACACCATGGCTGCCCCCCGACCGGGAAAAGATCGCGGTATTGACCCCGACCAGCAGCCCGTCGATGCCGACCAGCGCCCCGCCCGAATTGCCCGGATTGACCGCCGCATCGGTCTGGATGAATGACTGCGGCCCACCGGAATCGGTCACGTGACTGCGGGCCAGACCGGAAATGATGCCGCTGGTCACGGTCTGGCCGACACCGAACGGATTGCCGATGGCCAGCACGATATCGCCCACCCGAATGGTGTCGGACGACCGCACCCGCAGGAACGGCAGATCTCCGCCCTCCGGTTCGATCGAGAGCACGGCGAGATCCGTATCCTCGTCCGACAGCACCAGCCGTGCCTCGAACTCCCGCCGGTCGTTGAGGACAACCGTGATGTCCTCCGCATCCGCCACGACATGATGGTTGGTCACCACCAGCCCCGCCCCATCCATGATCACGCCGGACCCGAGGGAGCGTTCCTCCTTCGGGCGGTTGCGCCGGAACACGTCACCGAAGAAACGACCAAAGAAGGGATCATCGAACAGGGGATTGGCGCGCTGCCGTACCATGCGCTTGGCGTAGATGTTCACCACCGCCGGTGCCACCTGCTCCACCAGCGGCGCGAAGCTCTGGGTCAGCGCAGCACGGTCCTGCGGAACCGTCTGGGCGGAGGCCGAGGCGACCGCCACGGTCACCGCGAAAGCCAGCAGGGGCATGAACAGGATCTTGCGCATGGATCGACTCCAGCGTGCTGGTGGAAACGAAAATGGGGCGATCCGTCAACCGGACCGCCCCATTCTGACATCTCAGTGGCACCGCGTCTGCGGAACCGGACTGGCCTGATCAGGCGGCGTCCTCGAAATCATCCTCGTCGTCACCCTGGACCGGACCACTGTCCGTGCCCTTGGCGTCCGTGTCACGGTCAACGAATTCGATGATCGCCATCGGCGCGGCGTCGCCATAACGGAAACCGGCCTTGATGATGCGGGTGTAACCGCCCGAACGATCCGCGTAGCGACCGGCCAGCTCGTCGAACAGCTTCGCCACCACCTTCTCTTCCGGCAGTTGGGCATAGGCCTGACGGCGGGCGTGCAGACCACCCCGCTTGGCCAGGGTCACCAGCTTCTCGACAACCGGACGCAGGTCCTTCGCCTTCGGCAGTGTGGTCTTTATCTGCTCGTGCTTGATCAGCGCGTTGCAGAGGTTCGACAGCATCGCTTTCCGATGCGAGCTGGAGCGGTTGAACCGACGCCCCTTGTTGCGATGACGCATGATTTGGAAACCTTCTTCAAAGGAAGCCGACCGGAGGTCCGCCTCAGTAGTGGTCTTCGAGCCGCTTGGCCATTTCCTCGATATTGTCCGGCGGCCAGCCCGGCACTTCCATGCCGAGGCGCAGGCCCATCTGACCGAGCACTTCCTTGATCTCGTTCAGCGACTTCCGACCGAAGTTCGGGGTACGGAGCATCTCCGCTTCCGTCTTCTGGATCAGATCGCCGATATAGACGATGTTGTCGTTCTTCAGGCAATTGGCCGAACGCACCGAGAGCTCCAGCTCGTCGACCTTCCGCAGCAGGTTGCGGTTGATCTCCGGCTCGCCCGAGCGCTCCTCGACCTGCTCCCGCTTCGGCTCCTCGAAATTGATGAAGAGCTGCAGCTGGTCCTGCAGGATCCGCGCGGCATAGGCCACGGCATCCTCGGGGCTGATGGCACCGTTGGTCAGGATATCCATGCTGAGCTTGTCGTAATCCAGCACCTGGCCCTCACGCGTGTTCTCGACGCGATAGGCGACCTTGCGGATCGGCGAATAGAGCGCATCCACCGGAATCAGACCGATCGGCGCATCTTCCGGACGGTTGGCGCTGGCCGGAACGTAGCCCTTGCCGTTGTTCACCGTCATCTCGATGTTGATGCTGGCACCATCGTCCAGATGCATCAGCACCAGATCGGGGTTCAGCACATCGATGTCATGCCCGGTCTCGATCTGACCGGCGGTAACGGCACCCGGCCCGGTCGCGCGCAGCGTGATCCGCTTCGGCCCCTCGCCATGCATGGCGATGGCGAGCTGCTTCACGTTCAGCACGATGTCGGTGACATCCTCGCGCACGCCCTCGATGGAGGAGAATTCGTGCAGCACATTGTCGATGTGGATCGCCGTGACGGCAGCGCCCTGGAGACTGGACAGCAGCACACGACGCAGCGCATTGCCGAGCGTCATGCCGAAACCGCGCTCCAGCGGTTCCGCCACGACAGTCGCCTTGCGCTTGGGATCTTCTGCGTTGATCTCGAGCTTTTCGGGCTTGATCAACTCTTTCCAGTTGCGCTGGATCACTTCGCGGACCTCATTGTTCGTTCAGCATGGCAGCACCCGGGCACCACAGGGTGTCCCGGGCCTCACATGCGCCCACGCTGTCAGGATGACAGCCTGGACAGGTACTCAGACGCGACGACGCTTCTTCGGACGGCAGCCATTGTGCGGGATGGACGTCACGTCACGGATCGACGTCACGTTGAACCCGGTGGCCTGAAGCGCGCGCAGGGCCGACTCACGACCCGATCCCGGACCCCGAACCTTGACTTCCAGCGTCTTCACGCCGTGTTCCTGCGCCTTCTTGCCCGCATCCTCGGCCGCCATCTGGGCAGCGTAAGGCGTGGACTTGCGTGACCCCTTGAATCCCATCATGCCGGCGGAGGACCACGAAATCGCGTTCCCCTGCACGTCGGTGATGGTGATCATGGTGTTGTTGAACGTCGCCTGGACGTGCGCGACGCCATTGGTGATGTTCTTCCGCTCGCGACGGCGGACCCGTGTCTCTTTCTTCGCCATCGTTCCCTACTTTTTCTTGCCGGCAATGGCCTTTGCGGGGCCCTTGCGGGTACGTGCATTGGTGTGAGTCCGCTGACCACGAACCGGGAGACCCCGGCGATGGCGCAGACCGCGATAACACTTCAGATCCATCAGGCGCTTGATGTTCATGGCGACTTCGCGCCGCAGATCACCTTCCACCAGATGACCGCTCTCGATCACTTCGCGGATCTGGATGACCTCCGCCTCGGTCAGCTCGTTCACGCGGCGCTCCCGCGCGATGCCGACCGCCTCGCAGATCTCGCGCGCCTTGGTGCGCCCGATTCCGTGAATGTAGGTCAGTCCGATTTCCGCCCTTTTCGAGGTCGGGATATTCACACCAGCAATACGCGCCACGCGCAATCTCCTCATAACGCAAGCCGAAAGGACCGCGGAAAAACCGTCAAGGGACGATGATCTGTTGAAGGCGCGCGATTATACGTATCGAACCGTGCCCGTCAACCACCCCAAACCAGCGGTCTCTCAGCCTCTCGTACTAAGTTCTCAACCCTCCAGGATCGACATGATCTCGGCGGTCACCGCCTCGATCGCCTGCAGGCCGTCCACCGTCTTGAGCATGCCCTTGTCCTGGTAGTAGGGCAGCACCGGTGCGGTCTGTGAATGATAGACTTCCAGACGCTTCTTCAGCGTCTCCGCATTGTCGTCGGCCCGGGCACCGCCCGTCTCCGCCGCACGTTTCTCGATCCGGGAGAACAGCTCCTCATCCGGCACACGGACTTCGATCACCGCATCCAGCTTCAGGCCTTTCTCGGCCAGCATGCTGTCCAGCCCTTCGGCCTGCGGCAGCGTGCGCGGAAAGCCGTCGAGGATGAAGCCCTTGGCACAGTCGGGTTCCGCGATCCGGTCACCGATGATGCCCAGGATGATCGCGTCATCGACCAGATCGCCGGCATCCATGACAGCCTTGGCCATCTTGCCGAGTTCCGTTCCCTGGCTCACCGCCGCGCGCAGCATGTCGCCCGTCGAAAGCTGGACCACCTGAAAGCGGTTCACGATGAACTCCGCCTGGGTGCCCTTGCCCGCGCCCGGCGGACCGAAAAGAATGATGTTCATCGGCGCCCTCCCCGCAGGCGAGACTTCTTGATCAGCCCTTCATACTGGTGCGCCAGCAGATGGCTCTGCACCTGTCCGACCGTATCCATGGTCACCGACACAACGATCAGCAGCGACGTGCCGCCGAAATAGAAGGGCACGCCCCACTGGCTGATCAGCAGTTCGGGCAGCAGACAGACCGCCGTCAGATAGGCCGCACCGATCACCGTGATACGGGTCAGGATGTAGTCGAGATGTTCCGCGGTACGCTGCCCCGGCCGGATGCCGGGCACGAAGCCGCCATTCTTCTTCAGGTTGTCCGCTGTGTCGGTCGGGTTGAAGACAACCGACGTATAGAAGAAGCAGAAGAAGATGATGCCGCCGATATAGAGCGCCAGATAGAGCGGCTGACCGCGACCGAGCATGGCCACGATGGTCTGCATCCATTCCGGTCCCTGACCCTGGCTGAACTGCGCCACGGTAACGGGCATCAGCAGCAGGGACGACGCGAAGATCGGCGGAATGACACCGGCAGTGTTCAGCTTCAGCGGCAGATGCGAGGTCTCGCCACCGACCATGCGGTTGCCCATCTGCCGCTTCGGGTACTGCACCAGCACCTTCCGCTGCGCCCGCTCCATGTAGACGATGAAGGCAATGACGCCGACGATCAGGATCATCAGGAACAGGATGATACCGGTCGACAGCGTGCCCAGACGGCCAAGTTCCAGGGTACCGGCGAGCGCACTCGGCAGCTCGGCGACGATACCGGCGAAGATGATCAGGGAAATACCGTTGCCGACACCGCGCGAGGTGATCTGCTCACCCAGCCACATCAGGAACATGGTGCCGCCGGTCAGCGTCACCACTGTGGTGAAACGGAAGAAGGCGCCTGGCGAATGCACCGCATTGCCGCCCGATCCCTCCAGCCCCTCGAGACCGATCGAGATACCATAGGCCTGGAAGGCCGCCAGGATCACGGTGCCGTAGCGGGTATACTGGTTGATCTTCTTGCGGCCCTGCTCCCCCTCCTTCTTCCACTGTTCGACAGTGGGAGAGATCGTGGTCATCAGCTGCATGATGATCGAGGCGGAGATGTAGGGCATGACGTTCAGCGCGAAGATCGTCATGCGCTCGAGCGCGCCACCGGCAAAGACATTGAACATGCCGAACACGCCATTGGCGTTCTGTTCGAACACGTCACGCATGATCGCCGGATCGACACCCGGCACCGGGATATAGGTGCCAAGGCGGAAGACAATCAGCGCACCGAGGGTAAACCACAGACGCTTCTGGAGTTCCGTCGCTTTCGCGAAGGCACTCCAGTTAACATTGGCCGCGAGTTGTTCGGCGGCTGACGCCATTGCTTCACCTCGATAGATGGGCGGTCCCGGTCAGGCGCCGCCCGTTCAGACTTGCCGGATCATCTCCAGATCGGGCGGCAGTCGCATGAATGCCACCCCGGCGTCGATCACTTTTTCTTTGCGGACCGTGCCTTGCGGCGTTCGGTCTTGGCAGCCCGCGCGGCCTCATCGGCCTCGGTGCGTGCCTTGGTCTGGGTCACGGAACCGCCAGCCTTCTCGACCGCGGCAACCGCACCGGCTGAGGCACCGGCCACCGTCAGGTTCAGCGCAACGGTCAGTTCGCCGTTGCCCAGCAGACGCACACCATCGCCTTCGCGACGGATGACACCGGCGGCAATCAGCGCGGCGGCATCGACGCTCGCGCCGGCCTCCAGCTTGCCCGCGTCGACCGCCTGCTGCAGGCGACCGAGATTGACCTCGGCGAAGTCGGAGGACTTCAGGCTGTTGAAGCCGCGCTTCGGCAGACGCCGATGCAGCGGCATCTGACCGCCTTCGAAGCCCTTGATCGCCACGCCGGAGCGCGACTTCTGACCCTTCATGCCCTTGCCGGCGGTCTTGCCGGTGCCGGACGCCATGCCGCGGCCCACGCGCTTGCGCGGACGGGCCGAACCTTCGTTGTCCGTAATGTCATTGAGGCGCATGCGATGCCTGTCCTTCTATCCTGCTTGTGCCGGTCGGTCCGCCTGATCAGGCGTCGACCTGCTCCACCTTCACCAGGTGATGTACCTTGTTCACCATGCCGCGAATGGACGGCGTATCGTCCAGAACGCGCGAACGGTGCATCTTGTTCAGCCCCAGGCCGACCAGCGTTGCGCGCTGGTCCTTCGGCCGCCCGATCGGGCTGCCGGTCTGGGTGACCTTGATCTTCGCGTTGCTCATGGCTGTCACTCCTGCGCGGCGGCGGCAGCGGCGGCATCGTCACGACGACCGACAATGTCACCGACCTTGCGGCCACGCTTCGCGGCAATCCGCTTCGGCGAGTTGATGTGCGCCAGCGCATCGAACGTCGCGCGGATCATGTTGTAGGGGTTGGAGGTGCCGATCGACTTGGTGACGACGTCATGCACACCCAGGCTCTCGAACACCGCACGCATCGGACCACCCGCGATGATACCGGTACCGGCAGGGGCGGCACGCAGCACGACACGACCGGCGCCGTGGCGACCCGTCACATCATGATGCAGCGTCCGGCCCTCACGCAGGGGCACACGGATCATGGTGCGCTTGGCACTTTCCGTGGCCTTGCGAATCGCCTCCGGCACTTCACGGGCCTTGCCCTTGCCAAAGCCGACGCGGCCTTTCTGGTCGCCCACAACCACCAGCGCGGCAAAGCCGAACCGGCGACCGCCCTTCACCACCTTGGCGACGCGGTTGATGTGAACCAGCTTGTCCGTGAATTCATTGTCACGGTCACGATCGTTGAAATCGGGACGGGCCATGCGTTCCGTACTCCCTAGAATTCCAGACCGCCCTCACGGGCGGCTTCAGCCAGCGCCTTGACGCGGCCATGATAGCGAAGCCCACCACGGTCGAAGACAACAGCCTTCGCCCCGGCGGCAACCGCACGTTCGGCGACCACACGACCGACTTCGGCGGCGGCGTCGACGTTGCAGGTGTTGCCCACCTTCTCCCTCAGGTCCTTCTCGACGGTACCGGCAGCGGCCAGCGTGACCCCCGCCTTGTCGTCGATGACCTGGGCATAGATGTGCTTCGAAGTCCGATGGATGGAGAGCCGCGGGCGGCCATTGGCCACCGACAGGATCTTCCCCCGGACGCGTTCGCGGCGCTTCTCCGCGGATGTCTTGCGCTTGTAGAAACCCATGATACGGCGTCCTTACTTCTTCTTGCCTTCCTTGCGGACGACATACTCGTCCGAGTAACGCACACCCTTGCCCTTGTAGGGCTCCGGCGGGCGCCAGGCGCGAATTTCGGCGGCAACCTGGCCCACACGCTGCTTGTCGATACCTGACACGCGGATGGACGTCGGCTTCTCGCACTTGATCTCGATGCCTTCCGGGATGTCGTACAGCACATCGTGGCTGTAGCCCAGAGACAGGTTCAGCACCTTGCCCTGCACCTGCGCACGATAACCGACACCGGTGATCTCCAGGTCCCTGACGAAGCCTTCGGAAACGCCCTGGACGAGGTTGGCCGCCAGCGTACGCTGCATGCCCCACATCATCCGGGCCTTCTTGCTGTTGCCGACAGGCTTCACGGTAATCTGGCCATCGGCCATCTCGACATCGACATCGTCAACGAAACGCATGGAAAGCTGACCCAGCTTTCCCTTCACGTTCATGTCGCGGCCTTCCAGCTTGACGTCAACGCCAGCCGGAACCGGAACAGGGTTCTTGCCAATACGTGACATGATCAGAATACCTCGCAGAGGATTTCACCGCCCACGTTCTCCGACCGTGCTTCCGCGTCGGAAAGCACGCCACGGGGCGTGGACAGCACCGAAATACCGAGACCGTTGGCAACCTTCGTCAGGTCACCGACACCGGAATAGACACGGCGGCCGGGGCGCGATACGCGGCGGATCTTGCTGATCACCGGATCACCCTCATAGTACTTCAGCTCGATGACCAGCTCGCCGTGACCGGACTCACCGTCCTCACGCCGCCAGTCACGGATGTAGCCTTCGCGCTTCAGGACCTCGAGAACGTTGGCCCGGAACTTGGAGGCGGGGGAGCGGACGACACCCTTGCGCGCCATCTGCCCGTTGCGGATACGGGTGAGCATGTCCCCGATCGGATCCGAAAATGACATATCTCGCTACCCTTACCAGCTCGACTTCACGAGACCGGGGATCTGACCAGCAGACCCCAGCTCACGAAGCGCGATACGCGACATGTTGAGCTTCCGATAATAGCCTTTCGGACGCCCGGTGACGCCGCAGCGGTTGTGCACGCGGGTTGCGGCACTGTTGCGCGGCAGTTCGGCCAGCTTCAGGCGGGCGGCGAACCGCTCCTCCTGCGACAGGGACTCATCCTTCGCCATCTGGCGCAGGGTTTCCCGCTTGGCCGCATACTTCGCCACCAGCTTGCGGCGGCTCTTTTCCTTCTCGACTGAACTCTTCTTGGCCATGGATTCAGTCCTTCTTCTGGAACGGCATGTTGAACGCGGCGAGAAGCTCCCGGGCTTCTTCGTCGGTCCGGGCCGTGGTGCAGATGATGATGTCCATCCCGCGAATTTCATCAACCTCGTCGTAGCTGATCTCGGGGAACACGATCTGCTCCTTCAGGCCCATCGCATAGTTGCCATTGCCGTCAAAGCTGTTCGGGTTGACACCGCGGAAGTCACGGACCCGGGGCAGGGCGATGGTGATCAGGCGATCCAGGAATTCGTACATCCTGTCCGCGCGCAGCGTGACCTTGCAGCCGATCGGCATGCCTTCGCGCAGCTTGAAGCCGGCGATGGAATTCCGCGCCTTGGTCACGACGGCCTTCTGACCGGAGATCTTCTCCAGTTCGCTGACCGCTGCATTGATCTTCTTCGAGTCGCTGACCGCCTCGCCCACGCCGATATTGATGACGATCTTGTCGAGTTTCGGGGTCTGCATCTCGTTGGTGTATTCAAAGCGCGACCGCAGTGCCGGCCGGATATCGCTCTGATACTGTTCCTTCAGCCTCGGCTGAGCCATTGTACTGCCCCTCCTCAGACGTCGATGACTTCGCCGGACCGCCGGGCGAAGCGCACCTTGCGACCGTCATCGAGAACCCGGTATCCGACGCGCGTCGGTGCGCCGTCCTTGGGATCCTCGAGGGCGAGATTGGAAATGTGAACCGCGGCCTCACGCTCGATGATGCCGCCGGTGTTGCCCTGACCAGGCTTCTGATGCCGCTTGATCATGTTGACACCGGAAACAACGGCCCGACGGTCCTCGCGGAGGACCCGCAGGACTTCGCCGCGACGGCCCTTGTCCCGGCCGGCCAGAACGACGACCTTGTCGCCCTTCTTGATCTTGAACTTCTCGGCCATCAGATCACCTCCGGCGCCAGGGAAACGATCTTCATGTAACCCTTGCCGCGCAGTTCGCGCGTCACCGGGCCAAAGATACGTGTCCCGATCGGCTCGTTCTGCTTGTTGATCAGAACGGCCGCATTGCGGTCAAAGCGGATGGCGGTTCCATCCGGGCGACGGACTTCCTTCGCGGTACGCACGATCACCGCACGCATCACGTCACCCTTTTTC